>JBMNSS010000040.1:0-18711 GCA_050945315.1 Limnochordia bacterium | reverse complement strand
GTGGGATAGATGCACGTGGTGCCTTCAATGATGCCCATGGCACCGTTGCGGAAACGAACGACTGCCGCCGCGGTATCTTCAGCTTCTATGGAGCGGAGGAAGGTATCGGTCTCTGCGTACACTCGTGCCGGCTCGCCAAGCATCCACAGCAACAGGTCGATACCATGGATGGACTGATTCATCAGGCAGCCTCCGTCATACGCGTAGGTACCTCGCCAGTCATCAGAGGAGTAGTAGCTGTTATCGCGACTCCAGCGTACGTTGATTGTTCCGTACAGCAGTCTGCCCATCTCACCGGCTTCCAGTTTGCTGCGCAGCAGTTGCACGGGTGGATTAAAGCGATTCTGATGACACAGGCCCAGCCTCAGATTGCGGGCTTCGGCTATTGCTTTCATACGCCGGGCATCCCTGGTATCCAGGGCCATGGGCTTTTCCACCAAGACGTGCTTGCCGGCCTCAAGGGCATCGATGGCAATACTGGCGTGGGATCCGCTATCCGTGGCGATGGCGACGATGTCGACGGCCGGGTTGTCGAGCAGACAGCGGTAGTCTTGCACCACATGGACAGGCTCCGGGGTTATCTCGGGAGATCTTTTCGACAGTTCCTGCAGATAGCGGTTGCGTATGGCTTCGGCTTTGTCTTGCTTAATATCACATGTGGCGATAAGACGCAAGTCATGGCCGTGGTCGGCCATGGCCATGGCATGGTTGGGTGCGACACGGCCGCAACCAACTAGCGCTACGCCAAGGCGGGGGTTTGACAAGTGAGGACTCTCCCTTCACTGACTTAGTCACATTCCGACTAGTTGGACGGATACACCAGAGCTTTTGACACTCAAAGGTGTTCTCCTGCAAGTGTCGGGACAGACTAGGGATGAACCAAAATCCGGGTGGGAACCTAAGGTGCGAGGGATTGCCGTCCCGGTGAAGGGAGTTGCTTGCATGGAAGGATACCCTTTTGCGAATCTGGACCCATCTGATGTAGAGGAGATCCGGGACTTGGAGCTACGGCTGACCCGGAAGAACGGTCGGGATGTTATACTCATCGCCTACCATGTGGAACAAGAAAAAGAAGACGGATTGCTCACGGCGCAGCTTTCTGAGCCCACGGAGTACGGTCCGGTAGTGACTGCTATGGAGAGCGGACTGCGGATGTAGAGCATGTTCAGATGTCTTTTCCTTTGAGTTTATGGGCCAGACGACGGATATCATCGTCACTTACCTGTTCAAGCCAGACCTCCAGCGGGTTCTTCGCCGGTGCAGTCTGGCTTTTTCGTTTGACGGGCGCGGATGTCCGAGATGTCTTTGCCCCGTTCAACCGGGCCGAGGGCACACCGGACTTCTGGTGCCGCGGCGATTGGTGCCGCGGCAATTGTCGCAGCTTGTCCACTGTATCTCGGGAAAGATGATCGGACACTGTTGTCGAGGATTTTTGACCCGCCGGGGGAGCGGTCGCCGACGGTTGTGGGGGCGGCGAGGACGACTTGCTTCTCCGTCGCTTCTTTTGGGGGATTGATGTCGATCGCGGCCGTGTTCGCTGCGAACCGGCGATCGTCTCAGATGTGGTGCGTTTGTTTCCTGTCTGTTGAGTGATTCCGGATTCCAAGAGCCATCGCTCGACAGTCTCTGGCTCGGAGGTGACGACAAAAACCTCCTGTACGCCGGAAGGACTGCGGGCCAGCAATTTCAGCCCGCTGGAAGTGAAATACTGCACAGTGACAGTGTAGTTCCCGGCGCGACGACTTGCGCTGATACGCCCGGGATTAATCTGATCTATGTCCGGGCATTCGGCCATGGCTTCCAGAATGGGCAAGAGCCCTTCGAGAATACTGTGCATGCGTTTCACCTTGTTGGTGCGATAGCGTTGTGCCGCCAAGACGACGCTCCCATAGGAAATCTGTTTCGGATATTGTAACCGATGGCGATCGGTTTGCACAAACTGAGGCATGGAAAGTGACCTGCATGGTTGTCCGGTTGTTTCGAGGAAAAGGATGTCCAAAGACGAGCGCCGAAATATGTCTTCTGTTCGATACTGATCTCGGGAGGCGATGTGCGAATGAAATGCGGTGAGCGACAGTCTTGGCATGAAGCCGCACAAGATCTGCGCACAAAGCTCTCTCGCTATGCGGCCAAGCCCCGCTTCAACAGTGAATTCGAGAAGGCCTTTGTCTTTTTTTTCGGAGAGGGTCCCGACGAGATGCAAGATGTGCTGGAGCCACAGGCCTTCGGTCGATTCATGGAGTGGTTTGTCCATGACTATCGCCTGAGCCACGGGCATCGGCTGATTGAGCTTTTCGGCATGGAATTTGCCGCGGCGTTGCCAAGCCGCAAGAGACATCTTCTTGAGGCCTGGCAAGGATCACGGATGACGCTGCTGCAGATCGATGCCATTGATCGCGGAACGATCAAGGTGAGCGATCTACTGTTGGGCGGCGAGTATGCGATCCTACCACCCGCTCCTGTTAACGTCGAGGGCATCCCCGCGGTGGGGCGGTTGTTGGTTGGGCGCTTGCTGCCGGTGGGTGAGCTGTGGGAGATGCCATATGGGGTTACCGTGCTGTCTTCTTCCCATCGGGAACGCCTGTTGCAGGTCTTGCGTGGTGAGTACAGGCGCTACAAGAAAAACAGAGGCGGAGACTGGAAAGAGTTTCTGCAAGAGCAGGGTTTTGTGTTCAATGACCTGATCGAAAGCATCGCTGATGATATCCGCACCGACGGTCTGGAGATGACCTATCGCTGGCGCGCTTTCTTTGACGTGACGGACGAGAACATCGGTGTGGGGAATATGCGTGATGCGGTCGGCAACGAACTCCCCTGCAGACGGTTGAGAGAGCTCGAGGGAGTATCAGAAGAGATCACTTGGCCGGATATGCCCGGTAGCTTTCGCATCAACAAGGATCGGCTGACGATCACCTGTCTGTCGGCAGAGGAAATCAATGAAGCCAAACGGATCGTAATATCTCGATTGGGCGATGCCGTGCGTCATCGCTTGGACGTCATAGAACGCTGCGCTGACGACGGGTTTAAGCCGAGATCTTTGTGGCGATCGAATGCGGTCAGGGAATGTGACGGGACATGGCGGGTGCGCTGTTCAGAGACTGCGGCGGCATGGGATTGTACAGACGGCGATGAAGGTTCGAAGGATGCGGGTGGCGGACGGCAAGAGTCGTCTGCATCGGATCCGCTGACTCCTCTCGCTTTGAGTGTACCGGAGTTCTCGACAGTGCGTCAGGTTCAGGTGGCTGACCTGTTTTGCGAGGTCCTGGCGATGACGGGAGCCAGCGAGGCGCACATCGACAGCGCCATGTGGCTTTGGTCTGACTTTTGCCGCTTGTACTCGCCTCGTATTCGCAAGGTTACCGGATGGGCGGCGGCAGTACACGCAGTGCTGGGACGGGTAGAAGAATGGCGGTTTCGTACTTCCACGTTGGCCGCTTTGTACGGGGCGACCGCGGCGTCCGTCAATCGAAATGCCGCTCTTATCACCGATGAGCTTGATGTGAAGCAGTTCGATGATCGCTACTGCGTTGAGCATCCTGTTGACGGCCTGCTGAGGCGGCTTCGGGCCCTTACCGAACGAGACATGCCGATGGGGGCAGAAGAACTGATCGATGAGGGATTCTCAGTCTTGCGAACGGAGGTGGCGGAGCGTCTGGTCGCTTTGCGAAACGTGGTGGGGGCTTTTGCGCAGGATTTGGACCAACTGTCAGACAAGGCTCATGAGTATTTCATGCGTCAAGTCGGTTGTTCGGCCGATGACCCATTCTGGTACGGTTGCTTCATCGACTGGTTTCATTTTGATTGGAAGATACCGGTTAGAGGTGGGCGTACCTTGTTGGACGAGCTCTTGGCCGAGAACGATCTATCCCCGGCCGACGCGCAACAACTGGAGAGTTGGCGACATTGTCATCCCATGTACTATGTCGTGGATGCCGCATCATTTGTCGGCCCGGAGGACGTTGAGCTTAGCAATGAGCTCGTGCTTCGTGTATTGGGAACACAGGAAGACGTGACCGTCCTTTCGCCGTCGGCCGTCGGTTCGCTACAGCAGGGTGATCTACTCTTAGCACGGGTCGTACCCCTTGATGACATCCGGACGATTGTGGGACCCGTATTGCATTTTCATGCCTCCATGGCCCCCCGCGTCAAGCGACATCTTGATGAGGAGCGAGCTTTGTTGGAGCATTGGAACGGGGCGAAGATGAGTTGGCACGATATATCGGCGCGATACGCTGAACGGCTCTATGCCATCGCCTATCGTGCGACGCGCGGCTTTCCGGATGAGCTGTAGGCGGGAGGGCCCTTTCGTGATGATTCTTTATCTATGCCTGTCGCTGGCCGCGGTGTACCTGCTCGTCAGGGGGACTCTCATAGAGCCGCATGATCTGTTGTTGCGTCACAGACAGGTTCCCATAGCGGATCTACCACTCGAATTTGACGGTATGCGCCTGTTGCATCTCACTGATCTGCATCTGCGCTCGGACAGGAAGTATGAGGAGAGGCTTCTTTCGTTAGTCGCCAGGGCCGAAGCTGATCTGATCCTTCTAACGGGCGACTATGTCGATCATCCGAGACGACTGTACTCTCTTTGTGAGGTTGCCGCGGCTCTGGCGGATGGACACCGAGTGATAGCGGTGTTGGGCGACAATGATCTGGAGGAGCCGGCGGCTGTTCAGAGTGCGCTGGAAGAGGCGGGTATCACGGTACTGCGCAACGAGAGCATTTCCTTGGATCGACAGGGAAAGCGGCTTCACGTGGCAGGCATCGACGATCCGCACTTCGCTTCAAGTGATCTGGCACGCGCCTTGACTTCAGTCTCCTCGTCACCGTGCATTCTGCTTTCACATTCGGCGGAGATCTTTCCCGAAGCCAAGGTCGCCGGAGTGGACTTGTTGTTGAGCGGACACACCCATGGCGGCCAAGTATGCCTGCCTTATTGGGGAGCGCTTTATACCAATGATCGACTGGGCCGGACCTATGCCTCCGGGCTCATCCGCGAGGGTCGGTTACACATCCACGTCAGTACGGGTGTTGGCTATGCTAAACTGAGGGTGCGGCTCTTTTGCCCCCCTGAGATCGTCTGTCTCACGTTGCGTCGTTCGTAGTGTTCTTAGGCGTCTTAGGCGTCTTTTTTGCCTCAGGGCCGTCGTCCGGACCCTTAGCTCTGGGAAGCAGGTCATATTCAGCGCCGTAGCCCTTGGGAGGTCCCTCCGGACGTCTGAAGACCCGCGGGGGAAGCGGGCGCATGCGCGGCGGAAGATCGACGGGAATGCGGTCCGGCATGTCCGGAGGTGCTCCCAAGGCCGTGACTTGGGGATCACGCAAGCCCGGTATGGCCAACAGAGAGTCGTGAAGGCGGTCCGCGTCGATGGGATCTATCTGAGCTCGGATCAGCGCGCGGCCCTCGGATTCGTCAAGATCAATCTCTTTGACCACGCTTTGCGGCATAGACAGTCGGCGCATGGTCATCATGCGTACGATGGAAGGGATCGCCTCTGACCATCGATAGCGAAAGACTATCCAAAGGACGGCGTTCTGAGCGGAGCGTAGATACATACTTATCAGGATTCCCGAAAAAGCCCACATCCAACCGCCGGCCAAGCTGAGTAGTCCGGCAAAATTGGTCCATCCGTCATCGATGCGCCGGGGCAGCATCGCCGCTACGAAGTAAAGCGTCCAGCCCAGAGTAGTGCCGAAAACCTCTACGGCCGAGGCCTGCCACCACAGGATGCGTCGTGTAATCCCATGACTGAGATAGTGGCGTCTTTTCTTGGCATAGTACATGCCCACAAAGATCAGGGCGACGAAATTGATCATGACCCGCGGCATGTAGCCGCTTATCTGTTGCAGACTGGTACCCAGAACCTGGGCCGCGTAGCGGGGCGGGTCGGTAAAGGTCATGATGAGGCGCACCCAAAGAGCGTAAAGCAAGTGGAAGAACGGAACGGCTAATATCGTCACTCCGGCAGCCAGGGCACCCGCTATCAGATACCACTGACCCGGTGAAAAGGCGGCAAAAGCATCAGTCATGACTTGGTTAACCTCGGGATCGGCGACGCGGTGCACGAATTGTCGCCCCGTCATGCTGGCCTCGATCTCGGAAAAAGAATGGACAAGTCGACGTACGGCAAAAGAGGTCAATTTGTAGAGCACGATGAGCGTTAGCAGAAAGCCCATCCAGGAAAGAACCACAGGCCTACCTCCTCGGGCCACCATCTGTTGGGGAGTATTCGCCTGTGTCGTTTACGTACCTGCGTAATTCGGCGGGACTTTCAGCGTCAGGGAGACAAACGTGTGGAAAAGAGGTGCTTCGTGCGTATTGGCTGCCATCTGAGCATAAGTAAAGGTTTCGCGGCGATGCTTCGTTTGGGAGAAGAGCTGGGCGCTGAAATCGTCCAGTATTTCCCCAAGAACCCGAGGAGTTACCGACTCAAAGTGTTCGATCCTTCTCAACTACAGGAGGAGTACGAGCAAACGAAAGAGTTGGACATTGTGACTGTGGCTCACTCACCCTATGTGACCAATCTTTCGACCGGCGATCCTGAACTGCGAGAGATCACCGTCGCGTCAATCGTCAATGATCTGGAAATAGCGGATGCCTATCGATCGCCGGGTTTGGTGATACACTGCGGCAAGCATGTGGGTCAAGGTGAGCAGCGCGGCCTGGAATTGATGGTTGATGCGCTGGATGAGATCATGCAACGCTATGAGGGCTCGACCCGCATCCTGTTAGAGAACACGGCGGGGCAGGGTAGTGAGCTCGGCCGGACGATCGATGATCTGCTGGAGATTCATGACAGGCTCGCTTCTTCCGATCGCGTCGGCTTTTGCTTTGACACCTGTCATGCTTTTGCCGCGGGAGTCTTGGATTTTGAGCGCTGGGATGAAGTAAAAGGCGAGTTGACCAGAGAAGAGTTCCGTAGCAAGGTTGAACTGGTGCATCTCAACGACAGCATGATGTCTTTTGGTGACAAGAAAGATCGGCATCAGCTTTTGGGGCAGGGTAAGATCGGTTCTGATGATCTCGGGCGTTTCCTCGCCTCTGATATCTTCCCGGAAGTAGGAGTGGTTATCGAGACTCCCGTCGAGAAAGAACGAGACTATGCGGAGGAAATCGCGATCGCGCGACAGTGGGTCCCTGACTAGGACCTTTGACGGATTTCTACGGATCCCGGAGGTTGTGTGAAGGAAGGGGTCTTTGTCAACAAGAAACCACCATGGGCACACTGTTGCACCACAGAGGGGAGGGCCGCGCGATGAAGGAGTTGGGTGACTGGCTGCGTCGTGAACGTGAAAGAAGGGGGATCAGCCGCACCAGGTTACGGGAGGTAACAAAGATCAGCCTACACTACATAGATGCCATCGAAGAGGGAGAGTTAGATGCACTTCCTGCCGGAGGTTACAAACGCGCTTTTTTGCGCACCTATGCTCGTGGTCTAGGCATCGATCCTGAATCCGTCATGGCGCGGTACCGCGAAATAGCGACAGAAGACCGCGAAGAGGTCAGTCCCCGGGAGCGGGTCGGAAGGCGGCCGGGAGTCGGACCCAGGCGCCTGATGAGAACACTCGTTGCCGTTTACAACGGCACCATGGAGTGGTTGGGTATGTGAGGCGCGGTGCTTCCCTATCGCCTATAGTATGAGACGCAACGTAAGATTTTTGAAAGGGTGAGCAGGTTTGCCGAACATCAGACTCTTGGTATTTTTTCTTGTCATGCAAGTCGCTGCCGGCTGTTGCTCTCCCGCGTTAGCGGCTTCGATCTCGTCTGGCTCATTGGCAGGACTGGGGGGGATAGGGAGTCCGCATTCCGGTCAGGCCGATGATATGACTTGGAACCCTGCGGCCCTGGGTGAAACTGACCATCGTATGCAGTTTTGGGTAACCCCCTTCTCCCTGTATGTTGACTCGAACTGCCTGTCGGCCGAACACCTGGTACCGTTGTTGTCTGGTTCCTTGGATTCCGACCGGATGTCGGCCATACGCAATGAGGTTCAGAAAGAAGACGGCGCTCATTGGAGTCTGGGCGTGGGTGGAGGAGCGCATGGATCGTGGGGCACCAGGGCTTTCGGTGTGACCGTGCGCGGATACATCGAAGGAGAGATGAGTCCCGACGCGGCCCAACTGCTGCTGGTGGGCGGTGAACCCGGACACGGCTATTTCACGGAAGGGACTCGCGTCGAAGGGACTGTTTTCGGCGAGGGCTACATCGGCAGCGTTTATTCGGATCCTTGGCTCGCGGAGATACTACGAATCGAGGGTTTTCACATGGGCGGCATGCTCGGCTATATTCACGGCCTGGGCTATGGAAGAGCCGAGATCCAAGGACCTGCTGTCGAGGTTGTCTGGGATGGCGAGAGCTACAGCAAGGTGGGCGACGGACGCATCGTCATAGCGCATTCCGAGTCAGGGCACGGAGTCTCTGCCAACTTCGGTCTGTGGCTTCGATTGACTCCCCAATTGGCCGTTGATGTCAGCGTTGTCGATCTGGGTCGCGTTTGGTGGCGCGATGTCACAGAGACAGCCTTCGACCTCTGGGTGGATCCGGAGAGCGGCGAGGGAAGCTATGAACAGAGTGAGACGAGGCAAAGCGATGAGCGGCCCTACTGGGACATGCCTCTGACCGTGAGAACGGGGGTCAGCCTGGAGCCGGCTAAAGGTGTACGCTGGTCATTGCAGTACGCCAAAAGGTTATTGGGTCCCATGGCCGGTCATCATGAGATCGTGTTGGCTTCAGAGCTGACCCACTTGGAGCGGATTCCCGTACGGTTGGGAGTTAAGTACTCCACTTATGAGGAGCGGATGAGTTTTTCGGGGGGATTCGGTCTTCGGTTGGGACCTCTCACACTGGACATAGGCAGTCGCAACCTGCTCGGCCTGTTGGCCCAGGGCAAGGAGGTCAGTCTTTCAGTCAGCACGGGGTTGCGCTTCTGAGACCGACTTCAGCGCAACGGGAGATTTCGCCCCAGTGTGACGCCTTGCGCTTGCCTTCCCCATGTGACAATCAGACTCCACCCGGTCTGATCACTCTGGCGGATTGTCGCCGCCATCTCCACGCTGGTTTCAGTAATCCCATCCTTGTCGGTAGGTTGCACCCAAACAAAGGCGGTGCCCAATGCCAGCCGGCGATTCAGGACCGTCTCGACACCCGCTTTGATCGCCGTTGTCTCTCGACCTCCCTGTGTGACGGTTAAGGAGAGAACCGCAGGTTCATAGACTCTGGCCGCCCAGACGGAGACTTCCGGGCAGGAAGCACGACCTGAGTCGGAACGCAGAGTACAGCCAACCTCCAGCCCGTGTCTCCACAGCGGAGAGACGGCTTCATACTGCCAGGCGAGGCGTAGGCGAGGAACCAGCCCGGTATGGCGGGTAAGGCTGCCTGAGGCGGGACCCTCGGGTGTCCAGGTGAACAGAGTGCTTCTTTCTTTGGCTTGGCTGATCTTGGCCTCGAGCAGCAGCGCATGATGCGGTGTGTCCAGTGGATAGCCCAAGACTTGGATCCCCCCGGAGTATTCAACGAGGCGGGATACCAGGCGACTTCCGATCTCGGCATAGGAATGCTCCGAGTAGGCGGTACCCACGCCGCATGTGTAGGTGACAAAAGTTTGCCGGGGCCGGACCAGGGAGAACCAAGCCGGCGAATCAGCAAGGGTGTGTCCGCATAACAGACAGATCAGTGTCCCAACAAGCGCCGCCATGAACACGAGTCTTTCGAGCAAGATTACCACCCCCGGAGCGCGGACAGTGACGAGTCAGATCCGCGGCCTTCTTGCCGCATCAGCAGAGCCAAGACATTCAAGTAGGCGGCCTCGTCGCTTAAGGTTGCAGGCTCAGATAAGTCCGGATCTTGCACCAAAAGAGCCAGACCGCTCCAGGCGTGTGTCCAATCGGAGATCTCCCAACCCATGCGGCCCAAGGCCGGGTCGCGGGTGATAATACGTCCGGGAAGGATACCGGTTACGGTGGTGAAATGGGGGGTCGGTGTTAGGATGCGCACGAGCACCGGATGCTGCTGTTCACCAAGGTAGCGCTGAAGCTCTTCAACGGTCATGCGCATGCCCACGGCGACGTAGCCGCGGCTGACTGCTGCGTCGCGCAGGAGCATCATGGAGCTGGGTTGATCGGTGGATACCAGTTGATCGGGAGGCACAGAGTCAGAAAAGGCCGTCTTCAGGAGAGTGGATAAAGCTGCCGGGCCGCAATTCTGGGCCGTCGTTTGACGAACGACACCCTCCCATCGGAGCTCTTCCCAGCTGTTAAACCAGAAGGGGGAGCGCGATGCAGCCCATGATTGGAAGGAGCTTGTCAGCGCGATGAGAGCACAGATGACATGAACGGACCGTGGTGACAGTCGTTCGAAGATGTTCAATTTCACACCACCTCAGAACGCGGAAAAGCCGCGACTTCTCCTCGCGGACTCGGTGGTGTCGGAATCAGGATAGCATGTGGGAGCATCGGTGGCAAGAAGGGGAAACGCCATCGGCAATGAACATGAACATGAACCATGTACAGGATATGTCAGGAGGTTGGGATATGCGGGAAAGGATTGGCTTTATCGGGTTGGGTATCATGGGCCGTCCCATGGCCGGCCATGTTCTTAGGGCCGGATATCCGCTTACAGTGTGGAACCGCAGCAGTGCCGCCGCCGATGAACTGGTCAAACAGGGTGGCCAACGAGCGACAGGGCCGGCGGATGTAGCCCGCAATTCGGATGTCGTATTCACGATGGTGGGTGATTCACCGGATGTGGAACAGGTCATTCTGGGTCCGGGAGGCGTACTGGAAGGCGCCCGTCCGGGGATGATCGTCATCGATATGACTACCATCTCACCGGAAGTGACCCGCCGGATCGCGGCAGGATGTGGCGAGAAGGGCGTACACATGCTGGATGCGCCCGTAAGTGGGGGAGAAAAAGGTGCCATTGAGGCGACACTGTCGATCATGGTGGGCGGCGAGCAAGAGGTGTATGATCGATGTCGACCTCTGTTTGAAATCCTGGGCAAGACGATCCGTTATGTGGGATCCCACGGCATGGGCCAGACGGTCAAACTGTGTAATCAGGTGGTCTGCGGACTTAACATCTTGGCTGCGGCGGAAGGCATATGCTTGGCCATGAAGGCCGGAGTGGATCCATCCGTGGTGCTCGACATCATAACCCGGGGAGCAGCGGGATCATGGATGCTCGAGAATCTCGGACCCAAGATGGTTGCGGGTGATTATGCACCCGGCTTTTCGGTGAAATGGCAGATGAAGGACCTGCGGCTGGCCTTAGAAGCGGCGGCTCAGATGGACCTTCCCTTGCCGGGCACGGCTTTGGTGCAAGAGCTGTTTCGGGCCGTTGCCGCTGAGGGAGGGAGCGAAGAAGGAACGCAGGCCATGATCAAAGCGTTGAAGAAGCTGGGTCATCTGGATGCCGTTGACTGAGAGGTGAGAGCACATGCGAGAACTGGTAATCTCACTTCTCGTAGGTATGGCGGTGGGAGTGGTATTTGCAGCTATGGGTCTGCCTCTTCCCGCTCCGGGCCGGTTGGCCGGGATACTGGGCATTCTGGGTATTTTCCTGGGGGACAAACTGGCCCATATGCTCCTGCGCCTGCGTTGACAAAGACGTAGCTGACGAAATAGGCGGATGGTAATCGCCGGTCAATGAAAGGTGGTCGCAATGAAGGTGTCCGGACGTATTGCTTTGGTAACCGGAGGAAGTCGTGGCATTGGGCGAGGGATTGCTCTGGGCCTTGCTGAAGCCGGATTTGGCGTGGCCGTGGGATACGCCCGCAATAGCGAGGCCGCGCAAGAAGTGGTGCGATTGGCGCAGGACAAAGGTGTCTCGGCCGCGGCCTTCGGGGCGAATGTCGGAGACGATCAGGAGCGCGGTGCCTTTGTTGAGGCGGTCCTGGAGAGGTTTGGACGTATCGACATTCTTGTCAACAACGCCGGGGTGGCTCCCCTAAAGCGCGAGGACATTTTGACGGCGTCAGAAGAGAGTTTCGATAGGTTGGCGAGCATCAACCTCAAGGCGCCGTTCTTTTTGACTCAGCGGGTGGCACGGCACATGATCGATCTGACGCAGCGGGATCCCCAGGCGCGGCCGAAGATCATCAACATAGGCTCGGTATCGGCGTATGCCCCCTCCGTCAATCGCGGGGATTACTGCATCAGCAAGGCCGGATTGAGCATGGTGACCAAGTTGTTCGCCGCCCGTTTGGCCGAATACGGCATACTGGTTTACGAGCTTCGAGGGGGCATCATTGCCACGGACATGACTTCCACGGTGAAAGAGAAATACGATGCCCTGATCGAGGACGGTCTGATTCCCATCCGACGTTGGGGTACTCCCGAAGACTTCAGTCGAGCAGTCGTGGCCATTGCCTCAGACGCCCTGCCATACTCGACCGGTGAAGTGATCAATGTCGACGGGGGCTTCCATCTGCAGCAGTTGTGATTGTCCAGAGGTGCTTTTTGATGGAACCGATTTCATTGGCGGGCAAGGTTGCTTTGGTGACCGGGGCGAGTCGGGGCATAGGCAGAGCCATAGCCTGGCGACTGGCCAGGCAGGGTGCGGCCGTGGCCGTTGCCTATAGACAGCGTCAGGCCGATGCCTGTGAAGTGGTGGCCCGCATTGTGGCGTCCGGTGGTCGGGCAGTGGCCATCGGTGCCGATCTGGCAAACGTCGATGATTGCAGACGGTTGTTGGAGCAGACCGCGGCGAGTCTTGGAGACCCTGACGTCTTCGTCAACAACGCCGGGTTTTCGCTGGAGCGACTGGTGCTCGACACGCACGTGGATGAGTGGGATGCGCTCATGAATGTTCATCTGCGGGCCTTCTTTCTATTAAGCCGGGGGGTATTGCCGGCGATGATCCGCCGCGGCTGGGGGCGCATCATCGTCATTTCCTCAATCTGGGGTATGGTCGGGGCCGCCAATGAAGCGGCCTATTCCGCGGTCAAGGCCGGACAGATCGGTTTTGCCAAGGCTTTGGCCAAAGAAGTGGCCGGTGCGGGGATTACGGTCAATGTAGTGGCGCCGGGAGCGGTGGCCACCGAGATGTTGGACAGCTATAGTGCAGAGGAGCTGAACGCTTTTGCCGAAAGCGTACCGATGGGCCGCCTGGCCCTTCCTGAGGATGTTGCGGCGGCTGCGGCATTTTTGGCGTCGCCCGAAGCGGGCTATATCTCCGGGCAGGTACTCAGCCCTAACGGTGCCCTGATTGTGTGAGAAACTCGGCAGGTGATAGGATCGCGCCGTACCTCGAAGCAACACGGAGGGTGCGACCGTGTTCCGGTGTCCCTGCGCAGGATGGTCGGCGGCAGGATCTCTGCTCAAGTACTTGCTATGGTGTAGCGCGATAAAAGGCGTGTTGCTGAAACGCTGCGCACATCCGTCAAGCGGCTACACGCGCGACGTGGGACATGGTCTCTTCACAAGTGTTTACAGGCGGGCTTTGGGGGGGACACCGCCCGGGGTCCTGTAGCAGAGCCCCGGAGTCGCTGACATGCCGAGGCGCCCATCTCAATTGCTCTCGGTGCTGTGCCTGAGGCACTTCACGGATCTGCGGAGCCGGGCTATCGCTGCCTAAGATCGACCCTCAAAGACCATGGAGGTCTGAGAAGGTCGATCAGGCCACGCGCTCAACGGGGTACGTACCGGGTGAAAGACTCAGGTGTCTTCACTTATCTGTTGATCAGGGCTTTCTTCGTTTGAAGATGCCGCAGGCAAACCAGTGTCAGCCGTTATTCTCCCTTCGCTTATTCTCACGATCCGGTCGCACATAGCCGCTATGTCTTCGGACTCGGTGGCCAGCACGTAGGTCTGGCCGAACTCGTAGTTGAGCCCGCGCATCAATTCAATGAGTTCTTGAGCGGCATCCATGCTCAAATCAGCGGTGGGTTCATCACAGAAGATGATGAGCGGATCGTTTACCAGGGCGCGAGCTAGTGCGGCGCGCTGTTGCTCGCTGCCGGTCAGCTCTGACGGCCTGTGATACATGCGATCGTGCAAGCCTACGCGCACGAGCCATTCCCCGGCCAGTTGCTCTGCCTTCTTGTGAGGCATCTTGCGATAGCGTAGCGGCAACATGACGTTCTCGATAGTCACCAGGGTAGGAACCAGATGATGGACTTGGAACAAAAAGCCCATCTTATCCCTTCGGACCCCTGCCAGACGATTGGTCGGCAGTTCCGTTACCATCTCGTTGTCAATGCGTATGGTGCCCGAAGTGGGGCGATCAAGGCAGCCGAGAAGCTGGATCAGTGTGCTCTTGCCAGAGCCTTCCGGACCCAGGATCGCGACGAATTCCCCGCGCCAGATGCTCAGGGATAGTCCGTCCAGTGCTCGCACATGCTCGGTGGGGTTAACCCGGTAATCCATTACCACTTCATGCGCTTCGACTAACGGATTCTCCTCCAATGTGTAATTCTCACTGTTTACCACAGCAATGTCCTCCTTAGAATACAAAGCCTGAGTCAGTGTGCCAATACACACCAAAGAGGCGAGCGAGAGTCTCAAGTGTGGAACTGATTAAGGGCTTCTTCCGAAGAGGCGAAGGACCTCTTCGGGTTGAGGTCCGCCAAGTACGGTCCCGCCGGGACGCGCCTGCGCCAATCCGGCACTCCGGTGCCGTGCAACATCTCCATTCCAACGCTAGACGTTGTGTGGTGATGACAGGGGCATCCAGCATACCCTTGCTGATGTCTTTTTCGCACCCAAAACGGGTGCCCGCGCTTCGCGACGGTGACGGTCCTCTCGCCGATAGTACCGGACGGCTATATGTGAGCGAGACGGTCCGTTGCCTTGATTCGTGCTGTCTAATCGCTCACCGCAGGGTTCAAAAGCCGGAGAATCAGTCCGAGATGCAGACATATTCATCCACAACAGAGCTTCGATAGATCGAGGCCGGCTGAGTCTGCGACCGAAGCCGCGGATGATCGTCCCCAAAGACCACGGAGGCCTGAGAAGGTCGGTCAAATCGAGGGCTCGACGCGATGGATGATCTTCGGCCTCCTCTAGTGTAACCCGGGCATCGTCTTGCAACAAGTCTATCACACAAACGGCACTTGAGAGGGGCTCACCGCGGGGCTTGACACTGCCACGTTGCGATAGGTAACATTGTGGATAGTTTGGCTGGGAAGACCCATATCGCCAGACAGCGCAGCAACGTCATTGTGGGAGGTCGTATGCATGCCACACTACGATTATCGATGTGAGCAATGCGGAAAATTTGAGGTATACCAGTCAATCAAGGCAGACCCGCTATCGGAGTGTCCTACTTGCGGTGGACCGGTACGGCGGCTTATAAGCGGCAGTGTGAATCTTTTGTTTAAGGGTTCCGGGTTTCATATAACCGACTACCGGAGCGAAGGCTACAAGCAGCAGGCAAAAACCGAAAAGGCTAGCTCCACGGCGGAAGGCAGCTAAGTGTCTGCTGACTCAGATATGGGTGTCCCAAGAAATACAGCGGGCCGTTGAGGCCCGCTGTCCGGTTGACAGGTCAGTCAATCTGCCGCAGGAAGTCCCCGATACGTTCTAGCCCCGCCTGGATACGCTCCATGGAGGTGGCGTAGGATATGCGCACATACCCTTCTGCCCCAAAGGCAGTGCCGGGGACCATAGCCACGCCCGCTTCAGTGAGCAGCAACTCGGTCAGCTTGGAGGAGCTGTCGATCAGCTGCCCCTTGTAGCGCTTGCCAAACAAAGAGTCGATGCGCGGGAAAGCATAGAAGGCTCCTTCGGGCATCGAGCAGCGAATGCCCGGCAGAGAATTCAGTCCGGTGACCAAGTGCTCGCGTCGGGCAGCAAACTCCGAGACCATCTTGTCCACGGAGTCTCTCGGACCCTGTAGAGCCTCTAAGGCCGCCTTCTGCGCGATAGAGGTGGGGTTTGATGTGCTATGGCTTTGCAGACTGCCGATGGCTTTGATGATATCGGCATGGCCAAGCACATATCCGATACGCCAGCCGGTCATGGCGTGGCTTTTCGATACGCCGTGTACTATTAAGGTCAGGGCTTTCATATCTTCGTTGATCTGAGCGACGCTGACGTGGGACTTCCCCGTGTAATTGAAGGGTTCGTAAATCTCGTCAGATATGACCGGAATCTGCTTGGCGACGGCCAACTCAGCGATCTCCTCCAATTCACGGCGAGTGTATATGGCACCGGTTGGATTGGCGGGACTGTTGAGGATGAGCGCCTTAGTGCGCGGGCTGATGGCCTGACGTATTTGAGCGGCCGTTACTTTGAAGCCTTGTTGCTCCGTGCCGTCAACAACAATCGGGGTTCCTCCCGCCAGGCGGATCTGCTCAAGATAGGAGACCCAATAGGGGGCCGGCACGATCACTTCATCGCCTTCATCCAGTAGGACCTGAAAAATGTTGTAGAGCGCATGCTTGGCTCCTACACATATGACGACCTCGTGCGGGGAGTACTCCAATGCACAGTCATCGGCAAAACGGCGACATATGGCTTCTTTCAATTCGGGGATACCGCTCGCCGGCGTGTATTTTGTAAATCCGGATTGAATGGCCTCAATAGCTGCTTCTTTGACGTTTATGGGAGTATCGAAGTCGGGTTGGCCTACTGTAAGGTTAACGACATCAATTCCCTGACGTATCATCTGATTCGTGAGTGTGTCCATAGCCAGAGTGGCTGATGGCTGCATACGTAACGCCCGGGTGGAAAGCTTCATGCGAAATGTCCCTCCGAAGAATCGTTCCCTAACGTATGATGTGACGTGTTAGTCTGTCCTAATTCCATTGACTGCGGCCAAATCCCTCCAGCTTGCGGCTGAACGGCTGTGTATACTTGTCGAAGCCCGGACTGGTTACCGAGCTCAAAAGCGGATCGCTGCATCGACGAGGAACATGTCGAGGGCTTCGAAGCTTTCTCTTGCACCGACAGCGATTCCGCCGCTGAGCGGTCCGAGGTTGACTCCCAATCCTGCTGTCGTGATGACGGGACCGCTTCTCGGGCGTGTTTGGCCGGCGCGAAGGCTGAGAGCATTGAACAGGAAGTTGCTTTCCGCCCCATAGCGAACCGTTCCTGTCGTGTCACCGTCGATGGCCAGAGTGACTCCGGTGAAGGGGACTCGTATGGCTAGGCTGCCGCCGGTAACGGCGGTGTGGTTTTCGGTATAGGGATCCTCCTCAATGGTCACTCCTTGCGAGGATGTCGTCCCGGTCCAGTGGGTCTTTGCCAACAGGTCATGTACAGTGATCCCTACCGTAACCATCTCAGTGATCTGGGCCAGGGCACCTACCCCCAGCGAGTAGCCGGCACCATTCCAGGCCGTTTCGGTGACCTTCGAATCATTGGCATCCACTACGAATCGTCTGTGCTTGGCATCGATACGCTGGAGCCGGAGGCCCATCCGCAACTCACCGGCGCTAAGCGGAAACGAGACGACATTGAGCCCGGTGCCTAGGGATATCCGTTGATTCAGTCGGGTATCTATCACTTTGTTGTCGTTGTCTTCGGTGATCTCGTATTTGCCGTCCACAAGGAACCCCACCGCCACCGGACCGATGCCGACGGCGGCCAGACCGGCAGCGTCGTAGTTTTGTCCAAGATCAGCCGGGCTGTCTAGGGCCGAGCGCAACTTGCCCCAGATCCCCTGATCAGGAGATCCCACAGACAAGAGTACGTCAAACGATCGCCGACCTAGCCCGGCAGGGTTGTAGGCCAGACCCGTGACATCGGAAGAAAGGGCGTTGTAGGCCCCTCCCATACCGTAGGCGCGCGCACCGTATTCAGCTGCGACAGCGGTGCAGGTTACCAACATCACGATCAGCGCGGATGTGAGAAAGCGGATACGCCAGGTCATATGCATCTTTGAGCACCTCCAAAGCGGCTCGACAAAGAACGTCTGTCGTTACCTTGTCGTTTCGCCGCTTGTGGGTGCCAACCCTGCGTCAAGTCCGGGGGGCTGAGGACTCCTCCGTCTCAATGATCCGTTTCAGGTTGCGCTGAAGCACGTTGGATCTTGGGCGACCGACGATGTGTGCTTGCACTATGCCGTCTCGGTCGATGAAAACATAGGTGGGTGTGGCTTTGACAAGATAGGCGGTGCTGACGGCGCCGTTTTGATCCAGGAGAACGGGAAAACTGAGGCCCTGCTGTTGAGCTATGATCTTGACCAGTTCGGCTTTTTCAAGCAGATTGACGGCCAAAACGACCAGTCGATCGTCGCTATGCGTTTGATAGAGCTCATTCAGTCGGGGCAGATCATCGCGGCAGAATGTGCACCAGCTGGCCCAAAAATACAGAAGCAACGGTTGACCGCGATACGATGACAGTCTGTGGTTTTCTTCGTTTGTGTCGGACAACGTGAAATCGGGGGCCGGTTCCCCCACGGCAAAGGGGGTGGGGCTGGCCCCGGGTTCCGTGGAAACGGGAAGACTATGCCACAAGACAGTGCGGGGTACCGGAGTAGAGGTGAAGACCGCCGTCCGTAAGAGGATGATGTACCCGAGAAGTGCCAGGAACAAGATAGAAAGGGCCACCGATAAGATCAGTCGGTCTGCTCTGAGGGCGATGAAGCGAATAGGCGACACGTTTGTGCTCCTCTCTGCCCATACTAGATGATGTGTACGCCGGTGAGCGCCAAAATATGGCTGAAGATTTCAGGCACTGCGCTCACCGTAGAGTATGAGTGACCAAACCCGGGGATCGCCTATGTCCGAAAACCGCACAAGTCGGGGATTGTCTCCTTCCATCACTGTG
>JBMNSS010000039.1:0-18738 GCA_050945315.1 Limnochordia bacterium | reverse complement strand
CATTGAGGTCATTCAACTCCACCGGCTCGTCAAACAAAACGGGTAGGTCAAGCCGCTCGAAAGACTCCCATACGCGGTAAAGGGGGCGCCGCGCCACCAAAATGTTGATGATCAGAGCAACCGCCCGAGTCCCCGGTGACACCTTCCACTGTTTCTCATCCCAACGCACGGAACGATTGATCATTCCCGCGACCCCAAGGTCTCGGCAGATCGCAGCCATGAATGCGCTTGCGCCCACATGAACCGGCCTGATCTCGATGTCTTCCATTCGCCACGCGTCCCTCCATTACGGCGTTTCTGAAGGGTTCGCGATTTGGAAGATATCTCCTGCTACGAGTTCAAGTAAATCTCTGGGCCCGTCCAAAGGGGTGCGGAAAAACAGGTGAAGAACGTCTTCGAGGAGCTTGACGGATGGATCCGCCGGAGACTCCGGTGTATCATCCGGCGTCAATGGAACGCTTCTATACTCGGGATTGCCAGCTGATGAAACGCGGACTGACGGAGGAACGGGTATGGAAGTCCGCCGGCAACGGACGAGGCCCCCGGTGAAAGGCAGGAGTCTCACATAGGAACGGAGCCTTCAAGAAGTCCTTCTTCTGTGCACTTGGACTCGTGTCGCCTCTCGATTGGCATCGACGCCTCCGGAACGCTACATGAACCGTCGTGGCACGGAATCGTATGCCCGGTGGTGTGGTAGGAGGGCGGGAGCGATCCCGCCCTCCTACCCGATCTACAACTGAAACTTGCCGTCCTTGTAGATCAGCTGTCCGTCGGCGTGGATTTCACCGCCGTCTCTGAGATCGCACAGCATATCCCAGTGAATGGCGGACTCATTTTTGCTGCCCGTTTCGGGATAACCGGCACCCAAGGCCAGGTGCACGGTACCCCCGATCTTCTCATCGAAGAGCATGTTGCGGGTGTGGCGCGTGATGGCGTAGTTGGTACCGATGCCTAACTCGCCCAGATAACGGGCACCGGGATCGGTCTCCAACAGAGCATGCAAGAGCTCTTCACCGTGACGTGCGGTCGCCGAGACGACTTTTCCGTCTTCGAAACGGAGCCTGATGTCTTCGATCAGCTGGCCTCTAAAGACTCCGGGGAAGCTGAAGCGCATGTAACCATTGGCTGAGTCTTCCACCGGGCCCGTGAAGATCTCACCGTCGGGGAAATTCGATTTGCCGCTGCAGCTTTTCCACCGGCGTCCGCCGGTGCGCAGGGTTAAATCAGTATCCTTGCCTACGATGCGCAGAGTCTCCACGGAATCGAGTCTTTTGATCAGCTCCTCTTGCTCGGCATCGACCTTTTGCCAGTAGGCAACCGGGTCTTCTTCGTTGAGACCGCAGGCTGCAAAGACAAAATCTTCGTATTCAGTCAAGGACATACTGGCTTCCTGCGCGTCTGCATTGGTGGGATACTGTGTCAGACACCAGCGGTACTCGTCTGCCGCCGCTCGTTTCATCATCGTGTTGGTCAACTCAGAAGTGGCCCGAGAGCGCAGCGCCTGCCGGGCTGGATCGACTCCGCTTAGATGCCTTACGTTTACCTCTCCCAGAATAGTGAGGCAAGCATCCGCTTCTTCAACGGGGATGCGAGTCAGTGATGAGACATACCGCAGCTGTTCGTCATTGGCGTTTTTCAGGAAGATCTCGGTGATCTCCGGCATTCTGATCTGCACTTCGGGATGCGCGCCCGCCTGCAACGCCTCTTGATAGACGGCCTCTATAAGCGGGGCTGTCACTTCTCCGGCTCGAATCACAAAATAGTCGCCGGGTTTGATGCCCAGGGAATAATGAACCAGCACCTTCGCCATGTTGGTCACTCGTGGATCTCGCACTGTATATCACCTGTCTTGAGGTTTGTGTAGGCCTTTGTGTAGGTCATCTACGACATGCCAATAGAATACCCCTCCATCTCCGGCTTCACCGTTGGAGGCGCGGGATGCAAAAAGAGTGATCTTACCTCAGAACAGGAGACAGCGTATGCCCGCGAAGGAAAAGACTCTGATCGTCCTCGTCGAAGCGCTTGAGGTGAGATCCTCTTGGCGGAGTCATTTAGGCAGCTTCCATGGCCGAGATTATTGCACATCGCGGAAGCGCCGGTTTTCCCCGGTTGTAGGAACGCTTGCGACAGGAAGTGGGCAAAGCGGCACCAGACGTTTTGCAGGTAGCCCGTGCGACAAAGGGGCAAGAGGCGGAAGATGATCATCAGAGGCCTCAGGGCTGATGTGCAGTGTCAAGGAGTCGGCCCATGTCGATCGCAGTCTTCCCGTGCGGGACTATGGCGGATAGTGGGAAAGGCGGTTGTGGTATAATGCAACACGTAGGAGAAGCGCGTCTCTCCCCATTCCGCCAATAGAGTTGACTCGTTCCATTTTCATTTTTCCCGTTGTCAGAGACGAGGACGCGTGGTATAATTAGAGCCGTTCAAGGGCCATTAGCTCAGCTGGCTAGAGCACCTGACTCTTAATCAGGGTGTCCGGGGTTCGAGTCCCTGATGGCCCACCACAGAGAACATCGAAAGCCCTGCAAATGCAGGGCTTTCATTATTTCCGGGCTCACACCGGATCTCGTCTCAGAGCGTCCGAGTCCCGGAGTCGTAACACGGCAACAAGTGTCAGAGGCGCTCGATAGCCATACCTTCTGTCAGCGCCGGTGAATCTAGTTGTGCTTTCCTTGCGCCACCGCGCTTCTGCGGTGGTGCTTACCGTTTCAAGACCTCACCGAGTGCCCCTGTCAAGAATCTTCAACCCGAAGGGCTGTCGGGTGTTCTCCGGAAAACCCGAAGGGAGACCGCTTTGTGAACCAGGTAAAGGGGCCGACCCCTGTCGGGGCCTTTACCTGGTTGATCGGAGTGTGTTGAACCGCGTTGTTGATTGCCGCCCTGACCAGGGCTTCTGCTCACTGCGGACTCTTTTCGGCACCGACCGTAGCCGCTGCTTCGCGCGCCTTTGCCACAAGCATTCGAGCGTATTCACGGACATCCTGCGGCCAGTTGCGGTTCAACTCATCGAACCGGTCGTAGTCCTGTCTGTAAAAGGCGCGTAACGCCTCTTCGTAACCCGGCTCATTCCCGGCCATAGTGGTCATGAAGCGATAGGCAGCCTCCTGCGCTTGGCGGACGCGATCGGCGGCACTGCTTTCCTTGCGAGCGCGCTCTACGAGCCTGCGCAACGTCGCCGAAGCCCCGCTGGGTTGGCCGTTTAGCCACTCCCAGTGCCGAGGAAGTAGCGTCACTTCTCGTGCCACCACGCCCAGTCTCGGGCGACCCGGTCCCCTGCTGGCGGGGGTTGGGCCGGAGGGCGCTGCTGCCTTTTCTCCATGTTGTGCGTCTTTCCCGTCGGAGAGGACTGCCACGCTTTTTGTCAGCTCGTCGACTGTACCGGCCAAAGGTAGATCAATCTGACTGCCGGTCTCATCATCGAATACCAGCAACGGTTCGGTTTCATCGCTGTCAAACAACTCTTTAAGCTTCAGAGCCACCTCGCGGAGTTCACCCGATGCCACTCGACGTGACCCCGCAAACCCTGTGCAGTAACGTTTCGTCATGGGACTCAGCCCCTTCTGGTTGTCGCCGGGCCAGCTGAAGTGTCCGGCGTCGGACTAATAATACCCGGGTAAAAAGGTGCTGTCAACACATTTCGTCTGCCGGCAGGGCCCAAAGATCTGGAACAGAAGCCAGATAGGGGGGTGAGCAAGAGCGGCCGAGACGTTAGCGAAACACCTATTGCCGGTATAAGCGGTTCGGCATTCGAAAAGTCGGGACGGCTCAGGAGGCGCCGTTAGCCGGCGGAGTCTGCCTCTCCAATTCCGGGCTGTGAGTCCCATCCCAAATAAGATAGGACTCCGGTCATCAGGGTCGAATAGAGCGCGGGGAGTAGCCAATGGACATCCAAGGGCTCACGCACCCTTGGATCGGATCGGTGTCAGCAGCAGCAAGGCATCGGTCGGCTCTCGCTCGTGGCGGTTGAGGAGTAAGCGGTCGAAAGAGGTTGCATTGCTTGACCGAGGAAGGACGTCAACGATGGTCCGTTCGTACATAAGGGTGCTTTTCGGAAAGCTGTCCCCGGCAGTAACGTAATCGATCGACAAGTAGTGTGAGGCAGGCTAAGGGGCGCATACACCGGACCGATGGAGGACTCTCCCCACCGGGATCGGAGATGACGCCTGTGAGGCGCGCGGGATCATTGGGCAGACGGCAGCGCATGGGCTGTCGATTACGACTGAGTGGTGGAGTGACATTCAAGATGGAGTCGCAGCGGCACATTGACCAACCGACGTTGCACGGTGTCCTTTTGAAGGTGCTTCCAAAGCTTCAGGCAGTCCTGGCCGAGACCGACTATAGGCTCGTTGGAACGGCTGCGGCCTTATCGTACGGTTGCGAATTACCCGTGGGCGATGTTGATTTCCTGATGCGCGACCGAAAGCATGTCGATGCCTTTTCAGATGCGTTGTCTGAGTATCATTGCTTGGTCAAACCGAGATCCGAGCAGTGGTCACCGCCGCCTCGGGAAGCCGGCCAGTATTGGTGTCGCTATGACATCGACGGCATCAGTGTTGAGGCGAGCACGGTGGAAGTGAGCACCGAGTCTGATTGCATCGAAGTGTCCGGATCCGGGCCATGGACTCATCATGTCGGTATGAAGGTAGGCATGTATGTCTTACCGACGGTCAAGATTGAGCTCAGATTGGCCACCGAACTCAGTCGCAATCGCGAAGACAGGTACGAGCCCATCCTTGGCTGGATGGCTAAGAACGGCTGCGATCTCAGTCTCTTGAAACGAGCAATGGACGCGCGGCGGGTGCCTGTTGGACTACAGCAAGCTGTTCTCTTGAGGCTTGCACGTCATGTATTGTAGACACGGGCCTTGGCTCAGCGTTGTTGCACGACAGGCTCATGTAGCGCCGAAGCCGCACGTGGATCTTTCCGATGACATCGGAGACTGGCCGGGTAAGGAGTGGTGTTGTTGAGCCCTCGAGCGAATGACAATGGGACGGGGGAGGTGGGACTTGTTGAGCACCAAGCCGAAAGGCTCATTCTGACGATCATGGCCACGTAGTGTAGCCATAGAGGCAAGCAGTGCTGGGCGCAAGGTCATCCACCGCTTTCTCCTCAAGAAAGTCTCTCAGGACGCGGGGTTCAACAGACCCTTGCCTATGACCATGGATGATGTATGGTGTCACCCCGAACCACTTGACTTGTGGCGTTTCCAAAGAGAATTCAACGACGGAATAGTGGAAATGGCCATAACGACCAACGGCCACGTTCTCGCGCATCATCCCCGGCTGGCCGATTTGGTCGATGAGGTAAGGAAAGAAGGAATCACACAAGCGCGCTTAAGCCTACATGGCATGGAAGCAACACACGATTGGTTTGTCGGTAGCCCAGGTGCCTATACGCATGTCACGGAAGCGGCGAAACGCCTTGTTGATCACGGCCTATGGTTGGGATGGAATCTGTTCCTCAGCAAGGCGAACACCAAAGACGTCCGAGAGATGATCGACGTACTGCGGTCACTGACTACAGAAGTCGACCCATTCATCAATGTGACTGTCCCGACGTTGATGTCGAATCGAAGACTGATGGAATACGAAGCGTGGTGCCCGGACGTGCATGAGTTGGAGGCAGCCATCGAAGGCATATCCGGCAACGTTGCACTGCCTGGCGGTCTGTGTGAGGGTTCAGTCACTCGAAATGTACCAAGCGGAGAGCACGATCTGACGGAGATGGCAAAGGATCACTCTGCGTACCGGCGCCGGGGAGCCTACGTTTCCGTGACATGTGACGGACAGCTAAACGTTTACGAAGGATCTCCCGCCAACTACGAGTACTGCCACGGCAACCTGGCATCGGATGGTATATCGAGAGTCATGGACAGCGTAGTCAGCTATCGAACGCATGACCTGCCGTCGATAGGCCAGCTGTGCTCTCGTTACGGTGATCCGGCCTCTGCTAAAGCCCATCCTAATGATGTCAGTGTGATGCGGAAGTGGCTGGCGTTGTATCGGCGCGAAGAACGTGCAAACACCCCTTCTCCGGCAGGCATCGATCCGGATCTGCACGCACTCGCGTGGATCAAGCAGAGATGTCTACCGCTTGATTTCCATGGTGCTGCAGACATCGGGATTACGTGCTTTTGGTGGGGCTACCCGGGCTGGGCCGCTACAGGTATTCGTCCTGAGCTTTGGTGAGCGTCTGTTGTCGGCAGGAAACGCCCTCGGAGGAGCTTGATCCCGACCCGGCCGTAGATCTGACGTTTCAGTAGCTTCAACCGATGGATGGGACCTTCCGCCCGCCCGTTGCTCCACGGCAACCGGATGGCGGCAACTACCGCATCGACATCAAGGCGCACGCCTTCTGCCAAACGTCGTATACCACGTATCGGCGAATGCCCGGATTGATCAAGCCCAGCGAAGAGCACATCCGCATCCCGCTCGTATGTGATCTGCCGGAGCTCCTGCACTCAAGCATATGCTTCGGGGGCTCTCGAATCCTGGTCCAAGGCCGCCGTCAACTGCCGTCGCTCAGTGTTGCTCAGCTTCCCGGCGGCGCTGCAAGACAGCCGCCGAAGCCGTCTTTGGGCTCAGCGCCACACGAGCCTTGGTGCAAAGGAGTCGGTTGGCCATATATCTTCCGCGCCGTCGACTCGCGACGCATGCACATACGATCGCAGCAGGAATATGAACCGTCAAATCCGGCAGCCGCCGGTTCCCGGCCGAGTTGGGCGGGGCCAAGGCATCGGGTACTCGGGCGCCCGCCGGTACTTGCGCACCGTCACCCGTGAGATTCTCATCCGTTTGGTCACCACTCGGACGGGTTTCGATTCCGCTTAACACTCATGGGCCGGTCGATAGCGTTTCTGACGACGCTGTGGCGCCGGTGCCATCGAAGACGCTCGTTTCTATCCTGCGCGGCTCTTGCTCTCGGGACCAGTGTACAACCGGACAACTTCTATTCATGGCTCCGAAAAGATTCCCATGGCCTGTCTTTCCTCGTAGGAATTATCGATGGTCAGTCGAAAATACAAGCTAACGACTAGACTGATCGGGGTGGTTGATGTGATACGCAAGTCAGCTCTTTTCTTGGCTCTTATTTTTGTCATGGTATGTCCTTTAGTAGTATTTTCTGCAGATGTCACCATTGCCATTATGCCCTTTGAAGGGGGCGAAATAGGTGAATGGTACATAGACAGGTATCAAATGCTCAACGGGATAACGCAGACCGTGACAGACAAGCTGTCAGATCGAGCATGGCTAAGGGTTGTTGAACGGGATCGAATAGAGCACATCCTTCAGGAACAAGATCTCGTTCTGTCGGGAACAGTGGATCCATATAACGCTGCACAGTTGGGACGCCTGTTGGGAGCAGACGTTTTATTGATGGGCACGTTAACCACACTTCAGCAGACAGGTTCGGGAGGTATTCGGGTCGGTATTGTCAGACTTGGAGGATCCGTTGCCAAGGCTGAATTGAGTGCGCGTTTGGTTGATGTGACCACAGGGGTTGTTCTGGGTTCCGTTCAAGGCTCGGGCTCGCAAACGGGGGTCAGTGTCGCAGTAGATAACTTGCGTGGCATCTCATTCAGCAGCGAAACGTTTAGAAACTCGATATTGGGTAAAGCTCTCTTTCAAGCCGTGGATGATCTGATTGCTAATTTCGAAGAGTCTTTTCGGGATATTGAGCTGGGACGCGGGGCGCCTTCAGAGAAGATTACCGGTCAGATACTGGCAGTCATAGGGGATAAGTACGTAATCAATCTGGGCGAAGGAGACAAGATAAAGCCCGGTGATAGGTTCAAGGTCAGCGAATCGGTACAGGTACCCGGTCTGTCAAAACCCGTGGAAGTCCCTGTAGGAACGCTGCGTGTTATCAGTGTCGATGAAGAGGCCAGTGTCGGTGAATCACTGGAAGGGAAGTTTAAGGAAGGCTACGTTATTGAGAAGGAATAGGGCCGAAGCTGCGCCGGCTGCGTTGACTGGTTGTTGCTTTCCGCTTTCCGTCCATGTTGGCGGAGATGCCGGCAGAACCCATGCGCAGTCCTTAGTTGAAGGAAGAACACCGGAATCAGATATCAGTAGCCCTCAGCATCCGAGATGGTGCAGGATCTTCTTGGCACGATGCTGATGCAGACCCGGCCATTAGCGTTACATCGCGTCCGATATAGCCGCCATCCGGCGGCTATATCGCGTAGAGGCCGGCGGGCGGTGAAGGATCGGATGCCGGATCCGGTAGATTGGCAGGCGGCGGAGTAACAACCGAAGCTCAATCGTATTAGGCATCCACGGTGTGGCCAAACAGGTGTTGTAAGCGCCAAATCGACTTCCGCGCACCTTTCGCACCCACAGACGAGGGGGGCGAGAGGGGGCGACCGCCTTGGTGCCTTCCGCCTCCGCCTTCGATAGACGTAGGCAGGTTTTTACACCGCTTCCGCCTTTCGTTCCCGGAAAGGTCTCGTAAATCATACCAACGGAACGGGTGAGCATAACACTGAAACCGTTCCCGGCGTAGGAACCCCTCTACGTAGTGACAACTCCCAACAGGAGGGGCCCGACGGGGGCATCAGCTACTACCGAACGGATAGCCTCGAGACACCGTGAGGTACGGTCACAACGGGGTTCTTTAGTCTTAACCGGAACGCCGGACTAAAGGTCACCCCAGAGATGTCAGTGTGCTGTGGAAGTGGTTGGAGCAGTATTGGCAGGAAGACGTGCAAGGGCACATACGCCGGCAACTGTCGACCCGGATCTATAGGTGCTCGACTGAGTTGGGGGCGCCTCAACCCCTTCCACCCTCCGACGAGCGCACTCAGCGGGCGGAGTGGCAAGACGCACACGGGGTACCCCACCGTTGATTGGCGGCGACGAAAGGTAGATCGATATGAAGACCAGAACAGAAGATGAGATCATGGCCCTCATCCTGGGTTTCGCCGAGATCGATGACCGTATTCGGGTCGTATTGATGAATGGCTCTCGAGTGAATCCAAGTGCCGCCCAGGACCCCTTCCGGGACTTTGATATTGCCGCTTTCGTAACGGACGTGGAGCCATTCCGCGATGAAGAATACGTTGTGCTGCGTTTTGGTGAAGTGATCGTCGTGGAACAACCCCTGATGGGGCCATGGCCTCCGGCGGAGGCGGATGGTCGCCATTACAACTACAACATTCAATTGCTGGATGGGCATCGCATCGACTTGTCGTTCCATCACCTGGATACGTTGGGTGATCATCTTGCAGACAGCCTGACAGCCGTATTGATCGACAAGGACAGTCGCCTTCCGGCCCTTCCGCCGCCCAACGAAACCAGCTATTTGATCACCCAGCCCACCAAGGAACTCTATGACGGGTGCTGCGCGGCCTTCTTTTTTTCATTGGGATCCCACATTCCTAAGACCCTTTGGCGAAGACAGCTGCCGCTTGTGAAGTACTACATCGAAGGGTGGCTGCGGGAACCGATGACGATGATGTTGGGTTGGGAGATCGGGATACGGACCGGATGGGAGAAGTCATTGGGGTTCAAAGGTAAGCATTTGGAAAGCCTCCTGACGCCGGAGCTGTGGAATGAGTACAAGATGACTTACGTCGATTGTGACTACGACAGCCTCTGGGAATCAATGTTCCTGTTTCTCGCGATTTTTGAGCGATCTGCGCAGTTGGTGGCGGAGACGTTCGGCTTCCATTTTCCGAAAGAGACGGCCGCTAAGGTAACGTCGTATCTTGAGCACGTGAGAACCTTGCCGGCAAATGCAAAACAGATTTACTGATGCCTCGATTGCGCCGGAGATGCGTGTGTGGCCGGACGGTGTTGCGCCGTCACTTAAGCTCCGAGCCGTTGGGCGAACTTGGTCCTTGTTCCATTTGTAGCGAAAGGGGAGCTTAGCCGTGTTGCGCTTAAACGGAGACAGCATCCACCTCGCCACCCTGGAACGGGAGGACTGTCAGAGGCTCTGGAACGAATTCGAATATGACCACACTGCAATGACCGAACCCCTTAACATAGGCCATTCCAGGGAAAAGGCGGATGCATGGTTCGAAGAGATACAACGCCATCAGGGAGAGAAGCATATCAGATTGGGAGTATTCCTACACGATGGCACCGTGATGGGCGATATCGCGTTCCAAGACATCAATTGGAAAGATTGAACGTGCTCGATCGGACTCGGCATAGCCAAGATCGAGAATCGTTCGAAAGGCTTCGGAACGGAAGCGGTTCGCCTGATGCTGGAGTACGGCTTTGGTAATCTCGGATTCGAAAGGATCTCAGCCAACACCCTTGAGCATAACTGGGGAGCGCAGCGATTGCTTGAGAAGCTCGGATTCGTATTGGAGGGTGTTCAACGGAAGTGTGTCTACTTCGCGGGTAGGCGGTGGGACAAGCTCAACTATGGCCTTTTACGTGAGGGATTCTATCAGGGCAAGTAGGGTAACGGTGCGGCTGTGGGGCGATCTCCATTTCGCCGAGGCCGACGTAGTGCAGGAATGATCATCCCGACCGGGGGAACCGCTGTTGCACCGTGTGGAACGTGGCTGCCGGATGACGGTTATATCGCGTAAGGATTGGTCGGCACTGAAGGACCGGATCCCTGATCTGCTGAATTTTGGCAGGCGGAGAAGAACACAGCTCGATCCTGTTCCTTGTCCACGGTCAGACCAACCACGTGTCGGAAGCGATGCCGGCTCTCTTCGGGCCACCCCCAAAGAAGAGAGGTTCTTCACGGCTCACACACGTTTTCTTGGGGATCCGGGAAAGACTCCTTGGCCCTTTCGTGGCGGTCAACTCATAGGGCATCGCCGTTATGCCCGAAAGACCTGCACTGCGGTCATCCGCCGGGTTTGGTGCAAGAGTGGCGGCGATGCACACCCTGTGGTGTCCCGGCTGCCTGCTACCCCGGCAACGGATACAAAGTGAGCCAGAGCGGGCCGTCGATGAGCCGGCTTGCGGGAAAAGCATCCGGCGTTTGAAGACTTGAGTCTCCAACAACCGCCTGACGTCCTTTGCCGATAACGGGCGATGCGTGAGTACTTCAGAAGACCCTAACATCAGAGTCGAGCTGAGGAGAGTTATGCATCCTATCTTACAGAAGCTCACCGGCGGTGACCGACGTTCCATAGGTCGTGCCAACGAAGTGGCGGAAGAAATCGTTGCGGACAGTGCCTTGTTCGCCATCGTCCTGGAAGGCCTGTTTCACGAGGATCCGATAATCCGGATGCGTGCGGCAGACGCGATTGAGAAGGCCTCAATCAAGCGTCCTGATTTGCTGCAACCTCATAGGCCCACATTACTGAATAAGGTAGCCGCCATCAGGCAACAGGAGGTACGCTGGCATTTGTCGTTGATACTGCCGCGGCTCCGTCTGGATACCGCTGAGCTCGAGCAAGTGCTGGCGATCCTGGATGACCACCTGCGTGACCGCAGCGCGATCGTCAGGGTAAACGCGATGCAGGCGCTCGCTGATCTGGCTATGCAGTATGATCATATACGCCCCTCGGTGATCCAACGGTTAGAGGGCCTGACCAAGACCGGTAGTCCGGCTATGGCTGCACGCGGGAGGAAGCTGTTGAAGACCTTGATGGGTTGAATGCTGCCGGGATTGCGCGGTAGCGTCAATCGCGGAGCCGTGATAGGCGCGACAGGATGCTCATGTGTCGAGAAGACTACACGCCGGGTCAGTCGGGTGCATCTCAATCGGCTGGGGGATTGAGGGGCGCAGTCTTTGCGCGGCGGCATTCCAAAGGCAATGCCGTGCTCAAGGCTGAACACCGATTAACGGGTTAGGATTGTGGGTCATCGGCCTAACAGAGATGCTAACGTGTTGTTCTGACGCGGCACAAATCAGACAGGGAGGCAGGGGATGGATATAACTCTTCTTGGAGAGATGGCTTTGGTATTGGCAGACCGTGCGAGGAATAGGGACCCAATTACCTACGGCGAGTTGTCCAGGCGGCTAGGAGGCGCCGTTGCACCGGAATCTCTGGGGAAGCCCTTGGGTGCCCTGTCTAAGAGATGTCATGATCTGGGTCTACCAGCCATGTCCTCCCTGGTGGTTCAGCGGGAAAGCCGCATACCGGGAGACGGATACAGAGAGGTTGCTGAGCTATACGGTTGCTCTGAAACCGAGGTCGAAGCGTGGTGGGGGTTCTGGGAGAATCAGCTTCAGGCCTGCTATGAAGCCGATTGGAGCCCTCTTTTGAGGAGTCTGGGTATAGCGGCAAATGAACCTGAAGGCACACATGAGCGTATCAGGATCGGGGAAAAGCCAACGCAGTCTTTAGAGGCTCTGATTGAGGAAGCCTTGACGAGCTCATGTCGGGGAAGCGGCGGAGAGTCCGAAGCTCACCGACAGTTGAAAACATACGTCTGTGGCAGGCCTGACGCGTTAGGTCTTCATTCAGTGGCTGATATGTTCATGGAGCGGCGGTTCGTGTCGGGTGATATTGTCGACATCATGTTCGTCGGAGCCGATGGCTACGCTGTTGTTGAGGTAGAGATCGAGGGGGAAAGAGAGACATTGGAGGGTCTCTTTCAGGCGGTCAAGTATCGGGCCCTCTTAGAGGCTGAGTTGACTTTGAACAGATCAACTAAGTCCGTGGAGGCCTTTTTAGTAGCATACGATATCCCCGCAGTGGTGGCTGAGGCAGCGCGCACACTCGGGGTTAAAGCCATTAAGGTCGACAGGGAATCGGTAGCATATCCAGTGAACGTCGAGGTAGGGTGAGAGATCTCTCTCTTTGAGAGCATGGATCTGCAGCCCCCACAGAATTCGCCATTGGACGCCTGTGGTTTGTAAAGGAGCAGATGGAGTGTCACAAAGACCGAGGGTGCGTCATCGTATTCCCGCTCAAACAGGTTACGGCTTTCTGCTCGATCGCGGACAGTATTTGCGCGTTGTCACCCCAACCGGGGCACAGGTGGCCGATCTGGTTGCGTTCGGTCAACACGATCTTACACATTGGTTGTCCAACGGACGGACCTTTGACTATAGCGGCACTATCTACCTGACACAGGGACATACGCTGTATTCGAACCGCAGCGAACCTATGTTGACCATCGTCGCCGATGATGTAGGCCGCCACGATTTCCTGTATACGGCCTGCAGTCAAGAGATGTTCTGCATTCAGTACGGCATTCGGACGCCCCACCCGAACTGTCTGGACAATCTGGCCCAGGCGCTGGCGATGTACGGTGTCCGCTCCCATATGATCCCAACACCGTTTAACATATTCATGCACGTGGATGTGCTTCCCACAGGGCAGTTACAGATTCACCCACCGAAAGCCAAGCCGGGTGACTCGATCATCTTCCGGGCGGAGACGGATTTAGTGGTCGCGGTGTCAGCCTGCTCAGCGAGCGTGTGCAATGGCGGCAGTTGCAAGCCGATTGACATTGAGATCATCGGCCCTGACTCATGGGTTCTTGGAACGAAGTAAATCTGTTTACGAAGGCCGCGTTGGTTGATGTTGTTAACGGCGGCACATAACCCGGGGGCGCATCTTTCGGGAGGCGCGACGTCTTCTCTCCGATACCCCGGGCGTACAGCATCGATGGCCTCAAGGCTTTCGCCGGTGCCGGGATGCCCATGAATAAGTAAGGCGAGCTCAATCCGTGAGGACTGGGTGATTTCACGGAAGCGCCCGGACTTCATGAGCAGCATATCCCACGCCGCAGACCTCGGGAGTTCCCGGCAGATAACCCGAAAAAAGCGCATTGCCTCAGGCTTTACGAGCGGTGAACCGACTAAAGGAGAAAGGGTCATCCGGCACGAGAGCTACCTGTTCAGTCCGTCGATGGAGTAAGGCTCAGAGAAACCGACGGCGACGGTGTAACATGATACCCCCATCTCGCGGGGCATTCCCAGAAGAAACGGGAGGCAGTAACCGATGCAATTGCGCAGATGCGGTATTGTCGGCGCCGCTATCATCGTGGCCATGGTCTTGGGCGGCTGTACCATGTTCCGTCCCACACCCATTCAGCGACCGGTAAGCGAGGAAGAAGCCGCTGCGGCGCTCGATGCGGCCATGGCCAAGCTCGGGTCCCCTTATGTGTGGGGGGAGCGAGGGCCCGATGAATTCGACTCGTCGGGGATCATCGTCTGGGCCTATCGCCAGGTCATTCCCGAGTTGAGGTTCCTCGCCTCGCATAGGCGGGTGTTCACCGACACCGATCACGCCAATCTTTACGAGCGGAACCTAGAGATTCTGCCCTTGGAGCAGCTGCGCCCCGGAGATATCGTCTATCTGACGGACGGGAGTGCACCAGTAACCCATGGTGCCATGTTCGTTCGCTGGATACAGCCGTACGAAGTGATGGAGTTCCTGGACGCCTCAACCCGCCTGGGCGAGATAGTCATTCAGGAGTGGCCCGTGCAAGGTGTGGTCCGCGGTCAATGGTTTGTCGCCGGCGGGCGCCTGAAGATCGTCATCTAGTCGGCAGCCTATTTCAAGCTGTCTTCAGACTGACTGTTCGTCACTATGGCCACGGGCTTTCTTCTTCCTGCCGATGGCCACTCTTTTGTCACACAAGGACATCTGTCTTTGGTCCGGGAATATTACACACAAGCGATGTAACAATGTGTCGTTGTTATTATTAACTGAAGGGGGTCAATGTCGTGAAGGGACGAGCGATGATCGGACACAGAGGTCTTGTACTGTTATTGGGCCTCATCACACTACTTGCTGCCAGTTGTGTCGGAAACGCCCAGACTCTTTATGTATGGGTGTGGAACGATGATGTTCCGTATAGGACGCAGCTGGAATGGTATAAGGAAGAGAACCCCGGATTTTCGTATGAAGTGAACCTCATAGCGGGTACTCAAGGTGCTTTCACTGAAAAACTCATTCTGGCCATTGCCGGAGGCTCACCGCCGGATTTGACCTGGCTTGAGGGTTCCACGGTCATTGAGTTGGCTGCCCAGGGGCTGCTGACTGACGTGACAAAGACTTTGGATGGGATTCGCTTTACTCCGGCCGATGTAGTGGAGATGACCTATCAAGGGAAGATGTGGGCTGTCCCGTACTTCACCACTTCCCGCGGCTTAGGAAAACGCGTCGATCTCTTCGACCAGGCCGGTCTTGATCCTCGTAAAGATCCGGCGACGTTCGAAGAGCTTCTTGACTGGAATCAGAAGCTGACGAAGATGAAAGATGACGGTACATATCAGCAGGTAGGGATAGTGCCGTGGGCCGGAAACTGGGGACCTCCCGGATGGATCTGGGCCTTCGGCGGCCGTCTGCTGGATGAGACCGGACTGCGTCCGACGGCCACACTGCCGGAGAATGTCGCGGCCTTTGAATGGATTCGCGAGTGGGCACAGCACTACGGCGGTACCACGCCGGTTTCGGGCAACCGGACCGGTCTGGCCCAGGGCACAGTGGCTATGACGACTGTATCCACGTCTGATGTCGGTTGGTTGCTTGGACAGCAGGTGGAGGTTACCGCCGGACGCGTGCCTCATGCCCCCGGGGGGCGCAACGGTACCTGGGGAGGGGGACAGGCCCTTGGCATTCCGTATAATGCCAAGAACGTAGGTCTCGCAAGTCAGGTGCTCCGGTATTTTGGCAGTGAGAGAGTGCAACTCCGGCGCTTTGAGCATTTCCCGACCGTATTTCCGGCCAACTGGAACGCCTTGGCCCGTGTGGTGCGAACGTTACCGCCCTTGTATGCGGCACTGCTTGATCAGTTGCCTGAGGCGAGACCGCGTACACCGCTTTGGATCGATTACTATGTCAATCAACTGAATCCGGCGATGAACGCGGTTGTCAGGGGCACCAAGACACCCACCCAGGCTCTCCAAGACGTCCAGATCGTCATGGAAGAGCGGTTTGCTCAGGTGTTCGGTCGCTAAGTCAGATCTTCCTCGCACAGACGCGGCAGCTTTAGGTCTGCCGCGTCTGTGCCGTTCTCCTATCGAGGTCCCTTTCCCCATCGCTTTTTCGTACTGTATGCCAAAAAGAACATAGGATGCCCGCCCCCATGGGGCGTTCTTTGTGTTGAGGAGGCGTTCGCTTACTGGTGCCGATGATGTCTCAAAAGAAGGAAGGCAATGGACTGGATCGAAAATGATGTGAAGGAAACCTTGTAGCCTGTAGCATTGCCAAAGGAGGGCGTTTTGCGATGGCAGACGGGCGAGTGTCGGATCAACGTATGAGAAGGTTGTTCACCGCACTGCTGATTCTGACCGCGGTTCTGGCTACAGTCAGTGTGTTTGCATCTGCCGCCACCAGGTTGACGCTGTGGGCTTGGGCCAATCAGGAGGTCCTTGAGCAGTTCGCAGCCATCGCTGAGTGGTATCAGGAGGAGAACCCCGATGTAGAGATTGAGATTGCACATATCGCAGGGAGCCAGCTCGAATATACCGAGAGGTTCTATCTGGTGAGTGCAGGCGGTGCCGCTCCCGATGTAGCCTGGATTGAAGGATCGACGGTCAAGCAGCTGGCCGCTCAGAGGCTATTGGAGGATGTGACCGGGGCTCTCGAGGACATTCGCTTTACGCCCGGTGAGACTTACGAGATGATCTTCGCCGGGAAGATGTATGCCGCACCCTATCACTGCACGTCGCGCGGTCTGTTCAAGCGCATCGATCTTTTGGAACAGGCAGGGCTCGATCCCCATTTTGACGCTCTTTCTTTGGATGATCTGTGGACTTGGAACAGAAGGCTCAGTGTTATATCAGCGGACGGACGTTACACGCGAGCGGGTTTCGTACCCTGGGCCGGAAACTGGTATCCCAGGGGCTGGATCTGGGCTTTCGGCGGCGAGCTCGTGGACGAGTCGAGCCCCATACTTCGACCCACCGCTGATTTGCCCAACAACATCATGGCCTATGAGTGGCTTGATGAATGGGCGCAGCACTACGACAGAAACAGAAGCCCGGTGGACGGCGGACGCAACGGCCTTATTAGGGGTTCAGTGGCCATGGCGTTGGGATCCACCTCCGATGCCGCGGTGGTTATCAGGGACGGGATCGACTTTGTGTCAGGGCGGGTACCGCATCCCCCGGAGGGCCGCAATGTCACGTGGGGAGGCGGTTACGCCGTCGGTGTCCCTACAAACACGCCTAACCGTCAGTACGCTGAGGCGACCCGGTTGATGCGCTACTTCGTCTCAACGGAAGTGCAGACTCGGCGTTTTCGCCAGTTCGAGTCGCTGATACCCGCCAACTGGCGAGCGCTGATGACCATAGCGCCGACCCTGCCGCCGCCTTACGCGGGGTTGATCGCCCAGCTTTCCGATGCTCGGCCGCGGACACCGCTCAGCGGAGAGTACCACAATCATCTAACCAATGCCATGAATCAAGTCATCGCCGGAACGGTGACGCCCCGGACTGCTCTGGAGGGCGTGCAAGTAATCATGGAGGCTCGTTTCGCAGAAGTTTTTGGCCAGTGACACCAGTTAGGAGATGAGATGTAAGATGGCGGAACTCAAGCTCGGCATGATCGGTCTGGACACATCGCACTGCGCTGCTTTCTCTGACATCCTCAACAACAAGGAGCATCCGCACCACGTTCCCGGAGCAAAGATCGTCTATGCCTGTCCTACAGGCAGCGAGCAGTTCTCCCTGAGCCGTGATCGTATTGAGGGCTTCACAAATCAACTTCGCGATGATTTCGGTGTAGAGATTCTCGATTCCATTGAAGCGGTTGCCGAACGAGCGGATGCTGTCTTACAGATCAGCGTCGACGGGCGTGTGCATTTGGAGGAATTCAAGAGACTGACCCCCTATGGGAAGCCGGTTTTTATCGACAAACCCCTGGCCACGTCCGCAGCGGACGCTCGGGCCATCTTTGAGCTGTCGCAACGGCACGGCGCACCGATCATGTCATGCTCTTCGGTTCGCTACGCGAAAGGTCTGGCCGAAGTAGGAGAGGGCGCCGAGATTCTGGCCTGTGAGGCCTCCGGTCCGGCCCCGATCCTTGATGATTTTCCGGGGCTGTTCTGGTACGGCATCCATGCGGCGGAAGTGTTGTACAGCAAGATGGGAACGGGCTGCAAACAGGTGTGCACCCACAAGACGCCCTTGGCTGACGTAGTCACCGGAATCTGGGAAGACGGACGCATCGGCACGTTGCACGCCTACCGGTATCCGAAAATGCGTGACTATGCCATCACCGTCTATACGTCACAAGGCATCAAGCAAGGGTTACGGCTCAAAGAACCGCCGGCCTACGCTCTCATGCTGGCAGAGATCCTTGAGTTCTTCCGGACCGGCATTCCGCCGATCGACAGCGCTTTGACCACAGAATTGATGGCCTTTCTGGAGGCGGCTAATATGAGTCGCGAATCGGGTGGGGCGGTTTCTCTGGAGTCGTTCTGAGAGTCCATCCCGGAGCACGGGTGTTGGAGCGTATGATCAGGCTCGGCCATGTGCCGGGAAGCCTTAACGAAATCGAGCCTCTGAATGCAGGGGCTCTTTTCGGATCCTCGGGACGTATCGGACTGCCGTTGGTGCCTCCGGACGTGACTTGCGGTGAAGAAAGGATCGGCGCCAACGCCTCTGGACACGGCGGATGCTGCCCGTAATGTGCATCTGGCCGGCGTTTTCCACGGAGATCCCGAACAGTTGTGAACCAACATTCGACGCTATGCGCGTCGGCAAAGCGACTCCTATGGGAGTGCTGAAAGAAGCACAGCGCTTGGCGGAGGCGGCTCTGCGGGATATGCTCAAGAGTCGGCCGGGGAAAAAAGGGAGGGGTGGGCTCTGTGCCGCCCCTTCTTTGACGTGCGCCCGGCACGGCGCGTTTACTTGGGA
>JBMNSS010000038.1:0-18997 GCA_050945315.1 Limnochordia bacterium | reverse complement strand
GGTGGTGAAGAGATCAGGGAAACGGCGGTTTCTCCGTCAGAGGGCGAAAGCGCCAGCGCGATCAAGTTGGCTCCTACGCTTGGAAGTATCGCGGCCTGGGATTCATTCGGGCCACGCAGAACCCAGAGAGACTCACCTGACCAGACTTGCTTTTCCACATCAAACGTCAATATCGTTCACCTCTTCGTTTCATTATGTAGCTTGAGATCTATCTTGCATGATCATCCTAGCGTCGGCCGGATCTTTCGCCCCGCACGTTCACGCGTGATTCGCTCTTGATAGCCCGACTCTCTGTGGGCCTGCAGTGGATCGGCCGGCACTCCCAGGTCGCTTCTGATCTTGACCAACAACGGTTCGACATCAGCGTTAAAGGCGGAGACGAGACACTCTTCCGCGGCAACGATATCGCCGGCAGCCTGCGCGGCGGCCAAAGCTACGCGATCCACGATCAATGCCTTGGCGTAGGCGCGTTGGATGGCCACTACTGATTGGATCATGGCTTCCACTCTGGGCTTGAGCAGATGAGTCTGATCGATCATGTAGGCGATCTGATTATCCTGGTCCTCGTGCAACTCGCTGGTGACAAGTTCATGGAAGATCAGGAAGAGTTCGTAGGGATTGACGGAACCCGTGGTCAAATCGTCGTCAGCGTACTTGCGGTCGTTGAAGTGAAATCCTCCCAGTCTCTTTTCATCAAGCAGTGTGGCTACGATCTGCTCGATGTTCACTCCGTGGGCGTGATGACCGAGATCCACCAGCACCTGGGCCTGCTCGCCGAGCTTGTTGCAAAGAAGAAGCGACATTCCCCAATCAGGGATATCGGTGGCGTAGAAAGCCGGCTCAAAGAACTTGTACTCCAGCAACAGCCTCCTGTCATCGGGGAGCATGGTGTAGATCTGCGCCAGTGATTCCTCCAGACGACGCTTGCGGCAGCGCAAATCATCTTGTCCGGGGTAATTGGTGCCGTCGGCCAGCCAGAGACTTAGGTCACGGGAGTCGACTTGTTTCATGATCTCTATGCACTTAGCGACGTGCTCCAATGCTTGGCGTCGTACGGACGAATCGGGGTTTGCCAGACTGCCGAATCGATAGATCTCATCCTGGAAGAGATTGGGATTGATGGCGCCGATGGTGATTCCGAGTGCCTCCGCTTCTTCACGCAACGCTTGCCAGTCATCGACCATGTCCCAGGGTATGTGAAGAGCCACCGACGGAGCAATGCCTGTCATGCGATGGACGTGAGCCGCGTCACGGAGTTTCTCGCTCAGCGTCGCCGCCGCTCCCGGTTGCGGGAAGACTCCAAAACGCGTACCGCTGTCCGCATAGCCCCAAGAAGGAGTCTCAATGCGTTGGGACTTCAGCTGTTGTTCGATGAGCTGCACCTCTTGTCCGCGGGCGCTTAGTGTTGCCGCCAACCGTTCGTACTTCCCTCGCATTTCGCTGTTCATTTGCGTCAACCTCCATGGTGTGGAATCAAAGCCAGCCGCATCGCGCCGCTACGGCTGCTGCTACCCCACTGATCAACAATGCGGGAAGCATGTTTCCCACCCGCAAATGGGCGAGTCGCCACAGATTGATGGCCATGGCCACGATCATGATCCCGCCGGTGACGGTCATCGTGGTGATCACCGGTTCGTTCAAAACCGATCTGGCCGCTCCCGCCAGGGCGGTGAGGCCTCCTTGATAGATGATGATCGACAACACTGCCAGTAAGGTGCCCGGTCCCAGGGCAGCCGCCAGAGCGAAACTCGATACACCGTCCAAGGCGGCTTTGGTCAGCAACAGCGAAGGATCGCCCAGCAGTCCGTCCTGTATGCTGCCCAGTATGGTCATGGGGCCGACACAAAAAAGAAGACTGGCACTGACAAATCCTTGCACAAAACGAGATCCCGCTTCTTCATCGGATCGCTCTCGGCTGAGTCGCTTCTCAAAACGTGCTCCCAGCCGAGCCATCATTCCTTCGATATCCATCCACTCGCCGATAAAACTGCCTGTGACCAGGGCCAGGAGAACGAGGATCATCATGACGGCTGAGCCAGCCTCCAACGCCATCTGCATGCCCAAAACGAGCGTCACGCCACCCAGCACCTGCATGGCAATCTCGTTCATCTGCTTGGGAAGGCGCTCTCCGAGCAAAAGACCCAGCGAACAACCAACCACTACAGTGATCACGTTGACTAATGTACCGATTCCTTGCACTCACTTACCACCTTTTGTCGGCCTAGGCCATAACCCGATATTGGCTTTCAATAAGGTCGCGATACAATCCGCGTTGGCGCATCAGCTCTTCGTGATTCCCCCGCTGTACAACGCGGCCGTGGTCGAGAACAACGATCACATCGGCGTCGCGGATCGTCGACAGCCTGTGGGCGACCACGAACGCTGTGCGGCCCTTGAGCAGAGTGGCGAGCGCTCTTTGGATCTGTTGTTCCGTCTCCGTGTCGATGTTGGCAGTCGCTTCGTCCAGTATCAAGATGCGAGGGTCTGCCAAAATGGCTCGCGCAAACGACAGCAACTGCCGCTGGCCCAGGGAGATTCCGCCGCCGCGCTCGCTGACCATGAAGTGATACCCATCCGGCAGCTGAGATATGAACTCGTCGGCACCGATCAAGCGAGCGGCCGCTATGACTTCCTCGTCCGTGGCGTCCAGTCGCCCGAAGCGGATGTTCTCCATTATCGTTCCGGTGAACAAGAAGGGTTCCTGCAGGACGACACCTACCTGAGAGCGCAGACTGCTAATGGTTACGTCTCGCACATCGATATCGTCGACGAGGACACTGCCTTCGGTTACGTCGTAGAAGCGGCACAGCAGATTGATGATCGTCGACTTCCCGGAACCCGTGGGTCCGACGAGAGCGACGGTCTGGCCGGGTCTGACATCCAGAGAGATCCCTCGGAGAGCCGGACGATCAGGCAGATAAGAAAAATGCACGTCTTGAAACTCGACGCGACCTGTAATGGAAGGCAGATCCCGGGCGCCGGGCTTGTCCGTCACGGAAGGCTTGGTATCGAGGATTTCGAAAATGCGCTCTGATGAGGCCATGGTCTGCAACAACTGGTTGTAGAAGTTGCCAAGGCGCGATATGGGTTCCCAGAATCGTCCTAGATAGCTGGCAAAGGCATATACGGTTCCTAATGAGATGTCTCCTACTTGGAAAAGCCGGGTACCGTACCAGTAAGCGATACAGACCCCTACCGCTCCTGTAATGTCAACCACGGGCATGAACAGATCGCCGACCTTGCTGGATTGATTGAACTTCACCCGATAGTCGTCGTTTAGGTGGAGGAAGAAGGCCTCGTTTTCGTCTTCTTGTACGAACGCTTTGGTGACCCTGATGCCCTGAATGGCCTCATTGAGGTGCGAATTGATGCGTGCGTTTCGCAAACGCACCTCGCGCCATGCTCTGCGGATTTGTATGCGGATTTTTGTTGACAGCAGAAACATGAGAGGCAGGGTGATCATGGTGGCCAAAGCGAGTCTGGCGTGCAGACTGAATAAAATGGCCGCAATCCCCACTAACAAGAAGACATCGGTCAGACTCTGTACGACACCGCTGGTAAACAAGTCTTCGAGAGCGTTCACGTCATTGATGACGCGCACCAGAATGGATCCCGCTGAGCGACTGTCAAAAAAGTCGAATGACAGAGACTGGATATGCGCGAACAGATCATTGCGCAGATCGCGCAGTGTCTGCTGTCCAAGCCAGTTTGTACTGTGAGTGCGCATGCGCCCCGCGAAGAACGAGACGATGTATGCGCCTAACATAAGCAACGCATAGCGGCTCAGAAGACTGAGATCGGGGTTGGCGATGGATCGGTCAATGGCGTTGCGAGTAAGAATCGGTATACTGAGGCCGGCTGCCGCTCCTGCCATAATGGCGAGCAACGATTTGACGACCGTGCTGCGATACGGTCTCATGTATCCGAGGAGCCGCAGGAGTTGTCTGGCATCAAACGGCCTCTCCATGGCCCGGTCATCCGCATAGACGAACCGTTGGGAGATGGGACGAGTGTTCTCCGCATTGGCGGATTCTCTTGGTTGTGCACTCTCTTGTGATGTTACGCCACTTCGTTGCGACACCGTTGTCGGACACCCTTTCTTACGAGCTTGACGCAGCTTGCTGTGTGGTGAGTCCGCGTCCGTTATCCCGCCATGTTGACCCGGTCGCCAAGCTGCACATCACAAATGCGTCGGTACACTCCACCGAGCTCAAACAGTTCATCGTGTGTACCCCGTTCGATGATCCGTCCGTCCTCCAGTACTATGATCAGATCGGCATCCTTGACCGACGAAATGCGATGGGCAATCACGAAGGTCGTCCGCTTCTGCCCCTCAAGCAGGGCCCTGAGCGCCTTTTGAATCTCGAATTCCGTTTCCATGTCCACACTTGCTGTAGCGTCATCGAGAATAAGAATACGGGGATTGGTGAGAAGGGCTCTGGCAATGGCTATCCGCTGTCTTTGGCCCCCTGAGAGCCCTATACCGCGTTCGCCGACCAGGGTGTCGTAGCCTTGTGGGAGCTCCATAATGAAATCATGAGCATCAGCCATGCGTGCCACTTCTTCTATCTTGCTCAAAGGGACATCACGGTTCCCGAAAGCGATGTTCTCTCGTATGGATGTCGAGAACAAGAAGGTTTCCTGAAAGACAATACCTATCTGACGACGCAGGTCTTCCAAGATGATGTCCTTAGCATCATGTCCGTCGATCAGAACACGACCCCTATCGGGGTCATAAAAGCGCGGGATGAGACTGACCAGGGTGGATTTTCCCGCTCCGGTAGGACCGATGATCCCCACCACCATGCCCGGCTCCACCGTCAAGTTGATATCTTGAAGAGCGGAATGCAATCCATCGTATGAAAACGAGACGTTTTCAAATTGCACACGTCCCTCGATGGGACCTATAGACTTGGCTTGAGGGGAATTGCGGATGGTCTCAGGTGCACTGAGGATCTCCACCAAGCGTTCCCCGGCGGCCACTGCCTGCGTGAAGCTATTGATCTGATAACCCAGCTGTTGCACCGGAGAGACGATGTACCAGATCAGGCTGAAAGAAGCGACCAAATCCCCCATGGTCATCCGCTCCAGGACGACCTCTCTGCCTCCCACGTACAGCAATACGAGCATGCTCATATTCCCGATCAGATCCATCGTCGGGAAGAATCTCCTCCATATGGCGACGGTCTGCATGTGCCGACCGACAACCGCGTCGACACGTTCCGAGAAAACCTCGATCTGATGGGGTTCCCGAGCAAAACTCTTGACGGTGCGCACACCCGTGATGTTCTCCTGCGCGGCCGTGCTCATGTCGGCTATGGCCTCACGCAATTGCGAAAAGGCAGGATGCACCACGGTTCGGAAGCGCATGGCCGTGACCGCCAGAAACGGCGTAGTGGCCAGCGCTAGCAAAGCCAGACGCCAGTTGATTGAGCTCATCATGCTGAAACCAAACAGAATCATCAGCAAGGAGCTCAGTAAGTTGGCAAAGCCGAATGACACGAACTGACGAAAGACAGCGACATCACCTACCAGGCGCGCCATAAGATCGCCTGTTCGGGCGGTATCATAGTAACCAAACGACAGCGACTGTAGTTTCAGGTATAGCGCATTACGCAGGTCAAACATCGAATTGGCCCCAAAAACATGGCCCAGGTACCGCCGCCCGTAGCGACTTGCTCCTTGTATGACGGCGACGCCGACGACACCCAATGCAAGATACGGCAGTTCATTGTAATGACCCAAGATCATGACGCGATCGACAAGCACACGTAACAGCTGCGGACTGACCAACCCCAAGGCGCTGGTCAGCACAACGAAAACCAATGAGCCTAACCCTAAATAGCGATAGCGCCAGTAATACTTCCTAAGCTGTCGGAATATCTCCACGACAGCGCCACCCTCCTCCCCCACACACTACGTCTGCGGTTATACATACTACTTTTCGACACGAAACCTGATTCCCTGCTTGGGCGCACGCCTCAGATTGATGACCATGGCGACTTGCTCTTCCCGCTTAAGAGATTTGATGGTATAATGCGGGTTAGCCCAGAGGAGGTTACAGCGAACATCTTGCTGTCAAAGCGACCGCTATGGGCAAGGAGTGACGTGGGGTGAGCGTACAAGCCACCATAGAACAGATGCAGAAACAAGTACGAGAACTGGCACAAGAGAAAGCAGCCGTCATTCTCGCGCACAACTACCAGTTGCCGGAAGTGCAGGATGTTGCTGATTACGTAGGTGATTCTCTGCAATTGGCACGCGCTGCGGCGGACACCAAGGCTGAGATCATTGTGTTTTGCGGGGTCCATTTTATGGCGGAAACCGCGGCAATTCTCAATCCGGACAAGAAGGTGCTACTTCCCGACCTGGAGGCTGGCTGTTCGCTTGCTGATACCATCACGGCTGAGCAGTTGCGGGCCTGGAAGAGTGAGCATCCCGGCGCCGTTGTGGTCTCCTACGTCAATACCTCAGCAGCCGTCAAAGCCGAGACTGACATTTGTTGCACGTCGAGTAATGCCGTGCAGGTTGTCGAATCGATCCCAGCGGATAAGGAGATCTTGTTCTGTCCGGACATGTTTCTCGGCAGCTACGTGAAACGCCTTACCAAGCGTGATAACATGCATATTTGGATGGGCGAGTGTCACGTGCATGCTGGTGTGCGGCCCGACGACATCGAGTCGGCGCGGGCGGCTCATCCTGACGCGGATTTCCTGATTCATCCTGAGTGCGGTTGCGTGACGCAGTGTCTGGATTTTCTGGCCTCTGGCCATATTAGCGCCAAGAACACCTATACTCTGTCTACCGGGGGCATGCTGAAGCATGCCAGAGAAACGCCCGCTGCCGAGATGGTGGTGGCCACGGAGACGGGGATCTTGTATCCGCTGCGACAGCAGAATCCGACCAAACGTTTCTATCCCGTCAGCGAAGATGCAGTCTGTGAGTACATGAAGAAGATCACGCTGGATAAGGTGTTGCGTTCTCTGCAAGAAGGTGTCTACGAGATCACGGTTCCGGAGGATACCGCTTCCAAAGCGCGCCGGGCCATTGTTCGTATGCTGGAGATCGGCTGATCCAGCCATGATGAGTTGCCGGAGGGCAGGCCGTGGCACGTCCTCCGGCTTTTTTCATGAGCCGCTTCTGATTATTCTACCCGCCTTGGGATCAGTCCTCATCGTCCGGACGTAATTCCACCAAACCGTCACTAAGGCGAACGAAGTACTTGCGTTTTTCCGGAGAAAAGCTAATGTTCTCGATTTCTGAGAAGGGAATCTGAACGCAGTCGGCATCGCTGCAGATGGTGAGGGAGGACGCATTAGCTTCCACGGTAGCATTCGTGAGACGTGTTTCCTTACCGTGTTGAAGGGCTTTGGCCCGTACCGGGCCGAAGTTGCGGACGACATCCTGTACGAACTGACTGATCGCTTTGTTGTTCATGGGAACCACTCCTCATCATCATTATCTCTTATCCTCGGCGGGGTGCCCGGAGATGCCTTGCCGCTCTGCTCCGCTTTGTCCGGAAACTCGGCCGCCAGCCGCGGTACGTGGGGCAACAGGGCCTCACGGGTATTCGGGGCGGCATCATCCAAGACGAGTTGGAGAAGGCCATTGAGTACGTAACCCACGACGGGGCCCGGAGAGGTACCGAGAGCTCTCATCACGTCTTCGCCGTTGAGACAGAGATCTTTTAAGTGCAATGCTCCCCCTTCGCTCAATAACGTCTCAAATTCCTTCAAGGCCGTATCGAACCAAGGAGCGGGCGATCCTCCGCTCGCCAGATGATCAGCATGCCGCAGGGTCATCACTTGACGAACCCATCGCTCATCATAGGCGGAAAGCCAGCGTCGGATGGTCTTTCGGGTCACCGGACCGTGTGCCATATGGTGGCGAATCAAAGAGACCACTCGTTCTACGGAGCGAGTGTCGAACCGCAGACGCCGAAGCACTCTCTCTGCGATCCGTGCGCTCTCGACTTCATGCCCGTGAAAAACCACTCGTCCGGTGTCGGTCATATCGCGTGTGTGCAATTTGCCGACATCGTGCAAGAGGGCGGCCAGTCGCAATAGCCAATCCTGAGGACACATGGCTACGGTTTGGACCAGATGATCAAGAAGGGTCGGAGCATTCGGTTTACCCTGGGCCAACCGATCACTGCCTCGCAGTTCGGGAATCACCCGAAAGAGGATACCCAGCTCGTAGAGCATCCACAGGCCCCTTCCCGGATCGGCGCCGGCCAAAATGCGCACAAGTTCATCTCGGATGCGCTCATTGCTGAGATAATCGACCAAAGGCGCGGCGCTCTCGGCGGCTTCCCATGTGTCGCAGTCCAAGTCAAAGTCAAGTTCACAGGCAAAGCGGACGGCGCGTAACAAGCGCAGCGCATCCTCGTTGAACCTGGCACGGGGATCGCCCACAGTGCGGATGATCCCCTGTCGGAGATCGGTCTGTCCGCCGTAGGGATCGATCAGTCTTTCAGTGACGGAGTCCCAGGCGATGGCATTCATGGTGAAGTCGCGGCGGGCCAGGTCTTCGTATACTGATGTTGAAAAAAACACACCACTCGGGCGGCGTTTGTCGTTGTAATCGGCCTCCCGGCGAAACGTGGTGACCTCGACGGGGTGCGGAGTGCAGACGACCACCGTGCCGAACGCGGCACCGACTGCCACCGTCTTGTCGAACAGCCGTTGTATCTGGTCAGGCACAGCATCCGTGATGACATCCCAGTCGTTGGGAGAGCGGCCTAAGAGAGAGTCTCGTACGCAACCACCTACCAGAAGGGCTTGGAAGCCGTGTGCATGCAACTCACCCATGACATGGGCGACATGAGCGGGTGTGGATATGCGAAAACGTCTGTCCAAGTCAGTCCCCTCCGGCAGATGATGCTTTCAGAATGCATCTTTACAGTATGTTACATGAAACTCCGCAAGTAGTCTGCGCTCTCCCTGGCCACTACCTGAGGCTCTTTTCCTTGGAGGTCGAACACTTCGACCGACAGGTATCCTTTGTAGCCGATCTCCTTCAGGGCGTTCATGATGGGTTCGTAGGGCGTGTCACCTTTCCCCGGAGGAATCATGCCGGCGTCGTTGACGTGTACGTGACGCAAGTACTGTGCATGGGAGCGGATGATCTCATCCATCGGTCGCTCCTCTGACAGCATCGCCCGCACGTCCAAGTGCAGGGCCAGCCCCGGTTCGTCGATCTCTTCGATCAACTGTGCGGCTTCTCCGGCGCTGACAATGAAATCAGTCTCCTCTGATGTCAGGGGTTCCAGACAAAGGAGCAGACCGCGCTGATGACATACTCGAGCCCAGTCGGCGAGTGCTTCTTTGGCAAGAGCGCTGGCCCGTTCAGGTTCCAGGTGCTCCGGGCGCTGTCTTTGTTTCGGAGATCCAAAGACCAATACCTCACCGCCGATATCCGCGCAAAAATCAGCGAGGGCCTCCAGATACGGTTTCGTCACGGCACTCGCATCCGGATCATATAAGTGAAGTCCGTCGGGGCCTAACAGCAACCAGTGCAACCCGGCAATGGCGATCCCGTGATCCTCGGCCACACTGCGAATATTCGCACGTTCTTGTTTGCTGATGGACTCCACGGATTGGGCAAACGTGAAGGGAGCTATCTCGATTGCATCGTAGCCTGCCTCTGCGGCATCGCGGCAAACGTTCTCCCAACTCCAGTCTTTGTATACGTCGTTACATATGGCGATCTTCATGCTTCTCCCCTTCCACGCCCCGCAGGAGGAAGGCCCCGCAGGTGCGAAGATAATCCTCTCTGAATGAATTCCATAGTAAATCGGCGGGTCCTGCCTCGCCGAAGGTGACTGTGGTTGTGAGACCTCGGGTTAAGGAGAATGCACTGTGATTGCCGAGACGATCTTCGTCGGTACGGAACTGCTGCTCGGTCAGATAGTCAATACCAACGCCGCCTATCTTGGCGAGCAATTGAGCCTTCTGGGTATTGACAGTTATTACCAGTCCGTTGTCGGTGACAATCCCCGCCGCCTGGCAGCCTGCCTCAAGCAGGCCGTCGAACGCTCTGATGTCGTCATCGCCTCAGGCGGACTGGGTCCCACCATGGATGATGTGACCAGAGAGACGGCGGCTGAGATCACGCAACGTTCTTTGAGATTCGATGCCGGCATTTGGGAACGGATTAAGGGCCGCAGACGCGGGGCCATCCCCGAGAACATGAAACGCCAGGCCATGGTGCCGGACGGTGCTGAGGTGCTTCCAAATGACGTGGGCTCTGCTCCCGGGCTTGCCATACCGACTTGCGGTGATGAGAAGCTGATCATTCTGCTTCCCGGCCCACCGCATGAGCTTCAGCCGATGTTTGAGCGCTATGTGATACCGCTCTTGCTGGCACGCTTGGGCGAGCGGACGACGCTTGTTTCACGCACCCTGCGCTTTTGTGATATCGGTGAGTCTCCGCTTGAAGACAGACTGAAGGATCTTATAGCCAACCAGAAGGATCCGACTCTGGCCACGTACGCCAAACCGGGCGACGTTCAGCTCAGGATCTCTACGAAAGCCTCTTCCCATGAGGAGGGGATGAGGCGTATCCTGGCCGTCGAGAACGAAATCCGCCATCGTGTGGGCGGATACATCTACGGGGCGGATGACACCACGTTAGAAAAGGCGGTTGGTGATCTTCTGCGACGGTGCGGCTGGCGAGTGGCAGTCGTGGATACCCAAAGCGGAGGCACGCTGATTACCAGGATCACCGAACCGGCGGGCAGTGACGCTTGGTTTGCCGGGGGGCTCGTGGCTTCTTCCCCGGCTCAGGCGGCCATGCACTTGCGCCAGATGGGAGCGACGCCCTCACTGCCGGACAAAGGAGAGCAGTGGAGCCCACAGGCGTGGAGCGATGCTCTCCTCGTCGCCACAGAGGTCTTTGATGCCAACGTCGCGGTGACTTTGCTGCCTGGGGAAGACGACACTGCTCACATCGCTGCTACCGCTACCACAGGCCGGCGGTGTTCAACATCCGCGGGAGCGGGGCGCGGCAATCGCGAAACCTGGCGATGGAGACTGAGCCAGTCGGCGCTGGTGCAGATACGCCGCCTGGTAACAGAGCACATACTAGAGAAGGATGGCTAATCTACCCGCGACCGCACAGCCTCGGTCAAGGCGCTGATGTGGTCCGGCGTTGTGCCACAACAACCGCCGATCAGCAAGGCACCGGCCTCAAGCAGCCGCAATCCCCATTGGGCAAATTCCGCAGGCTTAAGCGGCCATTGCGTGACGGTACCGGTCGTAATCGGCAGACCTGCGTTGGGAAGAGCGCTGATGGGCAGGGGTGTACTCCCTCGCAGCGTCTCGATCACCGAGAGCATCTGTTCGGGGCCCACGGAGCAGTTGGCCCCGATGACATCGGCACCGGCCTCGACCAGCCGAGAGGCGGCTTGCACGGGATCGACTCCCATAAAGGTCTTTCCCGAAGCTTCGTAGCTCATTTGGGCGATGACCGGCAGACCGCACGCTACGGCTGCTTCGACCGCCAGACAGGCTTCGGTGAGATCGGCCATCGTCTCCACTATACATGCATCGGCTCCGGCTTCGGTAAAGGCTTCCGCCTGCAAAGCAAAGGCCGAACGAGCTGTTTGCAGGGTGATGTCACCGTAGGGCTCCAAGAGTTCACCCAAAGGTCCTATGGAGCCCAGTACGAGCGCTTGCTCCCCCACCGCCTCACGGGCGATGGCGACACCCCGTTTGTTGATCTCAGAAGCTTGGTCCGCCAAGCCGAAGCGGGCCAAGCGTACGGGATTGGCTCCAAAGGTGTTGGTTTCCACCAACTCAGCGCCCGCAGACACATAGGCTTCGTGAATGCGAGCTACCATGGCCGGAGCGGTGAGATTGGCCAACTCCAGACACTCTATGTCACCCGGATTCTGTTTAAGTAGCATGGTTCCCATTGCCCCGTCCAAGATCAGCGTCTTTTTCCGTTCCAGCGTAGCAAGAAAGCGTGTGCTCATTTAAGATCCCTCGCTGTCGCCATTGAGCTGATTTCCTGTATCATAGACTCAGTGATGAGGTGGATGTATGCGAACTCTGATCCTTCTTGCCGGAGAACTCTGCACTGACGCCTGGGGGGTCCTTCCCGAACTCTCCGGTCCCTGGGATTGTGTTATCTGCGCCGACGGCGGCGCCTACCATGCGCTTCGCCTCGGTGTCGTACCCGATGTAGTCTTGGGTGATTTTGACTCCTTGGCCCAAGATGATATAGAGCATATTGGCATCGCATCCGTCATTTCCTTCCCGACGGCAAAAGACAAGACCGACGCTCACTTGGCCGTGGACGAGGCACTCCGGCGCGACAGCACGGAAATCGTCCTGGCCGGTGCTTTGGGAGGTCGCTTAGATCACACGTTGGCTAACATCGGGTTACTGCGACTGCTGCACCGGCACGGGGTAAAGGCGGTGGCCAGCGACGGACGTCAGACAGTCTATCATGTAACAGACGAGCTCACCCTCACGGGACCGCCGGGACGGACGGTCTCTGTCTGGCCTTTGACTCCTGAGGTGCGCGGTCTCTCCCTCACTGGTTTGCGCTGGTCCCTGGATGGTGTCCGCCTTGAACTGGGAGACACACGCACGATCAGCAATGAGTTCGTGGGCGGTCCGGCCAAGATAGCTTTGGAAGCCGGTGAGTTGTTGGTCATTGTCACTAAGTCTCCTCCAGACAAATGCCATGGCGACGCAACAAGGCTGCCGTGACCCCTGCCCCCGGACGTGTGGCGCCGCTGAAGGTTCCGTCATAGATGGCGCGCACTCCACATGAGGGGCTGCGTGCTTTCAGGACAGCCCGCTTGATCCCAAGTTCCTGACACAGCTTCAGGGCTGCCTGTGCCCCTCTTAAGTATTGCTCTGTGACGTTCATCCCGCCTTGTGTTCGAACGTGGGCTGAGCCGGCGAGGACAGCCTCACCGTCCCCGCCGACGATCTCTGCGGGTTCACGAGGAGTAGGCAGACCACCTGCCTGTTCAGGACAAAAAGGAATCAGCTCGGCCGAGTCAACGTCGAGATCTCTCCTCCGGCAGTGCCCGCCGTCGTAGCGGCAAGCATATCCTAACAGACAAGCTGAAACAAGAGTTTTTTCCACATTCTCACCATCTCTTCAATGCTCATCGTGTGTAGCCCTTTGTGGTAGGAATTGCCGAGGATCGAGGCAAAATACTACCCATATGATCCGGAAGGGCGTGATAAGCGTGTCGCGGGAGACATGCTGGGTGCTGTCATTGGATGTCGGCACCTCTTCCGTAACTGCAGGTGGTTATGACGGTACCGGTCGACTCTTACCCGGGGTGCAGGCTTCGATGCAGCATGTCCCGGCTACCACTTCCGACGGTGGCTGCGAGTTGGAGGCCTCAAAGCTCTTCACTCGGTGTCTCCGGGTCTTGCGTAGTACGCTTGATGCCGCAACCTTGGTCGCTCCGCCGAGCGCCGTGGCTTTCTCTTGTTTCTGGCACAGTCTGGTTGGTCTTAACGCTCGAGGCGAGGCCATTACCCCTGTCTTTCTTTGGGCCGATACCCGTAGTGTACAACAAGTTGAGTATCTCCGGCGGCATCTGGATGAAAAAGCATACCATGCCCGTACGGGATGCGTCTTCCATCCCAGTTATCTGCCGGCCCGATTGCTCTGGTTTCGGCAGCAACAGCCGGATCGATGGCCAGAGATAAGATACTGGGTATCCTTCGCTGATTATTTCTACCTCCGGCTTTTCGGCGAACTGATCACCAGCTTTTCCATGGCTTCCGGAAGCGGTCTGTTTGATCAGAACAGGTTGGAGTGGGAGGCATCATTGGGTGCAACCATAGACATCGATCGGGCGGTGTTGCCGCCGTTGGTCGATCTCCATCAGTATTGCAGCGGACTGCGTGGCGAGTATCGGGACTCTCTCCCCGAATTAGCCGATATTCCCTGGTTCCCTGCCGTGGGAGACGGAGCGTGTAGCAATGTCGGTTCGGGATGTGCGACGTCTCAGCGTCTGGCCTTGATGATCGGTACCAGCGGTGCTCTGCGCTGTGTCGTAAAGGAGCCCCATCTGGAGGCTCCTGCCGGTATGTGGTGCTATCGTCTTGACGGCAAGCGCTTTGTGCTCGGCGGTGCGTTGAGTAACGGAGGCAACTTAGTCACATGGCTGCGTGACTCTCTGCGACTGCCGCCCAGCGAGGAGCTGGAGCATGAACTGGCCGCACTTGCTCCGGACGGCCATGGTTTGACTTTCCTGCCCTATTGGGCCGGTGAGCGATCGCCCGGTTGGGCGGCACATGCCACCGGATCTATTGCAGGGTTACGCTTGCATACAAAACCCGCAGATGTGATGCGGGCGGCGCTGGAAGCCGTTGCCCTTCGCTTCGCCGCCATTTACGAGCGCCTTCAAGGCGTCGTGCCGCAGGCAGAGCTCTTGGTAGCCACAGGCGGAGCGCTCTTGCGCTCGCCGACGTGGATGCAGATCATGGCAGATGCGCTCGGAACCGGGGTACGGGCTTCTACGGAGCCTGAGGCCAGCCGCCGTGGGGCGGCGCTGCTGGCTCTGGAGAGTCTGGGAGTGCTCGCCGATGCCGCCGATGCGCCGGCATCGTTCGGTACGTACTATGAGCCCCGTGAAGCCTTCACGCACCGCTACCTCGCGGCGCGCCGTCGCCAAGAGAAGATTTACCGACTGCTGGTGCGTGATCTCTATGAACCATGATCCTGATGCCGTTCGGCCTTCATTTTTTGACCTACGACGCGCCAGAAGTCAGGGTCTTCCATCCCCGCCCGCCACAGGGCAAAGCCCCTCAGCTGATAGCGCCGCATGATGTCCAGTTTCCAGGAACTGCTGGAGGCGTTCTCAAACCACACCCTATGGAGGTTTCCATCCGAGCCGCCATACCGATACATGGGCACCTGAGCCTCGTTGTCCCATCCCAAGACGGCTTCGCCCCGCCATATGGGCCCCATGGCAGTCACATAATCCAAATAGACGGGGTTTCTTTGACCGCTCGTCCACCGAAAGCCATAGGCGGGGATACCTAAGATCAGCTTGTCAGCCGGCACCTCACGGACTGCGTACTGCACGACACGCTCGACCCATTCGGCAGAGGCGATGGGACCGTCGGATTCACTGGCCCATCCGTGTTCATCATAGGTCATCAGCATGAGACGATCGACAAGCGCTCCCAAAGCCCCGTAATCATAGCCCCCGGACCATCCGTTCCAGGGATCGTCGCCGGTCTTGGCGGGCACGGACAGACTGACGCGGATGCTTTCACGTTTCAGGGCGCGGGAGATGATCTCGACGAAGGCAGTAAACTGATGTCGCAATGCCGGGGGTACGAACTCTATGTCAATATTGATCCCGTCGAATTCCATGCGCCGGGCCAGATCGACTAGGTTTTGGGCCAGCTGTTCACTGAGCCTGCGATCCGTGATCAAGCGGGTGGCGATCTGCTCGCTCATGGAGCTTGATCCATAGAGGAGATTGTGAAAAAGAGCCTCCACTTTTACTCCATGGCTGTGCGCCAGACGAACGGCATCTTTGATCTCCTCTTCCGGGCTGTTCCACATGGGGATTAGCCTGGTGGGATTGCTCGCCTCGATCTGATACCAGAAGCCTGTGATGTAGCTTATTCTGTCGTGATGCTGTCGCAGTATTTGTTCTGAACCGGGTATGGCTCCCTCGTCGCCGCAGTAGTAAATCACTGCCTCGCCTGCGGGCAGTCCGGCGTCAGAATATGGGTCATCGTCCGGAATAGAAGGCAGCTGTTCTCCCCGACCCGGAACAAGGCCCGGCAATAAGGAGCAACCCGACAGAATCACCAAAAGGCATATCAGCAGAATGACACTACTCTTACGCAACGACGTCTCCTCCACCGGACAAGCTGACCTGTTTCTCTTATTACAGGCATTACGTTCTGGAAGAGATGGCGTCCTTCAGGAAAGAAATGCTATGGCATCATTGGTCGTCAAGCCCTGGCTGTTCCGGATGCTGTCTTTTTCTGTAAGGCATTGTATCCATGCTTGGCGCATCCTCTCGGATGGGTAGGCCCCGCAGATTGAACTGTGCCGTCTCTTTCAGCAAGTCATCCAGAAGCTTCACTTGCTCTTCTTTCAGACGGATGATGCGCAAGACTTTTTCTCGCAGCTGGTCTGCTCTCGTCTGAAACAGCAGCTCGCTGTAGTCGTGGCGCAATAAGAGGCGCTCAAGCAGGAGGAGCTTTTCGGTTAAGTGATCATGCACATCTGTCACCTCCGGCGATCGGTTACAGCGTCAGCAAGTATTCGCTCAGCCAACGTGAGCGTGGAGCGACAGCCATATCATGGACGCATCTGATCATAAAATGGATGCGCAGGAATTCAGGAAACCAGTGAACGGCGATCACTTCTCCGTCAGCGATGTGCAGGGCATGCCCGCCATCGCTTAGTAAGAAGATGTGGATTCGGCCGTGATCACTGCGCCGTTTCATCTCTTGGAGGAGTTCCGGGCTGGTCTGGTGTTGAGCATAGGCCAAGTGGTAGAACCCACCGGGCCCGATCTTTTTCATGTTCTCAAGAACCCAGACTCTGCGAATAGCGGCCTGCATTTTTCTTCCCTCCGCCTTAAGATATGAGGGAAGACAGGCTTGGGTGCGGGATCGAGAAGAGAAATTGAAAAAGACGCAACGCTGCGCCTATGGGGCGCAGTGTTGCGTCCTATCGATCCGAGATCCACGCCGTGGCTAGATATCGCGCATACCGGATTCAAACCCGATGGTAGAAGGCGGGAAGTCAATTTCACGCAAGAACTGCACCGCTTCAGCTGCACCGTGTTCGCGATCCATGCCGCTGTCCTCCCACTCCACGGATAGCGGACCGTCATAGCCGATCTGGTTCAGGGCACGAATGATCTCCTCGAAGTTCACCTCGCCCCGACCGGGTGATCGGAAATCCCAACCTCGTCGCGGATCACCGAAGGGCAGGTGTGATGCGAGAACTCCGGTTCGTCCGTCGAAGTTGGTTATGGCATCCTTGGCATGGACATGGAAGATGCGATCAGGAAATTCCCGGATGAACTGTACAGGATCAACCATCTGCCAAAGCAGATGACTGGGGTCAAAATTGAAGCCGAATGCGGGGTGATGGCCGATGGCCTCAAGCGCCATATGTGTTGAGTAGATGTCAAAGGCAATCTCGGTGGGATGTACTTCCAAGGCAAATCTTACGCCGTTTTCCTGGAAGACATCAAGGATGGGACCCCACCGCTCGGCGAAAAGATCGTATCCCTTCTTGATGTCATCAGGATCCAGCGGAGGAAACGGATAGACGAGATGCCAAATCGAGGAACCCGTGAAGCCGTTTACTATGGAGACCCCCATATTGCGGGCCGCCACGGCTGTCCGTTTCATCTCCTCGATGGCCCACGCCGCTTTTTCTTCCGGCTTGCCCTTGAGCTCCGCGGGTGCCCAATCATCTGAGCGGTGATCGTTGGGATCTAACACCATCTGACCCGCCAGATGGTTGCTGATGGCCCATACCTTGAGTCCGTACTTGGCCAGAAGAGCTTTGCGCTCCTCGCAGTACGCGGTGCCCGCCGCGCCCTGGGCTACATCGAAGTGCCCGCCCCAACAGGCCAGTTCGAGGCCATCATAGCCCCAGCCTGAGGCCTTCTGTGCCAGAGTCTCCAAAGAAAGATCCGTCCATTGACCAGTGACGAGTGTGATTGGTCGTCCCACGAGACGTCCCCTCCAATTCTATGTGCTTAATACCTTATTCTTAGCGATTCCCTATTCAGGCGTTCTTCCCTTCACACTAAGTTAACGAAGTACTTGCGCGTTGCTCAGCATGATTATGGTATCATAAAGACAGCGGCGAATGAGAGGATGGGTGCATTGGTTACAGTCACTGAAAAAGCATGCCAGCGTCTCCAGGAAGAATTGGAAAAGGCAGGCTACTCGGGTGTTAGGCTGTACGTTCAGCCCGGTTGCAGTGGCCTTAGTTACGGCATGGCTCTTGACAACGAACCCCAGGATGATGACGTTGTTGTAGAGTGCCCTGGGTTTAAGATGTATATCGATCCGTTAAGCGGGCGCTATCTGAACGGAGCCGAGGTCGGTTACGACGATTCGCCCTCGGGTGGAGGTTTCACCATCGACAATCCGAATGAGGTGCCGCAGGCGGGTTGCGCCGGCTGCAGCAGTCGCTGTGGTCAAGAAGAAGATCCTGAATAACTGATCTGAGGCATGACTGAGGGGGTGCCCTAAACGGGTTACCCCCTTTCGTCATTGTTTACGCCTTTGGTCACAGGGCACCAGTTCTTGCCAGTTGGGTAGGGCCGTAGGTCGATCCGGACGATTGGGCAGGCGTACTCCTGAAATGGCTTGGGCGGGGCGTCGGAACTGCAGCCGCCAGTGCCCGTTTCTGATCGGGCGCAGCGGTCTCAGAGTGCGGTAGGTCACTCGGGGGATACCGTTGACGATGCGGGTGACGATGGCACTGTGATCAAAAAGGCTGTCGCCGTCCCAGTCGTAGAAGACAAGATCGCCTCGTCGCAAGTTCCGTGCCAGTCTGGGACTGGCCAACAAATCCAGTGCTCCCCCGTAGTTGACGGTCAGGTAAAGAAGCAGCAACGATGGCAGTGACCAGGTGCATGACCACCAGTCGTCGTTGTTTTGATCAAAGCGTTCATTCCCCAGGCGCCGATACCACCATTCGGTGTCATAGCCAACCGCTCGGTAATCCATACTCCAACCACCGGCATACAAGCATTGCGACGTGAAGTTCGTACAGTCACCACCTCCTCCCATCGTATCCATATTGGCATAGTCCGGATTGGGGTTGAAAACGTGCCTCAGAGCGTAGCGGACTGCCGCGGCTCGGTCATAGGTCACTCGCATGCGATCACCTTCCGGATGTCATGTATCCAGTTTTCCGCACCCTTCTGCCTGACTCCCCCCTGGTTTTTGGCCAAGGGTTACGTAGCATAGCTCACATGGGTGTAGGCCTTGTGATCAAGGCCCGTGAGTTCCAGGAG
>JBMNSS010000037.1:0-19708 GCA_050945315.1 Limnochordia bacterium | reverse complement strand
CGTGTTCTTCCCGGGACAGCCTCAAGGCTATCTCAAAGCCTACGTCACCTGCCCCGATCACAATGATCTTCAAGCACAGACTCCTTTGAAATCCGCATTAGACACAGTTTTCGCCGCCACTCCTCAAACTCCTGTGCACCCTCAGCGACACCGCTCTATCTGCTATACTAATAGCATGACAAGTGGGTGATCCGTTCAGCTCAGGCTTCGCGGTCTGGGCATGATTTGACAAGATATTCTTCCACGGGGAGTTGCTACATATGAGCAAGCCAGCCAAGCCTTCTCATTTCATCCAAGAGATCATCGATGAGGATATGAGAACAAACCGCTACGGAGGGCGGGTGCATACGCGTTTCCCGCCGGAGCCCAATGGATATCTGCACATCGGGCACGTCAAGGCCATCTGCCTTGATTTCGATACCGCGGCCGTCAACGGCGGTCGGTGCAATCTGCGTTTTGACGATACCAATCCGGTGAAAGAAGAAGAGGAGTATGTGCAGTCCATCATTGAGGATGTGCGCTGGCTCGGCTATGACTGGGGTGATCGCCTCTACTATGCCTCAGACTACTTCGAGCAGATGTATGAATACGCACTGATGCTGATCAAAAAAGGGCTGGCCTTTGTATGCGACTTAGCGCCGGAGGAGATACGGGAGTATCGGGGAACGCTCACCACACCAGGTCGTGACAGCCCCTACCGCGAACGTTCCGTTGAAGAAAACCTCGATCTTTTCCAGCGCATGAGAGCAGGTGAGTTCCCGGACGGCAGTCGGGTGCTCAGAGCCAAGATCGACATGGCCTCACCCAACATGAATATGCGCGACCCGGTAATCTATCGTATCCTGCATGCCAATCACCACCGCACGGGTGATGAATGGTGCATCTATCCCATGTACGATTACGCCCATCCCGTATCAGATGCTTTGGAGGGCATTACCCACTCTTTGTGCACCCTTGAATTCGAGGACCACCGCCCGCTTTACGACTGGTTCCTGGAGAAGCTGGAATTCCCGTCACCGCCGCAGCAGATCGAATTCGCCCGCCTGAATGTGAGCCATACCATAACGAGCAAGCGCAAACTGCGGCGCCTCATTGAGTCGGGCTATGTTGAGGGATGGGACGATCCGCGAATGCCCACCATCCGGGGTATGCGTCGGCGCGGCTATACGCCCGAAGCTCTCAAGGAGTTCTGCAACCGAGTCGGTGTGGCCAAAAACAACAGCACCATTGATTACGCCCTTCTTGAACAGTGCGTTCGCGAGGATCTGAACAAGCGGGCACAGAGAGTCATGGCCGTACTCAAACCGCTAAAGGTGGTCATTACCAACTATCCCGAGGGACGGATTGAGGAGCTGGAGACTGAAAACAACCCGGAAGATCCGGATGCCGGAACCCGTCGCATCCCCTTTTCACGGGTGATCTATATCGAACGAGACGATTTCATGGAGGATCCGCCTCGCAAATTCCACCGCCTCTCCCCGGGACGAGAAGTAAGGCTGAAAAGCGCCTATATCATCCGGTGTGAAGAAGCGATCAAAGATCCGGCCACCGGCGAAATCATTGAGCTGCACTGCACCTACGATCCGCAGACCCGCAGCGGCAGCGACACGGGCGGACGCAAGGTGCGCAGCACGATACATTGGGTTTCCGCGGCCCATGCTCTTGAAGCCGTGGTGCGACTGTACAGGCCCCTTTTTTTGACTCGGGATCCGGAAGAAGGGGGAGATTCTCTGGCTAATCTAAACCCTGACTCCTTGGAGGTCCTCACAGGGTGCCTAGTCGAGCCGAGCCTGGCCAAGGTCGGACCGGGCGATCGGTTCCAATTCTTGAGACAGGGCTACTTCTGCCTTGACTCCCATGACCAAAAAGGGAAGTTGCGGTTTAACCAAATCGTCCCGTTGCGGGACACGTGGGCCAAACTGAAAGAACGCACGGACAAGAAGTAGCAGACAGCGGTCCGGGCCGAAAGCCCGGACCTTTTATCGCCTGATCTACAGATGTCGATAGCGACCCCTCATGCGAGGTTCCGGAACACCCGGGTCTTCATCCGACTCATGGTCAACATTGGCACTGACCCACGTAGCCACTGACCTTTGTTGCCCACGCAGCCGCGCCGCAGCGTCAATGGCTATGGCATTGATAACAGCCGTTCCGGTGATGGTGCTCAAAGGACCCATGCGCCGGCCCTCATCATCAATATCGATCAGGGCATCGCCGTAGGGCGCTCCGTTGTCGATCACGATGTCGACTACTTCAAACAGACGTTTTCCGGACGGATCTCGTGAGCTGACCCGGCCTGAATGAGCGAGCGATGTGATCCCAATGGTTGTAATGCCACGCTCACGGGCCAGTCGTGCCATCTCCACCGGCAGGGCATTCCGCCCGGAGTTGGAGGCGATGGTCAAAACATCCCCGGATGCAATGCCCCGCTGGTCCATGAGAATTCCGGCATAGCCAGGCAGACGCTCAAGATAGGAGCTCTGCAGGGCCGACTCATGTAGCATCAAAGCGCTCTCCAAGATGGGTACCACCAAGACCAATCCTCCGGCCCGGTAAAAGGCCTCCTCGGCAAGCATATGGGAATGACCGGTCCCGAAAATGTACCAAAATCCCTCGTTGGCCATGGCTTTGGCCACCGCCGCACCGGCCCGGGCGATGGCCGCCTGTTGGGTTTGCGCCAACCATTGCAGCCTCTCGCTCACCTTCTGAAAATAAGCGTTCGCGTGCGACGACAGCGAATCCGTTGGACTCATGCTTCCATCGAGCCTCCCTCTTTTCGCGGCTCCAGCCCCGGCAGATGTACCTGTAGATTAGCCACGAGTGATTCAGGCACGTCAAGTGTCCAGAAGGCCGTCGATGAAGCCGACCCGACCTGCCCCAGGCGCCAGGCCTGGATGGCAGCTCCGGCCACAGGTGCCAAGACGGGTTCATGCACATCGCCGTCAATCCCACGCCGATTTATATCAATCGCAAAGCGGCCTCGAAGAAGACGCGAGCGGAAAACCCCGCCGGAGTATGAAACCCGCACCCCGGCCCGATCCAGGCATCCGAGACGGCGGGCAACTGCTTCCACCGCCTCGGCCAACTCCTCGGCCGCTCTTGTGAGCAGTCTCTCAGCGATGGAATCGCCTGATGCGGCCGCCTTCTCGACCAACGGAGCCAGCCGGGCGATGTCATCCGGAGTGCGCTCCGGTATGTAGACCCAGTCAAGGAGTGCTTGGCAGTCAGGTAAGGTCAACTCATCCAGCACCATGGCTGTCAAGGCTGTCAGAGGCCCACGCCCGTCTTCGGCTTTGGATATGGCACGCAGAGCCTCTTTACCCAGCCAGTAAGCACTGCCTTCGTCACCGATTCGCCATCCCCAGCCGCCGACTCCCACACGACGACCGGACTCATCTCGTCCGTAGGCGATGGATCCCGTACCGGCGGCGACCACAATTCCCGGCTTTGCCCCCATGGCCCCTTCCAACGACATGACAGCATCCGTGTCAAAGATGATCGGCGAGGAGCGTAGAGACTCAGGAAGCAGTCGCCGCGCCGTCTCAAGATCGCCCGGCGCCTCTAAGCCTGCACTGCCAAAAGCCACGGTGTCGGGCTGAAGAGATCGGCCACCAAGCGCCTCCTCCACGGCGACGGCGACGGAGCGGCGAGCGACCTCTTCCCCCAGAGAAACATGATTGGCGGGACCGCCTCTGCCCAGGCCGAGAATCTCTCCGTTTTCCGATATGGCTACGGCCAGAGTGTGTGTGCCGCCGGCGTCAATGCCCAGATAGATTGACGTTGCCTGTCGTGTCATGGCTGAATATTCCTTTGCAGATTCGCTATGACAAGCCGGCATAGCCCATACGACGGCTCGCGCGCCGACCCACGAGTTGCTGGCGCCCTGCCCAAAGTTTGGCTACGGCGGCAACGATGTCATCCATGTCTTCTTTTGTTCCCAAAAGCAGGGATTGACTCAGCCACACAGCCTCTGAGCTCGCTTTTTCGGTGACGGGCAAGAACATCTGCTGGTAGTCTATCCCGGCCAGGGAATCACCGATCCCCGCCCAGGCGGCCGGACATGACTGCCCATAGGGGATAAAGGTCGGATCACGATAGAGCGGCACATAGCCTCTCGAACACGGGATACCCTCGGCAGCCAAGGCTTCGAGGAAGACGTCCTGAGAGACTCCCCATACTTCGGCGTCAACGCGGAAAATGAACAGATGGTAAGCATGACGTGTAGTGCGCTCATCGCGCTTCAGCGGCCGAATGCCTTCAATTTCGCTCAATCGCTCGGCCAGATACAGCGCGTTTTCGTTGCGCAAGCGAGTCTGTTCCTCAAGCCTTCTCATCTGCGACAACAGAAGAGCCGCCTGCATTTCCGTCATCCGCAAGTTGTATCCCAACACCCGGCGGGCTCCCGAACGGCCCTCCCAACGCCCGCAATTGCGGTAGGCCAGGCACATGTCTGCCAGCAGTTCGTTATCGGAGAGAATCATGCCTCCCTCGCCGGAAGACAAGTTCTTGGAAGACTGGAAGGAAAAGGTCCCCAGATCCCCATAGGCGCCGACGCCGCGGCCTTTCCACTGCGTCCCGTGGGCTTGAGCGGCATCTTCAAGCAGTGCCAGCCTATGCCTTTGAGCGATCTCCACAAAACGATCAAGGTCCGCTGGATGACCGGCCACATGCACAGGGATGATACAGACCGTACGAGGGGTGATGGCCGCTTCAGCGGCATCGGGATCCAAACAGTAGGTATCCGGATCTATATCCGCCATCACGGGCACCGCACCGGTCTGCAAGACCGCCGCGGCAGTGGCGACGAAGGTGTAGGCCGGGATGATCACCTCATCGCCCGGTCCCACTCCCAGAGCGGTCAGGGCAAGCCACAGGCTTACCGTGCCGTTGGAGGTGGCCACACCGTATGAGGCGTCCTGAAAAGCGGCAAAACGCTTCTCGATCTCAGCCACATTCTGACCTCCGAGTCCCCAAAAACCGCTGCGAATCACATCGGCCACTGCTTGAGCGTCACTCTCGTCATGAATAGGCCACTTTGGAAAGCCTTTCTGCCTGACCGGCGTTCCTCCTGCAATCGCCAGCATCTTCGTGTCGCCTCCTTCTGGTCTTCAAAGTAGCATACTGACGCCTAACCACATCTCCGACAAGCACAAAAGATGGTGCGACCCCGCCGATTCGCCGTAGCGCCAGTAATGGCACGTCCGCGCCGGAGGGTCGATCCAGATCAAGTGCTCAACTCTCAACGTTCCTGACCCCAGAAAAAGAGCGACAGAGTGTCAGGACCGCTGTGGGCCCCCACCGCCGGACCGATCGGCGTTATGATACAGTCTCTCACCTGAACTTGTTCTCGAATCCGGGACTCAAGCAGGCGCGCGTCGTCCTCGCAATCCGCGTGACTGATGGCAATCGTCTGCTCCGCAGGATTGTCGATGCGTTCCACAAGACGCCGACACAACTCATCGATGGCCTTGCGTCGCCCGCGCACTTTGCACACGGGCACAAGACGACCTTTGTTATCCACGTGCAAGACGGGTTTCACCTGCAGCAGCGAGCCCACGGCACTGGAGAAATGCGACAGCCGACCGCCGCGGCGCAGATACTCCAGATCATCAACCGTAAACCAGTGATTCATACGCAGTTTGTTCTCTTCCACGAACTGAACGATCTCCTGCACAGAAGCTCCCTGGTCGGCAAGCCGCGCCGCCTCCAACACTAGTAGGCCACCGCCCATTGACGCACTCAGCGAATCCACAATGTGTATCTGTGCATCAGGCTGATCCCGAAGAATCGTGTTGCGGGCCAAAGAGGCGGCGTTGAACGTACCCGAAAGCGCTGATGAGAAGCCAATATACAATACATCCCGGCCTCTTTCCAGGCTTTCTGAGAACAGTGTCGAAAATTGACCCGCGGTTACTTGTGAAGTCGTAGCCAAAGCTCCGGCACGCAACTCACTATAGAAATCCGAAGGCTCACGCGTCTTCCACGAGTCATCTGAGAATGTAACTCCGGCGATTGAATATCCCATCGGAGCGACCAGTATTCCGTACCGTTCTGTGATCGTTACTGGTAAGTCACAGCAAGAATCCGTGATGATCTGTATGGCGTTCATTCCACCCAGTCACTCCCGTGCGTTGTGTGTTGTCTCTATCTGCTACGCCGCCGACCACCATACTCCTGCAAAGCAGGAGTGAAGATGCCGGCGACGAAGCGGTCACTACACCCTTCTCACGGATTTCTTACATTTATTTCCCCCATCAGACGAAAATCGCCAGGGAGGCGAGAGCATGGCCAGCAAAGATCAGCTTTATGTGTTTATCGGCACATACACTCGGGGCGAAAGCGAGGGCATTTATGTCTATCGTTTCGATGGCGCCACCTGCGGCTGGCAGCTGCAGAGCGTGACGCCTGATCGGCAGAATCCGGCCTATGTGGCCATCCATCCCAACGGGCGCTTCCTGTACGCGGTCAATGAAGTCAGAGACTTCACGGGTGCCGGAAGCGGTGCCGTGTCCGCTTATGTGATCGATGAGAAGACAAAAAGCCTCCAACGTCTCAATCAACAGGCCAGCATGGGCACCGGCCCCTGTCATCTGAGCGTCGATCCTCAGGGGCGCTGCGTGTTGGCGGCCAACTACGGCGGTGGCAGCGTCGCCTTGCTGCCCCTCAATGAGGACGGTTCTCTCAAAGCGGCCACATCCTTTGTTCAGCATGAAGGCCGCAGTGTCGATCCCAAGCGCCAGGATGCTCCTCACGCCCACAACATCATATTTGATCCCCAGGCCCGCTTTGCTCTGGCTGCCGATCTGGGCCTTGACAGAATAGTGATCTATAGGCTTGATCGTGACCAAGGGCGGCTCCTTCCGCACACGCCGCCGTGGGCTTCGCTTTCACCCGGTGCCGGACCGCGACATTCAGTTTTCCATCCCAACGGCCGATTTTTCTACGTGATAAACGAACTGGATTCCACGGTCACTGCCTTCTCCTACGACGGCGATGAGGGAAGACTGACTCCGTTGCAGACGGTGACGACACTCCCTCGGGGTTTTACGGACACCAATTACTGCGCCGATATCCACATTCATCCGTCGGGCCGTTACCTCTACGGTTCCAACCGGGGCCACGACAGCATCGTGAGCTATCGAGTGGATCCCTCCACCGGTTATCTCGACCCTGCAAACCACTACTCGACGTGCGGTAGAACGCCGCGCAGTTTCGCCATTGACACCGGCGGATCATTTCTGATCGTCGCCAATCAAGACAGCGATAACATCGTGGTCTTTCGCATCGACGAACGGAGCGGAGATCTGCGGCAGATCAGTGAGCTGACCGGAGTGCCCACTCCCGCATGTGTAAAAGTCATGTAGACGACACGATCGACGGAAGGAGTTTTAGCCGTGCGTCTGAAGTTCTGCGGTGCCGCACAAACGGTCACCGGATCGGCATTTTTGGTTACAGTGGCAGACCAACGGATTCTCATCGACTGCGGCCTGTATCAGGGCAGCAAGGCTCTGCAGGAGCGAAACTACGGGGAGTTTCCCTTTAACCCGGCCGATATCGACGCGGTCGTGCTTACACACGCCCATATCGACCACAGCGGTCTGCTTCCCAAACTGTTCAAGGAAGGCTTCCGCGGCCCCATCTACGCCACTCCGCCTACCAAAGACCTCTGCGAGATCATGCTGGCTGACAGCGCCTATATCCAAGAGTCTGAGGTGGAGCGCAAAAACCGCAAGTTGGCCCGACAGAACAAGCCTCTGCTGACTCCCATCTACACCGTGGCTGATGCCCATGCGACCATGGGACAGTTCGAGGCCGTCGACTACTACCGCCGGGTGGCCATCACTCCGAACATCATAGCGGTACTGCGTCCCTCCGGTCACATGTTAGGCTCCTCATTGGTAGAGCTACACGTCGTGGAAGGTGCCAAGCGAACCAAGCTGCTTTTTACCGGGGATCTCGGAGCCACCGACCGACCGATTGTGCCTGATCCGGAAAAGCCCGGTGCGGCAGACTTTGTCATCATGGAGGCCACCTACGGTGATCGGGCTCGTGAGGAGCCGGAAGACAATTCCGCTGAGTTGGCTCAGATCATCAAAGACACGTTTCGCCGCGGGGGTAACGTCATCATTCCCGCCTTTGCCGTTGAGCGTACACAAGATCTGTTATACAGGCTCAATCGGCTCATTCACAGCGGGGAGTTAGCTCCGCAGAATGTCTACGTCGACAGCCCTCTGGCCGTAGAAGCCACGCGGATCTTTGCCCGCCACGTCAATCTGTTTGATGAAGAGGCTCAGCGCTTCCGCCACTTCGCCGGTGATGTACCCATTTATTTCCCCAATCTGCGCTTAGTGCGGACTCCGGAAGAGTCGATGCAGTTGAATGAGATCAAAAGCGGGGCCGTGATCATATCGGCGAGCGGCATGGCTACTGCGGGCCGCATTAAACATCACTTGAAGCACAACCTCTGGCGGCCCGAGTGCTCGGTGGTGTTTGTCGGCTACCAAGCCGAAGGCAGCCTCGGCAGGCAGATCGTCGACGGGGAACCGTTGGTCCGCATTCACGGAGAGTACGTAAGAGTCCAGGCACAAATACACGAGCTTGAGGGATTTTCAGCCCATGCGGATCAGCAGGAACTCATAGATTGGGTGTCACACTTAGAACGCCTGCCCCGAGCGATCTTCTTGGTTCACGGCGAAGATCGGGCCCTTTCAACTTTGCAGGACCTGCTTCATCGTCGTCTCGGCGTACCCATAGAAATACCAACGCATCTTTCTGAGTACGCTCTGGCCGAAAGACCCACCCAAGTTGAATCGGGCCAGGCCACCCGCCGGTTCCAACCCACCCTTTGGTCCACTACCCGTCAACTGATGGACGTGCTTCGGGAGCTCGAACGGGCCGACATACCCGCCGAGCAGCTGACCGAACTTCTGGCTCAAGCGGAGACTCTGCGTCAGACGGCCATACGCACGCTTGATGACGGTAGCGCTGTCTGAGACCTGTTCTATACACACCTGGGATCCGCTAACGGATCCCAGGTTAGGTTCATCCTTGGTTCTTTTGAGCACCCTGGGTCACTTCAGTCCGGCTCAGTTTGGGGACCGGCGGGCTCGAACTGCGGCTCCGATCATGGAAAGTCTTGCAACAAGTTGCCATACAAGTCGGCGCTGAGGTGCTGCCAATTTCAGCGGCTACCTCCATCATATTGCCGGCATCAACATGCTCCGGTGCGCTGCTGGCCTCCGAATCACTGGTCACCAAGATCTCTTTGGCCAGACAGTAGTTTCCGGTGTCCCAGTAGTAACAGTTTTCTACCGTACAGTGGATATGCTGCGCCACAGAATTCCCCCCTCTGTTTGATCTCCACCTTAGAATGAGCATCAGAGGGAGGCATTATGCTAGGACCGCAGCATGGCTATACAGTCAATCTCCACACTGAAACCGGCCGGCAACTCGGCGCCAACCGTCGTCCGGCACGGATAGGGCTCATGGAAAAACTCTTTGTATACTTCATTGAAGGCCGGGAAGTCTTTCATATCACTGAGATAGGCATTGACCTTTACCACCAACGTCATATCGGACCCGGCGGCCACCAAGATAGCCTTGATGTTGTTCAAAGTTCGCCGTACCTGGTCTTCAATCGAACCGTCAATCGGCTTGCCGGTCGACGGATCTACAGGTCCTTGTCCTGAGACGAATATCAGATTTCCGACTTTGAGACCCTGTGAGTAGGGACCGGCGCCCCGCGGTGCTCCGTGCGCAACAACGAGCTCCTTCATATCGTCACATCCCTTGCTTATTATATGACCTGTCCATGCAGTTTCTCTTCAACACCGGGCGAGTCTGTCCTACCCTCTCGGAAAATTTGTCTCCGGGACGCGAATTGGGAAGGTACCCTCTCCGGAAACGAGAATAAGAATGCATCAAGGTTGGTGCACCTTCGCCCAACCGCTGTAAGAGCGCGTCAAAAAAAAACGGTTTCCACAAGCCGCACATGAGCGCCCATACTTGCCGGGGCGCTCATATCCATGACGGAGCACTTGGGAAACCTACGAAGGAGCGGGATCAATCGAAGAATGGTCAAGCTGGAATCGGTCAGTAAGATGTTTGGCGATTTTCTCGCCGTGGATAATTTGTCTATGGACATCGCAGAGGGCGAGTTTCTCACTTTGTTGGGTCCAAGCGGCTGCGGAAAAACCACAACACTGAGACTGATCGCCGGCTTTGAACAACCGACCTCAGGGAGCGTCTATATCGGCAACAAGCTGGTGAACGACGTCCCTCCCTATCGGCGCGATGTCAACACGGTCTTTCAAAACTACGCTCTATTCCCGCACCTTACCGTCTATGAGAACGTTGCCTTCGGCTTACGCCTGAGAAAACTCGACTCCGCCACCATTGAAGAGCGTGTACGCTGGGCTTTGAAACTGGTCAAACTCGACAACCTCGGCGAGCGCAAACCCCGCCAGCTATCGGGCGGTCAGCAACAAAGAGTCGCGCTGGCCCGATCTTTGGTCTGCCACCCCAAAGTGCTTCTTCTCGATGAGCCTTTGGGTGCTCTTGATCTGAAGATGCGTAAGGCCATGCAGATCGAGTTGAAGAGCTTGCAGCGCCGACTGGGCGTGACGTTCATCTACGTTACCCATGACCAAGAAGAAGCCTTGGCCATGTCCGATCGCATCGCGGTCATGAACTCGGGGATCGTCCATCAACTGGATACCGCCGCCGTTGTTTACGAGCATCCCAAGACTCGGTTTGTCGCCGATTTCATCGGGGAGGCGAATCTGCTTCAGGCCCGCGTGAGCGAGATCACATCGCACACCATATGGGCCGCAGTAAACGGCCACCATCTACCGTGCGCTCCTCGTGAAGGCCTGCGTCTGCACCAAGACGTCTGGATTATGATCAGACCGGAGAATATCCGGATCCTACCCGCCTCATCCGACGAGGCCCCGGTGGCCTCGGAAAAGAGGGCGGTCATCAGCGGAGCATTGCGCGAAGTTGTCTATCTGGGCGCCACTCTCAAAGCCATCGTGGACATCAGTCCCGGGTTGACTATCACAGCCGCCAGATTGAGCAGCTCAAGCGTGGTCTCCATCCCCGCCGGTTCAGACGTTCAACTTCACTGGCCTTCTTTTGCCGGTCACATTCTTACTGAGTAAAGAAAGGGATGCAACATGGCTGTCTTTCCACAGCTTCGCAGGCCACGCACACGACGCGAGGAACCCGTCGGCGAGATTCCCGGCGGACAGCGTCACCGCGCCATCCTGCTCACGCCGGGCGTGATCTGGCTCGTGATCTTCAGCGTTCTTCCGCTCGCCCTGGTCGTTGTCTACAGCTTTGCCAGTCGCGGCACCTATGGCGGCGTCGAGTTTAGGTGGACTCTCGAAAACTACGCCCGCCTGGCGGATCGACTCTATTTGGCCATTCTGTGGCGTTCCTTCCTGTTCGCCTTTGCCACCACTGTCTTGTGCCTTGTTTTAGGCTACCCTATGGCCTATGCCATAGCTTCCTCGCCGGAGCCCAGAAAGAACCGGTTCTTGCTGCTCATCGTTGTGCCTTTTTGGACCAACTTCCTCATTCGCACCTACGCCTGGATCATCATCCTGCGCGGGCAGGGGCTGATCAACACGCTGCTCATGCATCTCGGCCTGATAAGCGAGCCGCTGAGTATGCTCTACACACCCGGAGCCGTACTGCTCGGTTTCGTCTACAACTGGCTGCCGTTTATGATCCTGCCTCTCTATGCTTCCCTGGAAAAAATCGACCGCTCCTACATCGAAGCGGCCATGGATCTGGGGGCGCGGGGCAAAGCAGTGCTGACCAAGATCATACTCCCGCTGTCGCTGCCGGGGATTGTCGCCGGATGCGTATTGGTCTTCATTCCGGCGCTGGCGATGTTTGCCATTCCGGACCTGCTCGGCGGAGCCCGCACTATGCTGGTCGGCAATCTGATCAAGAACCAGTTTTTGTCGGCCCGCAACTGGCCGTTTGGGTCAGCGGCCTCTGTCTTTTTGATAGTCACGATGCTCCTGGCTCTTTTCATCTATAGGCACGTCCTGCAAAGATCGCAGGGGCACGGCTAAGAGGAGGTCTGGTCGGTGTCACGACGCTGTCTGTGGATCTATGTCGTGTTGGGGTATCTTTTCCTGTACTTGCCCATTGCGGTGCTCGTGGTGTTCTCCTTCAATGCTTCCCGTCTCAACGTCAACTGGGAAGGCTTTACGCTGGCCTGGTACGCTAAGCTTCTCACCAACGCCAGTATCTTGGCCGCCGCCAAAAACAGCCTGCTCATCGCTGCCGTTACCACCGTGCTTTCCACGGTCCTCGGCACCGGCCTGGCCTTGGGCATGCATCGCAATTCCACGGCCTTGGGTCGCATCACGGAGCTTTTTGTGTATGTGCCGGTCATTGTCCCCGAAACCGTAATGGGTATATCGCTGTTGGCATTTTTCGTTCTCACCAATATCCAACTCGGTGTGACCTCTGTGATCATTTCTCACGTGGCCTTCTGCGCTCCGTTCGTGGCGCTCATCGTGCAAGCGAGACTTGAGGGTTTTGATGATTCACTGGTCGAGGCCGCCCTTGATCTTGGGGCTACCGAGTGGCAGGCTCTTTTCAGAGTCACTCTTCCGGTTGCGGCTCCGGGGATTGTCGCCGGCGGTCTGCTGGCCTTCACCATGTCTTTAGACGATTTTATCGTCACGTTTTTCACGGCCGGCCCCGGTTCAACCACTCTGCCGCTTTATATCTTCTCCATGGTCAAATTCGGAGTCTCTCCTGAGATAAACGCCTTGTGTACGGTGTTGTTGGTGATCTCCGCCGCGGCAATCGTGGCCTACGACAAGTTGGTTCGCATACGGGATTAAACGTCCTGGTTCTCGAGCACAGTTGCGCTAACGTGAGGAGGGTTTGCATGAAAAAATTGCTTGGTCGGTGGACTGTTCCTTTACTGATCTTATTGGTGGCGGCGATCTTTGTACCCAGGGCCATGCGCGGCCGGCAGGCATCTGATTTGAACATCTTCAACTGGACCGAGTACATGCCTCAAGAAATCCTGGATGCCTTCGCCAAGGAGTATCAGGTCAAGATCAACTACGACACGTATTCGAGCAATGAGGAAATGCTGGCTAAACTGACCGCCGGCGCCTCCGGCTATGATATCATCGTTCCCTCTGACTATATGGTCTCCGTGCTCCTAAAGCAGGATCTCCTGGAGCCTTTGGACAAGGAGGCCCTCACCAACTGGGACAATCTGGATCCTAGATTCCTCAACCTGGATTTTGACCCGGAGAACCGCTACAGCGTACCCTACATGTGGGGCACGGTAGGCATCGCCGTCAACACGGAATTGGTCAAGGAGAAGATCACCAGATGGGAGGATCTGTGGAATCCGAAGTACGCCGGCCATGTAGTCTTGCCCGACGATCCCCGGGAGATCATCGGGATGGGACTGCAAGTAATAGGCAAGTCTCGAAACAGCACTGATCCGGAGGATCTTGAGGGCGCCAAGAGGAAGTTGCGCTCTCTGATGCCGGCCGTCAAAGCCTTCGACAGCGACAGCCCAAAATCGCTTCTGCTCTCCGGTGAGGTCTATCTGGGCATGGTCTGGAACGGAGAAGCGGTCCTGGCGGCACTCGAAAACCCGAACATCATCTATGTGATGCCGGAAGAAGGCGGCGGTATCTGGATGGATACGTTAGCCATCCCTAAGTCGGCGAGGAACAAGGAGCTGGCTCACGAATTCATCAACTTCCTGCTCCGCCCGGAGATCAGCGCTCAGCTGTCGGAGGCCTTCCCGTATGGAAATCCGAATAAGGCATCGCACGCCCTGACCGACCCCGTCATACTGAACAACCCTGCTGCCTATCCCCCGGACTCGGCTGTTCAAAAAGCGGAATGGTTAGAAGACGTGGGCGAAGCCACTGTTGTGTACGACAGGATCTGGACGGAACTTAAAGGGGAATAAGTCTGAAGAAGAGAGTCTCGCTGAGAAGGGTTGTCGGGAGGCGGAGCGAATCCGCCTCTCGATCTTTTCACTCCTGAAAGAACTTGGCGTTCTTTTCGATGTAAGACTGCCACTCTTCGGGTACTTCGTCTTCGGGAAAGATGGCTTGTACCGGGCATTCGGCAGCGCAGGCGCCGCACTCTATGCACTCATCGGGATTGATGTAGAGCTGCTCGGCCTCTTCAAAGCCCTCTTCGTCCTTCATGGGGTGGATGCATTCCACCGGACATACTTCAGAGCACGCTGTGTCTTTGACGCCAATACAGGGTTCACAGATGACATATGCCATTTTGCAGTCCTCCTTCGTCAGCTACCACTATTCGCTTCGTGACTCGCTGTTCCTTCGTCTTGACAAACAAACAAGGAGCCACGCGTCCACCGCCGTATTATAACATCTAGCCATGCACCGTAGGAGAGATGCTATATGGGTTTTTGGCAAGAGTTTCGTCCCACCCGTCCACATCAATGGGAAGGTTCACTGACCGACATCCGCACTGCGCGCTTTGAGGGCCTCGTCGCCTACGGTGAGCCCTTCTTTGTGGCCACAGCCGGGGCCATGGCCGGAGCCATTATGGCCGTGATTCTCCTGTTCCTTCCATTAAGTCCTGTTCGCCGCCGCACATTCTTGTTCTCCGTGGTCTTTTTGGCCATCTTGGGAGCGCTGCTCGGACTATGGCGCCGACACGCTCTGATCAACAAGAAGCATTACCGATTGTTCAATCGGGATTTTCTCCCCCACACGCTGTTTACCTACGTCTTTATTCCTTTTTTGCCTATGTTGTACATGTTTATTCTACCCGACATATCCGAGGATGTAAGCTCCGGTCTCGACACATTCACCGGCGGCGGAATCCTCCTGCTTCTGATGTTTTGGACCGGTGCAGTCTACGACTATCTCTGGGAGACGTTTCACAACTTCAGTCTGGTCCGTCTGAGCCAAAAAGATCCGGATCACCTGCACGAATTGACTCTGCGGCGCTGGATCATGCAGGAAGAGGCCTTGCATCAATTCCGTCTGGACGATGTCGGCTGTCTCAACGGTCATGTCGTGGTGAAAGGCCGGTTTGAAGATCCTTCTGAGCTGCGGCGCAAACTCCTGTTACTGGATTTCGTCCGAGAAGCCACGGTGATCCAACAAGACGAGCAGTCGGGTTAAAGCCGACTGCTCTCGTCTTAGCGGTCCCGTTATTTGGCAAGATAGTGTTGCAAGGTTGCCAAACCAACTGCCAGATCCTCATTGCGCACCACAACATCGGACGGGACTGACAGACTCACCGGAGCGAAGTTCCAGATGGCCCGAATACCGGCTTGCGCCATGGTATTGGCTACACCTTGCGCCTCGAGCTCGGGTACGGTGATTATCCCCAGCTGAATACGCAAGCGCCGCACCAAATCTCCGAGCTTATCGACCGGCAGGATGACCTGTCCGGCGTTCCACTCTCCGGGAATCCTTCGGCCGATCTTATGCTGATCTGCGTCAAAGACGGCCACTATCTGTATCCCGTAGGAGCGGAAGCCGGGGTAGGCACACAGTGCCAAACCGAGTCTGCCTGCCCCCACCAAAACCGCGTCAGTGACATTGTTGAACCCCAGTACATCCTCCAAACGGTGCAACAGATCCACCGCTTTGTATCCCAGTCCCGGACGTCCCTTCCCCCACACACAACTCAGATCGCGGCGCACTTGGGCATCATCGATCTGCAGCCGCCGTCCCAACTCCGAACTGGCAATGTAGGCTTCGCCGGACTTCACGGCGGCTGCGACAACACGGTAATAAGCCGGCAGCCGCTCCAGTGTAGGGCGGGGTAAGGTGATAGACTCCGGGTTGGTGTCCTCTACACTCTTGCTTTTGTCTGCTGCCTGCTTTGAACTCACTTACCGCTCACTTCCTGCCTTCTCTTTCAAGGATTGCATGATCTCTTCCATGACATCTTCGGTCTTGTTGGGAGAAAGCCCACCAAGCATCTTTGAACCGACGCGTACCGACGGGGCGCCGGCACAATTCTCCAGACAGAAGGCCGCTCGCAAGTTGACTCGGTCAGCGTAGCCGGATTCCTCTAAGCGCTTAGCCAAGTTCCCCAGTATCTGGCCGGAACCCCTGACATAGCAGCAGGTGCCTACGCAGACGTCGACATCGACCTTGGTATCAGTCGACTGGCCGGTGAGTACCGGGATTCCTTCGGACTTGATGCGCCGTCTTTGGACATACTCAGTATGCAAGGCCTCATGCGCCGCCTCGCCGCCCACTTCGCCGAGCCACTTATCGTACAGATCAGCGACCAGGGGGTTCTCCTGTGCCTTACGCAACTGCAAGGAGGTGTCCGCCTTATAGATACCGGCAGCCCGTTTCTGGCGCAGCTCCGGTGACTGGGTACCCGGCTGGCCCCCACCGCCGATGCAGCCACCGGGGCAAGCCATGACCTCAATTATGTCGTAGTGGACTTCACCCTCTTGCAGGCGACGGATGATCTCCTTGGCCCGAGACAACGTGTGCGTCACGCAGACTCGTACTTCTTGTCCGGCGACATTGACCGTTGCCTCCCGCACGCCTTCCATGCCGCGCACTTGTGTGAAGTTGACCTGAGGCAACTCCTCGCCGGTCAGGATGTAGTTGGCTGAGCGCAACACGGCCTCGGCCACACCGCCGGTGACTCCGAAGATCACACCGGCTCCCGTTGTGAAGCCAAAGGGCATATCCAGTGAGTCATCCTCGAGCTCATCGAAGGTGATGCCCTTCTCTTTGATCATGTGACCTATCTCTTGCGTAGTCAGCACGAGATCCACATCTCGCACGCCGTCGTGGCTGAACTCCGGTCTTTCGGCCTCAAACTTCTTGGCCGTGCAAGGCATGATGGAGACCACGAAAAGATTCTCAGGCTCAATGCCCAGTTCACGCGCGTAGTACCGCTTGGCCAACGAGCCGAACATCTGCTGCGGAGAACGGCAGCTCGACAAGTTGGGCAGGAGTTCCGGGTGATACTGTTCCGCATAGGTCACCCAGCCCGGGCAGCAAGAGGTGAACTGCGGCAATCTCTCTTGTTTCTGCAACCGCTCGATGAACTCCGTCGTCTCTTCAATGGCCGTGAGATCTGCGGCGAAGCTAGTGTCAAAGACTTTGTCAAAGCCGAGCATCCGCAGGGCCGTTACCAGCTTACCCAAGCTGATCTCTCCGGGATTCATACCGAAGACCTCGCCTACGCTGACCCGCACCGCCGGAGCGATCTGAACTATGACTACTTTATTGTCATCGTAAATGGCTTCCCAAGCCTTGTCGGTCTCTGACTTCACAATCAGGGCCCCTGTCGGACAGACGGCGACGCACTGACCGCAATTGACGCACTCGACATCTGCCATGTCCTTGCCGAAAGCAGGAGTGACTACGGTCTTGGAACCTCTGAAGGCGAAGTCTAGGACTCCTATGCCCTGAACCTCCTGACAAACCCTCACGCAATCGCCACAGAGTATGCAGCGATTCGGGTTGCGGATGATGGCCGGGCTCGACAAATCCAACGGTATCTTCTCATCGCGCTTGCCGAAGCGCACATCCGTGACGTTGTAACGCTGGGAAAGATCCTGCAACTTACAGGCGCCGCTCTTGCTGCATGTCGTGCACTCGCGATCGTGATTGGCCAGCAGCAATTCCAAAGCGATGCGCCGAATCTTTTGGACCCTGGGCGTATGTGTCTTGATCACCATGTTCGGTGTGACCGGTGTGCTGCAGCTGGCCAGAATCCTGCCGTCCTCGGTTTCCACCAAGCACTGACGACAAGCTCCGTAAGCCGACAACTCCGAATGATAGCAGAACGTTGGCAGCTCAATACCGGCTTTGCGTATCACTTCCAGAAGGTTGGGCTCGCCCTCTATCGCTACTTCCCGGCCGTCAACGATGATTGTGGCCTTCTGGTCAACTCGACCGTTTTCTGCTTTGCCCATTTAGACGACCTCCTCAATAGCATCGAATCGGCAAGCCTCTACACAGGCGCCGCATCGTATGCACTTCTCCGGATCAATGACGTACGGCTCTCTACGCTTACCCGTAATGGCTCCCGTCGGGCATACACGGGCGCAGGCACCGCAGCTCTTGCACAGCTCGGCTACGATCCTGTAGATCTTGAGTGCCTCACAGACATGCGCCGGACAGCGATGATCCTCCACGTGAGCCAGATACTCCGAACGGAAGTGTTTCATCGTGGTCAACACGGGATTGGGAGCAGTCTTGCCCAGACCGCACAAAGAGCCCTCTTTCACCGCTCCGCCAAGCTCATCCAAAAGGTCGAGATCGCTCGAACGTCCCTCACCGATCACCATTCTCTCCAGGATCTCGAGCATCCGCCTGGTACCCTCACGGCAAAGCACGCACTTGCCGCAGGATTCATTCTGCGTGAATCCCATGAAGAAGCGGGCCACGTCAACCATGCACGTATCCTCGTCCATGACCACCAGACCGCCCGAGCCGACCATCGCCCCTGCTTTCTGCAAGGAGTCGAAGTCCAAAGGAAGGTCTAAGTGCTCTTCGGTGAGACAGCCTCCCGAGGGTCCTCCGATCTGAACTGCCTTGAACCCTTTGCCCTGTCGCACACCGCCGCCGATGTTAAACACCACTTCACGCAGGGTCAAGCCCATGGGTACTTCGATGAGACCGGTGTTGGCCACATCACCGGTGAGAGCAAAGGTCTTGGTACCAGGGCTCTGCTCGGAACCGTACCGTCTGAATTCCTCTGCACCGCGCAAGATGATAAAGGGCACCGCACCCAGAGTCTCCACGTTGTTGATCACCGTGGGCTTGCCCCAGAGTCCCTTTTGGGCCGGATACGGAGGCTTGGGCCTGGGCATGCCCCGTTCGCCTTCGATGGATGCGATAAGAGCGCTCTCTTCACCGCAGACAAAGGCGCCGGCACCTTCCTTGATGTGGAGATTGAAGGAGAAGTCGGTTCCCAAGATGTTCTCACCCAAAAGACCGTAGGCCTTGGCTTCATCAATGGCCTGATACAGACGCTTCACGGCCAGCGGATACTCCGCTCTGACGTAGATATAGCCCTCGGACGCTCCGATGGCATAACCGGCGATGAGCATAGCCTCTATGACGCGGTGCGGATCGCCTTCCATGACCGAGCGGTCCATAAAGGCTCCCGGATCGCCCTCGTCACCGTTACAGATCACGTATTTGATATCTGACTGCTCTTTACTGGCCGCCGCCCACTTGCGAGCAGTGGGAAAGCCCGCGCCACCGCGGCCGCGCAAGTGCGCCGCCTCAAGTTCGTCAATCACCTGCTCCGGAGTCATCTCCGTCAAGGCTTTACCCAACGCCTGATATCCGTCATAGGCGATATACTCGTCGATATCCTCAGGGTCCAAGTGACCGCAGTTGGCCAGAGTCAGACGCGTCTGATGGGCGTAGAAGGGTATATCGTCCTGCCTGGCAAAGGTCTTGCCCGTAACCGGATGCTTATAGATCAAGCGCTCGACTACTTCGCCCTTTTCAATCGTACGGGAGACGATCTCATCGACATCTTCCGGCTTCACTTTGCAGTACAGCAGTCCTGAGGGCTCAAAGCGGACCAACGGACCCATCTCACAAAAGCCGTGGCAACCGCTGTGCTTTACGGAAACCCCTTGACCGAGCCATGTTTCGCCGCCACACAGATCGCCCTCATGCAACGACACATCGACTACGTCTTTGACGTCGCCGGCTTTCTCTTTCAA
>JBMNSS010000036.1:0-19710 GCA_050945315.1 Limnochordia bacterium | reverse complement strand
ACTTTGCGCACGTCGTCAGGAACGGAGCGCATTCTGAACATCTGTGAAGAGGAGAGCGTGTCCGCTACCGCGGCGAGGTTCTTCCCTCGGAAGTGTTGCATGAACGGTCCAACGGTGACGCTTCTGCGGGAGGGAGGAATGCCCCAACCCAATTGCATGGACAGCTGTTGGCCCTCGGCACTGGCGATAAACTCCATCCCCCGCCAAGCCAGATCCGGATTCTTGGCTCCCGTGGCGATACCGTACGGGCTTTCACCCCATATATTGGCCGCTCGGTTGCCTCTGAAGGTAGGCCGGTCGGCGAAATCCCATTCGAGATCGGGGTATCTTTGGAAGTAGCCGACCATGAAGCTCCCCCAAAGCAGTGACGACACCCGTTGTTCACCAAAGTCCGTCCAACTGGAGGCGTTTAGGTTGGTCAAGCGATGGACCGTTTCCCAATCCTGCAAGAACTGCAAGGCATCCACCGTTCCGGGGTTGTTGCCCAAAAAGCGCTTGCCGTCCGCGCTCAGAAGCGGACCGCCGCCGGCGGCATGGATGAACGGCCAAAACTCCGCGCTTCCGCTTTGGATTCCTCCCAGGCCCCATCTGTCGAGAATTCCATCTCCGTTAAGATCAACACTCAGCTTCTTGAGTTCAGTCGTGCCCTCGCGTTCCCACCGCCACGAAGCATTCGGAAAGGGTACACCCATCTCGGCAAAATGCCGGGTGTTGTAGTAATAGGAACTGACGACGGTACCGAGAGGCAGAGCATATAAGCGGCCGTCTTCAGTCATGTCCTCGATCAGATCCGGCCAGATATCATTGCGGACGGAGGCAGGCAGAGCCCGGAAACGCTCGGTGAGATCCTGCAAAAGACCCCCTGCTCCGGCTGCCCTGGGGTTGTAGAGACGAACGAGATCCGGCGGTATCCCTGCGGCGACGGCGACGAGGAGTTTCGCCTCCGGAGTGCTTCCGCCGGCTCCGGGGACGATCTCTATCTCGACACCCGGGTTCTGATCAGCAAATACTCCCCAAAACCGCGTCGTCCGTTCAACATAGTCGGCGTTGCCATGAACCATGATCTGGAGCGTCCGCTTCTCGGCAACGACATGACCTGACAATGCGAGCGTCAACAACACGATGAGTCCTAAGTTCAGCCATCTTGAGAAACCCTTAGACACCTTCATACTCCTTCCAACTGCTTGTTCTTAAAGAGAGTGCGTAGAAGACTGCCTCTGTTACCGGTTCTGGCGTTCGCTCAGAATCGCCGTAGCGCGCTGGTGAGCATCCTCCAAGAAGGTGCGCACGTCCATATCCCCGCGCATGAGCTGCGTACGCCTGGAACTCAAAGCAGAGAGAGCATCCCTGGCAAACGGTCCGATCGGTAAGTGAAAAGCCGCCGGATTCAGGACGTTTTCCAAGATCAAGTTGACACTGGCCGGTGGATCAATCACATAGCGCTGGTAGTGCCTGGCCACGGGTAAGAAGGCCGGCAGACGGCTGGTGGTGGCCACGAAATTGCGCACCGACTCATCTTCCAGAGCCAAGAACTTGATCCATCTCCAAGCCGCATCAGGTTGCTTGGCGCCCTTGGGAATCTGAAAGCTGGCCGTAACGGAGTATGCGGCACGACTTGCCGGCCCTTTCGGTTGCAGTGCCACATCGAAGTTGATCCCGGCTTCGTTGAGCATGGTGATCTCCGACGGACCTGAGGTCAGACTCACTGCACTGATCCCCTGATTCAACCCGTGGTAGGTGTCTTCCAACACGCCATGGGTCCGGTAAAGTTCGACCAGCCACTGGATCGCCCGTTCAACCTCGCGTGTATTGAAGCGGCTTTCGGTCGGGTCTTTGTAGCGGTCAAACAGGAGCCCGCCGGCCTGTCTGACCACGGCCATATGACTCCACATGCCACCCAGGCCCGTAATCGCCTTGCGGTCGAAGTAACCGTCCAGGTTCGTATCTCGCGAAAGCTTTCGGCCTATCTCCACCACCGCATCCCAGTTCCAGTCCTCGCCCATGGCATTGGGGTAGATCAATCCGCCCTCGTCGAACATGTCCTTGTTGAAGAAGGCCGGCACGGTGTACAGATCAACGGGTATGCCCCATACCTCACCGTTGCTCCACGTCACGGCCTCCACAGTGACCGGCGGGAAGACCCTCATATCAATCCGGTCTCTTTCTATGAACGGCCTGAGATCCTCAAAAAAGCCCTTACCGGCGAACATGCCGCCATAGACCAGGGCCAGCTCGGTTACATCAGGCACGCTGCCCCCGGCGGCCATGGCCGTAAGCTGGTTGACACCCGTGCCGTCGGTAGTGACAAAAAGATCGATCCTGATATCCGGATTGAGCTTTTCAAAGGCTATGACTCTCTCTTGGAGCCATTCATACCAAGGAGCATGGTGATTGGCATAATGCATATGGCTCACTACCGTTTGCGCACTCACCACGGATGCCAATAGGAAGACTCCCATCAGCGTGACAAACGCAACCCATGATTCCCTACATCGCAGATACATCACTTCAGCTCCTCTCCATAGAATGATTTGAAGCCATATCAGGGATTGAAGACACGGTGACCGCGACAGGCCGCCACACCGGGGCGTCAAGGAGCTCTGTGACCCCTCAACGTCACCTGACCGACAGCCAGAGCCTCGGCAGGAAGCCCTTCCGCTACTGTCAAACGGAAAGCCTGGCCATGAAGACCCTGGGGCACCTCACCGGACACCACGACCTGCTCCCAAAGCTCTGATGTACCTTCGCTTCGCACATCGAAGGGCAGCCGGTGCCGGCTTTCGCCGTCATCGAGTTCCATGACTACATGATCAAGCCACCGCCGGTCCGATGAATGATCCCGTCTGACATAGAAAACCGCGGACCAATGCTTCAGCTCCCTGGCTTCCCACACCAGGTACTCCGTCGTATCCTCCTTTCTTACCTTGCGGCTTTCATCATCGAAGAATTGCTCCGGATTATCTGTGGCATAGGCCCAGCCGGATGATTCCTCCAGCGTGCGCGAGAAGTCCACTACTCCAAACCACCCGTATGCCGCGGGCGGCTGGAAGGGATCAACCGTCTCCCACCAGTTGTTGACCATGACCGCTCGGGAGGTTTCCAGGACTTGGCCTCCGCCGTGCATGGTCCGCAGAGTCAAGGTATGTCTACCGTCGCTGAGGCCATAGGTGTCGACAACGACTTCACCGACCGCGGGAGGATTCTCCCCGCGATACACAGGCGTACCGTCGACGGCTATTTCGACACCTTCCACCTTCAGCCAGGGCTCAACCATCACGCTTACATCTATGGGCACCTGACCCTGTAGCACGGTAACTTGGTCCTCGGGCGGGAAGTTGGCAAAATCCAGCTTCAACGGATCCAACACATGAATGACCCGATAGCCGTCTTGTCTTTCGATGTCACATGTCGTTGTCTCGCACTGCCTGGCCAGAGGCTGGCGTTCCAACTCGACCCGGACAAGCCTGCGTTCGGGTCCGTACACGTTATCTTTGATCTCCAGATTGCCGATATAACCGTACAAGACAACGGGGAAAGGCGTCTGCTGATCTTTCGGAACATGGAAAAACCAATTGCGACGGACGCTGCCGCCCTGAAGGGGTACGCCCCTGATACCGATAGCCCGGTGATCGGTGTTCATAAAAGTGTTGTGGTGTATGTGGACCTGCTCACCGCCCATGAACTTCTCAATCTCAGTACAGGAGGTATCGTTTCGGCAGAAATCCCGACCGCCGTGCATGTCAAAGGCAAACTCCGTGGCATTGGGTCCGACGATATTGTAGCGGGCCTCATAGGCGGATCCGGGTCTTCCCGTACTGGCGATGGCATGGCGGTAGTAATCGAAGAAGTTGGCTTCAATCAGTGCACTGCCGCCGCTGACGACAACCGGGTAGCCGAGTGCCCTTCTTTGCACATGATGGATGTGGTTGTGGTGAATGTGCACGTAGGCATGGCGGACGTTGATTCCGCTCCACGTCCAGTTGAAGATCTCGTTGTTGTCGAATTCCACCCCCGGTCCCGCAGTGGCCAGACCATGAGATGTGGGCAGAGCATGCACGTAGCCTCTGGGTACCTGGCTGGCCGGCAGGTTGTGTTCGGGAAGGTCGAATTCGTCTTCCTGGGTGCCCCCTTCAGGTCCCCTGATTCTCAGACCCGTCACTCGGGCTCCTTCGCCCACTTGGAACAGCATGTAGTTCGTCTCGGAATAATCAGTGAAAAGAAGGGGCCCCGGTGCGCCTTCCGCTCCTCTGTTGCCGGCCAGAGTAACGCCGGCCGGGATCATGATATCCATCTCACCGCTAAGATCGATCTGCGCATGCGGAAGCACGTAGACCGTCTCGCCCGGCTGAGCCCGTCTGAGGGCGTCCAGGAACGCCTCTTTGGTGTCGACTTCGTAGTCACCGGCCAACACGGGGCGGCTGTAACTCTCTCCTCCTCCGATCGGATCACCCGTCGGGTTGACCTCGGCCCCGTAAGACCAAGGATCCGCGGGCAGCCTATCCGTACCCCAGGTCATGACCCGACTCGTGTGCGGATAAGTGATCTGGATCGGTTCTTTGGAGCTGCCGTCCGCTCTAATGATAAACAGATTGCTGTGGTCTCCTCTCTTGGAGACGTAGGCGATCCACTCACCGTCCGGAGACCAGGCGGGCAGGGTGTTGTCGTATTCATCGGCGGTCAGTCTGCTCACCCGGCGAGTGTCCAGGGAGATGATGAATATGTCACGGGTCCCCGTCTGCTGGGCATGAAAAGCGATCTTCGTGCCGTCAGGCGACCATACGGGTTTCTGGGCGCTTCGGTAGACCTGTTTGGAGGTCAGCCGCTCTATGCCTTCTCCCGTCTCAGCATCGACCAGCCAGATCTCTCCGCCGCCCATATAGGCAATCTTCCTGCCGTCGGGAGAGAACGTAGGTTGATACACCGCCGTCGGATGGTGAAAGAGGAGTCTTGGGTTACTGCCGTCGGCGTCCATTATGTAGATATTCTGGACGACACCGTCACCCCGACTGGAGCAGAAGACGATTCTCTTACCGTCAGCTGACCACGAGGGTAGGATACTCTGGGCTTGGCCCCGGGTGAGATTGACCAACCCGCTTCCGTCCGGGTTCATGAGGAAAATGTCTCCGATTCCGGACCGGTTGGACTCAAAAGCTATCTTGGTGCCATCGGGCGACCAGGCAACGGAGCGATCTCTCTTGGGATGTCGGGTGATGTTCACCGGTTCTCCGCCGTCAACAGCCACGATGAAGATATCCAGGTTGCCGTCGCGATCGGATTCAAAGACGAGATGCTTACCGTCCGGCGACCAAGACGGACTGCTGTCCGTGGCGGGTTTCGCGAGATTGGCACTGACGCCTCCGGCCATGCAGATAACAACGGCCATTGCCAACAAGGTTCTTTTGGTTATAACCTTTGAGCGGTGCCCTTTCTTCAAGTGAAGTCCCTCCTTAGCAGGGGCGTTTGATCGATCCCGGTCACAATGAGTGGGCGCTTCTTTCGGTCAGTCTAAGCTTCTATCCACACGGGCTGCAGCCAAGCCTGCGTGGGCACACCTGATCCGGGGAACGGCGTACCCGGGCCGTCGAGTTCGACGCGCACGTATCTGTCAACGACCTGCGGCCGGTAAGTGCCGGTGGAACCCGCGACCTCTTTGAGCAGCTGTCCGCCTGCCCCGATGAAACGTATGCGCTCCGCCTGAGCGGCTTCCACTGTGATGCTCTCGTCCTCGATGCGGACCCCATCCACCTCAAGTCCGGACGAGGCGTAGAAACGCCCGGCCCGCAGAGCCGCAAAGACGGCTTCCTCCGTCAGCTCCTCCAGCCAGACTATGGTCCAACCATTCGTCGGCCTTTGAGGTGCGGTGAAATCGTACGTGTGACAATCAGAACTGGCGAATCCGAAGAGCTTCAGTCCCTGGCTCAGACAAGCATCCCACAGACGGGCCGCTACCGATCCTTCGGCGCCTTGTATCACCCGGGCCCCGCTGTAGACCTCCAGCCCGTCGCACTGACTGAGCTCGGGATCATCGAGCACGTGCTCCGGAGTGTCGTTCCAACGCGCCGGATGACTCAAGACCGTGTATGCCCCGCGCTCACGAGCGGCGGCAATGAAGCCGGGTTCTTTGGCTGTCAACGGGAGATCCGAAGGCATGCAGCCGAGGATCAAGACGTGATCTTTGGGGAAGCTGGCTTCAAAGCCCTTGATCAACAGTGCGTCATCGTAGGGGTTATTCCAGTCTTGTTCACGCCACATGACATTGCCGGCGGCAATGCCTCCCTCTCTGAGACGCCGGTCATGCTCAGTGACCGCCACCACTTCCACACCGCAAAGCCGATAGATGCCGACAACCACTGAGGGCGCCGCTGTGACCATACCGCTCTTGAATGTGTGATTATGAAAACTTGCCTTGTATTGCCGACCCGTCAGTTGGCAGTAAGGGCTGATCAATCGCACTGAATTCTCTGTCCCTTCTCTGAAGGATTTTGGCAGCTGATAGACACGTGATTCATTTTCATTCGACACCGCCCGTCTGACTCCCCCACGCAAGAGGACGGGGTCCCCCACATCACAGCCTTCGAATCACTTCCTGAGCCGTCGTCTCATAGAGCCGCTGCCATTCCGGAGCTAAGAAGCATTCCGTGACTTCATACCCACCCAGATCGTAGTAGGCGGCAGGAGGCCCGTAATGCATGTAGCCGTTGGAGAAGGCGGCCATAAACGTGTGCTCATACGGCGAAGCCTGTTTCACATTCAGGCCCACCTCCACCAACACTTCTATCGGCGCGGAGACGAGTACGAACTCCCCGATACGAATCCCGAGTACCTCGGCGGTGATGGTCTCCTCGCCCGCGGCCTCGTTGATGGCCTGATGTCTCTGCAGAGTGGCAATCTGGTCTTCGATGCCGGCCAGCTTCTCCATGGCCTGGATATTGCTCAGATACTTAGCCAGATTACGCCGATTTTGCTCATCGATCTCCGTCAGCTCTTCGCGCCCGTGCAGATAGCGGTAGGCATCATCCAGGGGATACTCCGGATTCATCAGGTGCTTGAGATACAAAGGCAAGAAGGTCCTGAAGTTGAGGCTGGTGAAGCGCAGGCTCTTAAGCAGCTTCTCCTGTTCCTGCCGCAGCCGGGCGATACGCATCGGGATGTCCGTTCGGCGCGGCAGATCGACAGACTCGCTCACCACACTCAGAGCCGCATCCGTTCGGGTCTCAATCTCGCGCCAGGCCTCCAGGGTGCTCACTCCCAGCAGCATACCCTGAGGCTCGCCATCTCTCGGCCGATGAACGTCTTTGTACAATACCTGGGTGATATCTCCGCCCGCGCCCTGCAGAAAGAGCGCCAGAGCCCCATGGCCCAGAGTCTCTTCGATCACCCTGGAGGCAAAACCCGGGTAGTCCGCGGTGATGCCTCCGCCGGGCACACCCAGGTATGGATGACAAGCGAAGTTGTACACTACGGCCAAGGGGCGGCCGTCGACGCGGTCAATACGTAGGATGCCGATGTCGGGATCCACCGGTCCGACACCTGCCACCTCGTCGTCGGGCGGACACGGGTTGGCATGTCGAATGGTCCAGTGACGACCGTCCTTCAGTCTGAGCGTGCGGTTCATCATGATCCGATCCTCGTGACCGATGCCCCAGCCGGCTTTCACCTCGGTCATGTTCTCACAGGCCCGTCGGACGGCTCCAAACACTCTGTGCACCAACTCGGGCTCATCACACAGAAGGCGACCCGGAGGGTGGGTATGAGAGGCGTTGACCAACACGTTTTCTTTCTTCAGTGACAGCTCTTCTTCGATGCGTTGCCTTAAGACAGGGAGAAAATCGTCGCTTATATCGCCGATACCGCCTATGGCTACGGCGTCCATGGCGATGATCGCCAGCCGGGTCTTGCCGTCATCCAATACCAAGACTTTGGCATACAACGGATCATTGATCTTGATACCGGGGTCGGAGGTTGTGATATCAGCTTTGGCTATGCCGGCCCGCAATGAGCTGCCGGAGGGTGTCTTTCGCATGGTTTTCCCGTCGATGGTAGCCAAAGAGGATGCCCCCTTCTACTGTGATTCAGGTGGTTCGTAATACATAGAGAAATCGATAGATCCAACTCGTCGGTCCTGTGGATATGTGGTCAACTCAAGCGAAGCGCCGAGTTGTCCAAGCCGGTGTGTGTCTCTGTGGGCAACTCGAAGAGTTGTCCGCAGAGTCCACGCCGGCGTCATATCCACAGGACCCTTCACCATTTTGGGATCGTAGCGGGAATCCGTCGTGAGACGAGTCTTTTGAGGAGACTCTTCGCCTCCTTACGGTTCGGCCTGCGAAAGAGTCTTACGCTCTCAAGGCCGCTCAGCGCCGCTTAGCCGCACTCTGTTATGTAGGTTGACACGCCCATCAGTGCGAACAACCTGCCGAAGACCCCTTTTGAAAGCTCATTCGGCAAGCTCGTAGGCTCACCTGCCTTCGCGGAGTCTCAGCCAACTTGGCCTGCATCGACCAAGCCCGGCGCGCAACGGCACCAGGCTTGGTTGTCGGCACTTTCAGTCCTGAGAGCTGACACCTCTTGGGAAACACCGTCAGTATGGCATTGAGCCGATGGTTGGGCAGGCCAAGAGCTTTTGTTCTATGGCCACAACGCGGAACGCCCTGGCCTGTCAGAGTTCCTCCTGCAACAAGGCAGGCAAGGCACCGTAGACTTGTTGTAGGCTCACCGCGGCCGCTATTGGTACGGACCGTATCTTTCTCATCATGGGATCGGCCAAAGCATCGACTCGCGTCGCGTTGGACACGACGTAGGCGACATATCCGGAGGGGTCAAAGGCGATCTCGATCACGGCCTGCCGATCGTCTGGAAGAACGAGAGTGGCCCCCAACGAGTCCGGGATAGCGAATCATCGCCTCTTTTGACGCGGCGTACGGCGGGTGGAACCCAGACCGCCGGGAGGGTGCCTTATGCCGATCCTACCACCAAACGCTCGACAGTTGCGACCGGTTGTCCACATCGTCGGTCAGATGGTCCCCCTTTGCCGAACCTCTCCCCTATGCTTGATGTGGACCATGACCTGAAAACCGTCCGGGTTGGCTCTTCCCGCTCGGCTTGGCGCACCCATAGGCTGTCTTGCCACGTCCCACGCCAAGGAAAGGCCTTGGTGGCTGAGTCCGATATGTCCGGGACCGTCTCCGTCAGTCTCCCGGGTAAGCCCCTACGCGCCGAAAACGACGGCATCCCAGGTCCAGTCTTCGCCCAACTCCCGCCAAACAGGCAAACCCATTTCGGAAAAAGACCGCCGTTTCACGCGAATTCCTCGGCACCGATTTCGCTCCGGTCACGTGGGCGGGCGTAAACCTGTCACCTATCCGGGCATCGGCGTATCATTTCAGCTTAGACACGGCGTCATCCGATGAAAAGAGAAGAGAACCGCGGTCTTTATCCAGGGGTAGAGAGAGAATGCGCCGTGGTTTGGATCGCCGGCGTACCGGGGCGTGCGTTGTCGTCATCTCCGTGTCTGCCATTATCGGCGGTGTCATACGATCGGCATGCATGCGTGCGGCGCCCGCGGAATATAATGGAGCCGCCATAGGCGATCGCCCATGGCGGCTCATTCCATGAAGCAGCGATTCCACTCTAGCGCAGGCGCCTGGCTAGACCGCCGCGGTTGACAACCAGGCCGTCGCCTGTACTGATGCTTCCCGACAACATGCCGCCTACCAATTCGCCGCCGATGTTGCCGCTGAAACCGCCGTCCGGCTTCAGGCTGAGGACTTCGCCGTTGGGGCCGAAGTTGGCACGTAGACCGCCCTCCGCTCCAACCTGGACCAAGCCTTTACCCGGGGTCGCGGCTCCCAAGTACACCGACGACACGTACTTGTGTTTGAAGTTCCAAGTGACGGACCCCTTGATGATCGCCCCTACCTTTACCTCGATGGTTTCGCAGGTCACCTTAAAACTAAGCAGACCGGCGTCCGGGTTAAACGATCTGCCGTCTTTCAGCGGGCAACTGTCCTTTTTCGGCGGAGGTACCTGTATGGTCTCCATCGTCTCCCCCGTTTCCGGGCTAAGTGGTTCGCCCAAGGGGCGCATAAGAGACTCAAAGCCGCCGATTTCCATAATCATCATCTGAAACGGCAGTTGAACGGCGAACGGCACGAACGAGGTATAGACTTGTTGACTGCGCAATTGGTGCACGTAGTCGGCCGTATCCGGATCATAGATGCGGCTGGCGGCGCTTTCCGTATAAATCCAGTACTCCTCTGCCAGGCGGGCGACTTCTTCATATGTGCTTCTAAACAGATCGCGCCAGATCACGAAATACACGTCCGTCGCGTCACGGCGTTGACGGCCGGCCTTTTGATCGGCCTCATCCATTCTCAGCAAGCTTTCTCGGGCCACAGCCAGAGCCTCCAGGCCTGTGGCTGCCTCCAAATCCTGCAGAGCCACGTCCCATTGGTAAACCTGCTGTTCGGTAATCTGCGTCACCTGTTCACCCCAGGCTGCGGTTATCGCATCAAACGCCGGGATATATTGATCATAGATCTCTTGGATACGGTCTTGCATGTACTGCCCGTAGCATTCTATTTCGAACACCAAGTGGCTGTAGGGACCGGTATAGGCTTTTTCTATACCGGGAGGGGCAGCTTTCGTTCTGTAGAGCTCCAAGGCCGCGTCCATCGGTCCGGTCAGACCGTTGGCGAGAACATCGCTCGCCCAGCGCGCCAGACTGTCCGCATTGGCGATCAGCGCGTCGCGACTGGACCAGTTAGGCAGGCGCGGGATGCGTAACTCGCTCTGTACATCGGGTACACCGAGGCCGGAGCCGTCGGCAGGCCCTTGTCCTGTCGATGAGGGCGGAGAAGAGCTCTTGGCCCCCGCACTTCTGGCTTGGTCCGCCGCCTGTCGCATAGCCGGGGTGAAGTTTCTTGCCGCGGCCATCACGATATGATCGAGCGCCTTTTGAGCGTCGCCGCGCGCCATATATACCGTTGCTAGAGCGGTATGCGCCTCCGCGAACTCGGGTTCATGCTGCAACGCCTGCAGCAACAGCTCTCCGGCCTGCGTGTCGTCATCCATCTCCAGCAGAGCATTGGCCAGATTGGTCAGAATGAACGGGGATTCCGGAGAAATCGACCGACCGAAATTGAGTACCTGAACGGCATCGGAAAGAGATTCCGCAAGCAGTAGCACGGCGCCGAAATTGTTGACGATCAGGGCGTCGTCGGGTTCTGCCAGCACGGCTGCCGCACCGAAGATGAGGGAGAGCTCTTTCTCCATGGCGCTTGCTCCCAACATGATGGATGCGCCGGTGACCTCCTGCACCAACTTGTACCTGTTGGTGCCTTTGGCTTGCGCCAGGCGATTCAACTGCTGCTCCACATTCTGTTTAGTTGTTGCGTCCAGTAACGCCAGATTGCTCTCCCGGTAGCGCTTAGCCAGCGCCAAGAGCTCCTCTTTGCTGATGACGCTGCTCAAATCCGCCTGAGTGTAAGTCGGGGGTTTGGCCAATTCTACGGTCAACTCTACGACATCGTCCTCCAGCGCAACGTCCTCGAGTGTTTCGGACCCGTAAGAATCCTCCGGCCGGACGGTAATGTCGTAGACGCCTTCCACCACGGCGACCTTGTAGGCTTGCTCTTCCGGCGACCAGTAGGCGTATTCGTAGACGTCATCACCGCTAATGCTCACCCGCGCAAAGGGGTAAGGAGTACCGTAGGGCGTGAGGACATGCAGTATAAGCTCGGTTTCCGCGCCCAGTTGTACAGTTGTGATCTCACCCGTGGAGGCGGTGACGATTTGCGAATCGTAGATCATGAAGTTGTAAGGGTTGATTTCGACTTCGTAGACTCCTTCCGGCGCCCACCCTTCAAAAAGGCCTGTCTCTTCGTTGTAGTGGCCATAGTCCACGATCTCGCCGTCTCGCACTATGGTAACACCGGCATCCGCCGTCGGCTCCGTCCCTGCCAGCAGCCGTATCTGCAACAAACGCAAAGGAAGCAGCTCGACGGTGAACACGTTTTGCGCATCAGCACTTACGACGAAATCCGTAACGCGTTTGGTTTCAACACCATCGGCGTTTGGATCAATAGACAGCGTCCAGGCATAGGGGGTCACCTCGCCCACGTACGCGCCGCTTTCCTCATCCCAATCCAAGTAGGCGACTTCGCCGCCGGTGGGATCATTAATTGAGATTGTGGCGTCACGTAGCGGTGCCCCGTCAAACATCACCTTTACTTGCACAGGGAGCACGGGACCTAATTCGAACGCCAATTCAGTAGTCTGTCCCGCATCGACTTCCACGTCCCGTATGATGCGACTGCCTACCCCGTTGGTATAAGCGCGAAAGTCGAGGCTGTAGACGCCGGGCGGCACGGAGATATGGTAGCAACCCAGGTCCCAGTCGTAGTCAGTTTCATCGATGTACTCATCATCTTGATATAATGAAACCCACCCATCGTACAATGGTTCGCCGTCCAGAGTGAATATCACCTGAATGGTCCCGTCGTCATCGGCTTGCGCGCATGCAGGGTGTAACACGAGGAAGACAAGAAATGCGAGCAATACGCAGATAATACGAGTGCGGCTCGGTTGATGGCAGCTCTTTGACTGATTCTCCATAAAGTACACCCGCCTCTAAAAGGATTCTTATGGAAGAAGGTTCCATACTCACGCGGCATAGCCTGCCTACACGGGCGAATTGAAAGAGTTTTGTCGCAGCGGTTGTATCTGCAATCTCGGCGGCCTTGCTAGGCTGCAAAACGCGGCAGGCCGCACCGCAAAGACCAAAGCAGTCTGTCGCAGCCGCGTTATTCCATCGACGACCAAATAGCTTACTTGCGGGTGACGTTCTCTTTTCTTCATCGTGACAACGGACGGGGGCCTTCGAGGTAAAGAGAAGGAGACGCATGGTGCGGCATCCCGCCCCTCAACGCCGGTAGCTCTTGCAGTTGGCGCTGGTCGGTGACCAGGAACACCGCTTTGCCATAGCCTTGCCAAGGGGATTTTCCGCACGCGCAAAGGCCGCTTCGACACCTGTGCCACTCGGATCGCGCTACGCCTGTTGGCACTGGACTTCCGGTGCCTGAGATATCTCGCCCCTATGCCGCGCTTACCATCGCCCGGATAGCGACACCTTCGCCCCATTCGTTGCCTCTTTATCGCTCCATGGAACGGGGCTGTCTCTCGTGCCAAAATGCCGGGTCTTCCCGGCGATTTGTCATCCGCGTTCGTCCACACGACTGCGCTTGACTGTCTGAACCTCCTCTCCACACTCATTTCCGACGACAAGTCGACACGTGATGCGCCACAATCCCTGACCACGGTCAAAACTGGGTACGAATCAGGGCCGGATGAGCTTGAACCCATGTTGAGGCTTTGTGTTTCTGTCGTCTCGGTCAAACGACGTTTCTCAGGGGGCCCGCCCTTGAGGTTCCGTAGAAGAAATGACGCGCGCCTGGTCAGCGCGCGTCGCCCTACTCCATCCACCGACTCTCTCAGTTCTCTGTAAGACCCTGCAATAGGTTATTGATCACTGGTGCCACTTGGTTCATCGCGTGGCTGGCGCTCGCATCACCAGCAAACACTTGGGCCATCTGTGTGTGTATAGCGCCCTGTATATCTGCCCAGTTTGGCGTGTAGGGCACGATCCGCGGCAGACCGCTATTTAGCATATGCAGGAAGATGCCTTCGTTTTGTGGCGTAGTCGGGTCGTCAAAAACCCGTCGAGCAATGCTTCTTTGGGCCGGGATCCCCAGACCGACATCTGACATGTATGCCTGAGCAGCTTCGTCGAAAACAAGCCACTTGAGCAAACGGACCGACTCATCGATTTGCTTACTGCCGCTCGTCACGGCTGATATGAACGGCTCATTCACAATCGTGAAGGCCTTCCGCGTGGGAAACGGCGCGATCTCCCAGTCGAATTCGCATCGGGTTCGTGAACCACTCAGACCCCATGAACCCACTGGGTACATGCCTGTTAACCCTTCGTACCAGTATGTCCATGCCGCTTTTCCAGAGTAGGTGCGAGGAGCTGCATTGTGCACCAATGCCACATCCGCCAACGACTGCAGAGCTTCGGTCGCAGCTGGCTCATTCATAAGGAAACGAGTCCTGTCTCTATCAAACAGGTCGCCTCCGTTGATCCACACGAAGTTCATGTAATCGCGTAGATACTGATAGAATGTCAGGCCCCACACACTTGGCAGACCATCGCCCGCCTCATCACGCGTGATCCGGCGAGCAAAGGTGACGAAATCATCCCATGAGTAATTCATTGGAATAGGACCCAACCCGCTCTCCTCGAAAAGGGTGACGTTGTAGAGGATACCCATCGTACCGTTTACCACAGGCAAACCATACAGACGGCCCTGGTAAGACGCCAAGTCAACCGAGCCAGCGTACAGGTCCGACAGCTCATCCGCATCTATGTAACTGGAGATCTCCGCCAAGAGTTGATTATGGGCCAACTGCACGTACGTCGATCCAAGCATCCACAGTGCCACGTCAGGTGGAACACCACCGGCGCTTCGCACAATGACTGTCTCACCTTGTTTCCCGCCACTTATCTGCAGATACTCCAGAGTTGTGCCTGGGTTTTGCTCCATATATGCATCCAGCAATGGTTGCCACATGTCGTGTCGGTCGCTACACATGACCGTCAGCGTTCTTGCCGCCGACCCAAACGTTAGAAGGAAAAGCAACAAGAAGAGACCAGATGGCACGATGACTCGCCCCCTGCTCCAGGAAACCCACGGCCTACCTTTACATCGTGAAATGTTCAGCCCTATCATCACAGACCACACCTCCAGCGATTGCCTGACTGCGCGCGAAAACCTTTTCTCCGTGATTGCCCACACTAGTGCCTATAACCGCATCTTAGATATCTCTTATCTCATTCCTTCCCGTATAAATTACTTGCCTCGGTGCTTTTACGTTTTTATTTTTATTTTACATCGCCGCTGCCTCCTGCGGGGACATCGGTCAATCTCAACGGGAAAACGACGTTCCGTTTTCGTTCTTCGTGACGACGAACCGGCGCTTCGACGTAAAGACAAGGAGGCGCTTGGTACGGTGTGCCATGTATTGGGTCGACCGTCTTCATCTGCCTTTTACGGAGTTCCACCGGCAAAGCGACGGTCACCCACCCAAACCTGCAGGCATCCAAGATGACGCAAGTGAAAGCGGATCTCCACTCGGCCTGGTGAGTATTGCCTTGGAGACGACGAATGCAGGTCGTTTTGTCGACCAGGCGTTGCGCCAGCCACAGACAACTCCAGACATGCCCAGCGCACCGATGCGAATCTCACACGGCGTAACAGCAATAGCCCGTCCAGTAACGCGGGGACTCGGAGCGCACGAACTCAGCAGCGGAGGCGTATTCGGCCGAGGGAGTCTTGGAGTTGAATTTCACTCCAAAAAGTAAACCTTTTCAAAGTCAATAAAGGATCCATGACATCAGTCATGAACGTTCAACATGGCCAACTGGATAATCACGTACATAAAGGGAGAGAGTCATGCAACGCACAACAAGAATGGTTGTTACAGCGCTTTTGATGGCCTTTGTTGGTATCGCCGGTGTTGCTCTTGCCGCCCCACAACGCGAGATTGTCGTCTGGATGGCATATGCGCATGTTACCGACGAGTACAAGACCTGGTTTGATAAGCAGACCGAACGATTCGAGAGAGAGAATCCGGGGGCAAGCGTAAGATTCGAATACATTCGAGGCATAAATGATAAGCTACTGGCCGCCTCTGCCGCCGGGGTAGCACCAGATATGACCCACGCATCTATCGCGTACGCGCGCAGTCTGTATGAGGCGGGAGTACTGCTGGAACTCGACCGCTTCATAGCTGACACCCCACATCTGGCTCCAGACAACTTCTTGCCAACGGCGCTGGTGTTTTGCCAAAAAGACGGTCAGACATTTGGCGTGCCCTGGACCTTGGAAGCGGCTGCCGTGCTCTACAATCGCGATCACATGAACGAGGCCGGGTTGGATGAACGACCTGAGTCTATGGCCACGTGGGATGATTTAGTTCAATACGCCCAACGTCTACGCCAGATCGAGGGTGACGGCACTATCTCCCGCAGTGGGTACGTATCGCCTTTTAGCTCAGACGCATTCGCCAGTTACTTGTACTCGAACGGTGGAAGCTTCTATAGCTCTGTTGGTACCGAAGTAGCCTTCAACAGCGAAGAAGGAGTCCAGGCTCTGCAGTTCATGTATGACCTCCACCATCGCCACGATGTCCGAGCCCCAGGTGCCAGAAGCACAGACCTTTCTAACCGCACGGCTTCCATGGTTTACTGGGAGACCTCTTGCGTCAACTGGAGCATCCGCCCGGTTGCACCGGATTTCGCAGAGTGGCTTGGAATGGCCGCGGTGCCCGCCGGACCGCAAGGTAAGGCCCCGAGTGGTGTGGGATGGAGCAACATGTTTACCATACCCCGGGGTGCCAAGAACCCCGAATTAGCCTGGGCCTGGATATCTCAGTGGCTGCGGCCACAGACTCAAGTAGAGTTCTTCGAGCACTTTGGAAGCGTCAACGTCGGATCACCCCGGCGCGACTTCTACGGCAGCTCCGCTTTCTCCCGAGCGGTGCGTTCGCTGCCGCACTTAGGAAGCATTTCGACCATCTTTAACAACGCCCAGCCTTATCCTCACATTCGTTTCTCGGAGATAAATCGCCAGATGACACCGCTTCTCTCCAGAGTCTCCGGTGGCACCTTAGCCCCGGCAACGGCTCTCGCTGAGTGCGAGCGTATGGCCAACGGCATACTGACACCCAACTGACTACAGTCTTCGATGGTACCATGATCGAGTAGGGTTGCCCGCCCACGCGAGAGTGATCCTACTCGATCAGGCACCGGCCTCCTTAGATCCCACCGCGCTCTCCAAAAGCCGCCTTTTGTGAAGCTCCTTCCATATGGTGTCAATCTCTGGATCACTCTCCGGCATACCCCACGGTGATCATCCGGCTTCTCCCAATGCGCTGCATCATGAGATGCCACCTGTTCCGGATCCTACGCGGCAACCCGCCTTCACTCGATCTGACAACGCACTTGAGCAATAAGGGTGTCTACTCCGTGGCCCAATTTCCAAACTCTCAGTGCCTGCACCCCTGATCGAGAGAGTCCTTCTGGTCACGCCCATCAGACACTCCCCCCCACCGTCGCCTTATTGCATGCATACGCCATGGTCGAGGTTGAATGCGATCGGATGACGGCGATCAGCTGGCAAGCCATCCGTACCTGCGCTTCCAAGGTCTGCGTCGCGCAACCATACATCGGCGTAATAGACGACAGGGAGTTGACCGGAGGCGGCATGCCCGTTCCGGGGTAACCACTTTTCAGTCTCAGCTGGCTGTCGCGACGTAAACATACCCAAACGCTTCACGTGCCCCCTGATCGGCAACCTTCGTCGAGTTGCTGTACCGTTGCAGAGTTTGAGGATCTGAAGTTGGCTCCCCTTTCAGCCTGAATGCCGCGTCGTCCGGTGCAAAAAGGAGAAGATAACGGCGATCTTTACCCGGGATAGGGATAAAATGAATGCCCAGTGGTTTGGATCGTGGGTGTACCGGGGCCTGCGTTGTCGTCATTTCTCGTGTCTGCCATTGTTGGCGGCGCCATACGAAAGGCATGCATGCGTCGCGGCACCTGCGGAATATGATGAGCCGCCATGGGCGGCAACCGGTTTTGTCGCCCATGGCGGCTTATTTCGTAAAGCGGCTGTTCAACCCTAGCGTAGTCGCGTGCTTAAACCGCCGCGGTTGACAACCAGGCCGTCGCCTGTACCGACGCTTCCCGACAACATACCGCCTATCCATTCGCCCCCGATGTTACCGCCGAAACCGCCCTCCGGCTTTAGACCTAGGACTTCGCCGTTGGGGCCGAAGTTGGCACGCAGACCGCCCTCCGCTCCAAGCTGGACCAAGCCTTTACCCGGGGTCGCGGCTCCCAAGTACACTGACGAGACGTACTTGTGTTTGAAGTTCCAAGTGACGGACCCCTTGATGATCGCCCCTACCTTTACCTCGACGGTTTCACAAGTCACCTTAACGCTGACCAAACCGGCGTCCGGGTTAAACGATCTGCCGTCTCTCAGCGGGCAACTGTCCTTTTTCGCCTCAGGTACCTGTATGGTGTCCATCGACTCCGCCGTTTCCGGCTTAAGAGGTTCGCCCAAGGGGCGCATCATGGACCCAAAGCCGCCGATATCCATCATCAACATCTGAAACGGCAATTGAATGGCGAGCGGCGCGAACGACGCATAGACCTGCAGAGTGCGCAGTTGGTGCACAAACTCGGCCGTATCCGGATCATAGATGCGGCTCGCGGGGCTTTCGGTGTAGATCCAGTACTCCTCCACCAGACGAGCGACTTCTTCATATGTGCTTCTGAACAGATCGCGCCAGATGACGAAATACACGTCCGTCGCGTCACGGCGTTGACGGCCGGCCGCTTGATCGGCTTCATCCATTCTCAGCAGACTCTGTCGGGCCACGGCCAGAGACTGTAGGCCTGTGGCTTCCTCCATATCCCGCAGAGCTGCGTCCCATTCGTAAACCTGCTGATCGGTAATCCGCACCACCTGTTCACTCCAGGCCTCGGTTATCGTGTCAAACGTCGCGATATATTGTTCAAAGATCTCTTGGAGGCGGTCTTGCAGGTATTGGCCGTAGCATTCTATTTCGAACACCAATTGGCTGTAGGGACCATTATAGGCTTTTGCCATTCCGGGCGGGGCCGCTTTGGTTTGGTAGAGCTCCCAGGCCGCGTTCAGCGGTTCGGTCAGACCGTGAGAGAGAACATCGCTCATCCAACGCGCCAGCCTTTCCGCATTGGCGTTCAACGCGTCGCGACTGGACCAGTTAGGCAGGCGCGGAATGACCAATTGGCTCTGTATATCGGGTACACCGCCGTCGGATCTCTCGGCAGGCCCTTGTCCTGTCGATGAGCGCGGGGGAGGGCTCTTGGCGCCGGCGCTTCTGGCTTGTTGCGCCGCCTGTCGCATAGCCGGGGTGAAGTTGTTTGCCGCGGCCATAACGATATGATCGAGGGCCTTTTGAGCGTCGCCGCGCGCCATATATACCGTTGCTAAAGCGGTGTGCGCCTCTGAGAACTCGGGTTCATGTCGCAACGCCTCCAGCAACAGCTCTCCGGCTTGCGTGTCGTCGCCCATGTCCAACAGGGCATTGGCCAAATTGGTGAGGATGAACGGTGACTCGGGAGAAATCGAGCGACCGTAATTGAGTACCTGAACGGCATCGGAAAGAGACCCCGCAAGTATCAGCACGGCGCCGAAATTGCTGAGAATAAGGGCGTCGTCGGGTTCCGCCAGCACGGCTGTCGCCCCGAAGATGAGGGAGAGCTCTTTCTCCATGGCGCTTGCTCCCAACATAATGGATGCGCCGGTGAACTCCTGCACCAACTTGTTCCTGGCGGCACCTTTGGCTTGCGCCAGACGATCTAACTGTTGCTCCACATTCCGTTTGGCTGTTGCGTCCAGTAGCGCCAAGTTGTTCTCCTGATAGCGCCTAACCAGCGCCAAGAGCTCTTCTTTGCTGATGACGCGGCTCAAATCCGACTGGGTGTAAGTCGGGGGCTTGACCAATTCTACGGTCAACTCTACGACATCGTCCTCCAGCGCAACGCCTTCGAGTGTTTGAGAGCTGTAAAAATCGTCCGGTCGGACGGTAATGTCGTAGACGCCT
>JBMNSS010000035.1:0-19983 GCA_050945315.1 Limnochordia bacterium | reverse complement strand
AGAGCGCGACAACAACATATGACCGACAACAACAAGAACCAGATGATGACTGTGCGGCACCGACGGCGGTGTCGGCGCGGAAGGGGAGGCTGTGCACATGAGCGTGAAGAAGATGGTCTACTTCTTCGGTGGAGGCGAAACCGAAGGAAGTGCCGCGATGCGGAACCTGTTGGGCGGCAAGGGTGCCAACTTGGCTGAAATGTCGTCACTCGGTATCCGAGTCCCTGCCGGTTTCACCATCACAACTGAGGTCTGCATCGAGTACTACAACAACGGAAACAAGTGGCCTGAGGGACTGGAAGAGCAGGTGCGGGAGAACATAGCCAAGGTCGAAGCGGCCATGGGTTCTAAGTTCAACGATCCTCACAACCCCCTTCTGTTTAGTATCCGTTCCGGGGCACGTGTTTCCATGCCCGGAATGATGGATACCGTACTCAACCTAGGTCTCAACGACGTAACGGCTGCAGGCTTGATCGAGGCGACCGGTAATCCTCGGTTTGTGTATGACAGTTACCGCCGTTTCGTCCAGATGTTCTCGGATGTTGTTCTCGGTGTTGAACACGCTGAGTTCGAGGCTCTGATTCAGGCCAGGAAAGATGAAAAGGGAGTCGAGTTGGATACGGAGCTCGACGCCGAAGACTGGAAGGATTTGGTGGGTCAGTTCAAGGCTCTGGTCGCGGAAAAGACCGGTAAACCTTTCCCCGAGGATCCGTGGGAACAGCTTAAGGCCTCTATCAATGCCGTCTTCGATTCCTGGTATAATCCCAGGGCCGTGCGCTATCGACAGATCCATGACATTCCCGGTGACTGGGGTACGGCCGTTAACGTGCAGACCATGGTCTTCGGCAACATGGGTGACAATTCCGGTACCGGCGTAGCCTTTACGCGTAACCCCGCCACGGGCGAGAACGTGTTTTACGGCGAGTATCTGATGAATGCTCAGGGTGAAGACGTTGTGGCCGGAATCCGTACACCGCTGCCCATAGCCGAGCTCCAGAAGGAAATGCCTGATGTGTACGAGGAGCTCGACAGCATTCGGCATAGACTTGAGCAGCACTACAAGGAGATGCAGGACGTAGAGTTTACCATTCAAGGGGGTATGCTCTATATGCTGCAGACCCGAGCTGGCAAGCGGACAGCTCAGGCCGCCGTACGCATCGCGGTGGAGATGGTCGACGAGGGACTGATCGATAAGAAGACCGCTGTCAAGCGTGTCGATCCTGAGCAGCTTGATCATCTGCTACACCCCATGATCGATCCGAACGTCACGGTAGATGTGGCGGCCAAGGGCCTGCCTGCTTCTCCGGGAGCGGCGGTTGGTCAAGTGGTCTTTACGGCCGCTGACGCTGAATCCTGGGCGGAAGACGGCAAATCGGTCATCCTGGTACGCTCCGAGACTTCTCCGGAGGATATCGGTGGTATGCACGTAGCAGAAGGTATCCTTACCTCTCGTGGCGGGATGACCTCTCACGCTGCCGTGGTGGCCCGCGGTATGGGTAAGTGCTGTGTGGCCGGATGCGGCGATGCCCGGATCAATGAAGTCGAACGCTATATGATGCTCGGCGATCAGCGTGTCAATGAGGGCGACTGGATCACTCTCAACGGTACCACGGGAGAAGTGATTGTGGGCCGTGTCGATTTGGTCGAGCCCGAGATCACCGATGATTTGGGCAAGCTTATGGATTGGGCTGATGAGTTCCGGGCCCTCGGTGTTCGCACCAACGCCGACACGCCGCATGACGCGGAAGTGGCCAGAAACTTCGGCGCTGAAGGAATCGGTCTGTGCCGAACTGAGCACATGTTCTTCGGTGAAGGCCGGATCCAGCCGGTACGTGAAATGATCCTGGCCTCTGATTCTGAGGGGCGCGAAAAAGCTCTGGCGAAGCTGCTGCCGATACAAAGGGAGGACTTCTACGGGATTCTCAAGACGATGCAGGGCTTGCCGGTCACCATTCGTCTGCTTGATCCGCCTCTCCACGAGTTTGTTCCGCACGATGAGGCTACACAGGCTCAGCTGGCGGAAGCCATGGGAGTCTCCTTGCAGACGGTTAAGGATCGCGTTGCCAGCCTGCAGGAGTTCAACCCGATGCTCGGTCACAGGGGCTGCCGTCTTGGTGTAACCTATCCGGAGATCTATCGCATGCAGGCCCAGGCCATTTTCGAGGCGGCATGTCAATTGAAGAAAGAGGGTATCGAGGTCTTACCGGAGATCATGATCCCCCTGGTCGGCTTCCAGGATGAGTTCAATAGGCTCAAGGCCGAGGTCGTGGAGGTCGGCGAGAAGGTTATGGCCGAGGCGGGCATCGAGATCGAGTACAGAGTCGGAACGATGGTGGAAGTACCGCGTGCCGTCTTGGTCGCTGACAAGATCGCTGAGGAAGCAGAGTTCTTCTCCTTCGGAACCAACGATCTAACCCAGATGGGGTGCGGTTTCAGCCGGGACGATGCCGCTACTTTCCTGCCCTTCTATGTTGAAAACGGCATCATAGAGAAGGATCCCTTCCGGGTCTTGGACGAAGAGGGAATCGGTCAGTTGGTGGAGATCGGCGTGCAAAGAGGGCGCAAGACGCGACCTGATCTGAAGATAGGTATCTGCGGCGAACATGGCGGCGATCCGGCTTCCGTTGATTTCTGCCATAGGGCCGGGTTGGACTATGTGAGCTGCTCGCCCTTCCGAGTGCCCATAGCGAAATTGGCAGCTGCGCAGGCCAATATCGACAATCCTCGGTAATAGACACAGCTCGGAAGAAGACCAGCAACTTCGTATGGCCGTGGAAAGCCCGCGCCAGTCAGGAGGTGCGGGCTCTCCTGTAGCCTGCCAACCAGAGAAGGAGATAGATGCGCTTTCGCAGAAACTGTGAGACGTATAGGTTTTTCCGGGTAGCTGTATGAGGTGGGGAGCGTGACAGCGGGTATTAAGGAGCAGGTTCTCGCCAAATTGAGTTTCCCCGGGATCTTTGGGGAGTATGTGCAGCTACGCAAGGCCGGTAAGAGCTGGGTCGGTCTGTGCCCGTTCCATCATGAGAAGACTCCGTCTTTTCATGTCGAACCGCAAAAGGGACTGTATTATTGTTTCGGTTGTAAAGCCGGCGGCGACGTTTTCGACTTCGTGATGAAGATGGAAGGGCTCACATTTCGTGAGGCGTTGGCGTTGCTGGCGAAAAAGGCCGGAGTGGAGATTCCGTCCGCGAAAAACGTTGAAGATTCACCTGAGGTGCGTTTGCGGCGGGATCTTATCGAAGTTAATGAATTGGCCTGTTCTTTCTATCAGCGGGCTCTGCTGGGACGGGGCGGAGAAAAGGCGAGAGAGTATCTGCGCGGTCGGGGCCTCGACTCGAGGTGGGTAAGGTACTTCCGGCTGGGTTATGCGCCCGATCGGTGGGACGGATTGACCAGATATTTGATTGACGCTGATAGGGCGGATGCCGGTCTCAACGCTGGTCTTTTGGTGGCAAAGCGCACCGGAGGGGCATATGATCGCTTTCGCGGACGTATCATGTTTCCGTTTGTTGATGCCAGCGGCCGAGTGGTTGCCTTCGGTGGCCGCAATCTGGGAAGCGAAGAGCCTAAGTACCTGAATTCGCCTGAAACTGCGGTATATGTAAAAAGCAGGCAGCTATACGGACTCGCCCAGGCCAAAGAAGCGATGCGCCGCGAGCGACGGGTGGTAGTGGTTGAGGGATACTTTGATTGCATCGCTTTGCAGAGAAGCGGTGTGGGCTACACGGTCGCTTCTTGCGGTACTGCGCTCACACGTGAGCATGTACAGTTGTTAAGGCGTTTTGTCAGCGATGTATATTTGTGTTTTGATGCGGACTCTGCCGGACGACGGGCCATTACCGGGGCATCCGAGGTGCTCCAAGGCAGCGACCTGCGGGTATGGGTTATCGCGCTTCCCGCCGGTCATGACCCTGATACTCTCATAGCGGGAGAGGGCAGGTCGGCTTTTCTGTCCGAAATGCGGCGGGCGTTGCCGTTGACGGAGTATCTTTTGGAGGCGGCCATTGCTCAAGCGGATATGCGGACTGTAGCCGGACGCATGCAGGGAGTCCGAGCTGCGGTACCCATCCTCCGCGGCCTGAAGAGTCCGGTGGAAAAGGACGCATATATCCAGAGGGTGGCATCCCGGCTCGGAGTATCGCCGCGGAGTCTGGCCAGGGAAGTGTCGGCTCAAACGGGCCACGGATTCAGCACGTCCCGGCATACAAATGTGGCATACCGCGATACTAGTACAGATCAAGGCGGTGTCTCAGGCGGTGAGCGTCTGGTTCTCCCGGACGGGCGAGCATTGTTGGAGCGAGAGATGATACGTTGTCTGATCCACGATAATTCCGGCATTCCTCCGGTGCTCAAGGAGCTTGGTCCCGCACCTTTTCGCACAGAGTGCTATAATGAGGTTTTGCGGGCTCTGTCCGAAGGCGGATCGTTTGTCTCGATTGCCAAGGACATGGAGAATGTGATGGATTCCGATCTCATCGCCATTCTCGCCCAGCCACCCGAAAGCGGTCTTTCCTGGCAAGATTACTTGAGAAAAATGTGCCTGGAGCGACTGCGGGAAGAACTACGGGTGATAGAAGAGGGGTTGGTAACGCTCGTGGAACACAACCCTGTGGAGTACGTGACGCAGATGAGCAAGAGCCTTCAGGCATTCCGTGAATGGCGAAAGACGTTGAGGAACTACACCCGCACTCAATCTGAGGCGTCATAGGGAAGGGGGGAATAAGCATGACTGGCAAAGAGGGACCTATCGAATTTGACGGACTGCGTGTTCTCATGGAGCGCGGGAAGCAGCAGGGTGCTCTTTCCTATCAGGAGATCATGGATGCTTTGGAAGAGGTCGAATTGAGTGCGGAACAGATAGATGAGGTGTACACCCATCTTCAAAGCCAGGGTATTGACCTTGTGGCAGAGAACTCTAAGGATGCTCAAGACACGGTCACTGCGGATGCAGGCGATCGTGACGCAGAGACGGAAGCCGATACGTCAACGGACGATGATGACCTCCCCGAGGGCGTAGGTCTCGACGACCATGTGCGCATGTATCTCAAGGAAATCGGTCGTGTGCCTCTTCTCACTGCTGAAGAGGAAGTGGCGTTAGCCAAGAGGATCGAACAGGGTGACGAAGAGGCGAAGAGAGCTCTCGCCGAAGCGAACTTGCGCTTGGTTGTCAGCATAGCCAAACGCTATGTCGGCCGGGGCATGCTTCTCCTTGACCTGATCCAGGAGGGAAACCTTGGCTTAATCAAGGCCGTTGAGAAATTCGACTATCGCAAGGGTTACAAGTTCAGCACCTATGCGACATGGTGGATTCGGCAAGCCATCACGAGAGCCATTGCTGATCAAGCACGTACGATTCGTATACCCGTGCATATGGTGGAGACCATCAATAAGTTGATCCGTGTCTCACGTCAACTCTTGCAGGAGTTGGGTCGGGAACCCACGCCTGAAGAGATTGCCAATGAGATGGAATTGCCAGTGGAGAGGGTACGGGAGATCACTAAGATTGCACAAGAACCCGTCTCTCTCGAAACACCGATCGGCGAAGAAGAAGACAGCCACTTGGGCGATTTCATCGAAGACCAAGACGCTCTTGCCCCCGCGGAGGCGGCCTCCTTCCTGATGCTGAAAGAGCAGCTGGAAGAGGTACTCGATTCGCTCACGCCGCGCGAGGAACGTGTCTTGCGCCTGCGCTTCGGATTGGATGACGGGCGCACGCGCACACTGGAGGAGGTCGGGCAAGTTTTCGGTGTGACGCGGGAGCGTATCCGCCAGATTGAGGCTAAGGCGCTGCGCAAACTGCGGCACCCGAGTCGAAGCAAGAAACTGAAAGACTTCCTGGAGTAGGCAGGAGCAAAGACTATTGACTATACGATCCGGTCAGGCTATAATCATGATGGTTAACTTGACCGGAGACGTTCCTCGGTAGCTCAATGGTAGAGCACCCGGCTGTTAACCGGGTGGTTGCTGGTTCGAGTCCAGCCCGGGGAGCCAAGACCTGATCGCGATCTCGTGATCAGGTCCTTTCTTTGCCCGGAAGAAATCCGTAGCCCCTCGTTCGATTTGGATCCCGTGTTCGATGATCCTCGGTGAGGGCATGTAGTGACTTGTGCCCAGATGGCGAATCGTGGTCTGTCCGTCGGCGAATGTGACTTCAGCCCAAGAACGTACGAGATAGCCGTCAAAGCCCGGGTTTACGAGGCGTTCCTCGTGTGCGGCGAGCTCAGGGTTGTATCTGCGAACTGTGGCCGCCGGAGTGTGCGACAAGATCTCATGGCGCCATTTTACCGCTGGAGCGGGCTCTTGTCCGTAGAAGGCCATAGAAAGCTCATCATCGGCCGTCTTAGCCCAGATCAAGATGGGGCCGGATGTGTTGTTGCGGAATCTGTAGTCGACGCCGGCGGTCCATGAGACCGAGGCGTCTTGTCCGGGTGGAACATAGGGTACGGTCATGCTATGCGGTTTCCGTTGTACGACGGGCAGGTTGCTGAGAACAGTGAGATTATAGAGCATGGTGGCGATCATGCAGACCCCGCCGCCGACATCGAGTGTGACTTGACCCGCGATGTAGTTTCGCCCGGGGAGAAATCCTTGATCCTCAGTGTACGGACCTATCGTTTCGTTGAGTGAGAAGACCTGGCCTCCGGGAATGACCGTGTTCGTGAGTCTGTCGGCCGCAAGCGCAATGTTGTGAACCTCATGCTCTGTGGATTCTCGCAGGTCGATTTGAAAGGCCGCCATGAGCAAGGGGGTTTTGGCCTTTTTGACGGCCGCTTGGAACTCAAGGTCATGCTCCCACGGTAGTTCGGTGGGAGGCTCAGCTTGTGGACTATCTGAGATCGATGGAGCGAAGAGAGAAGAGTCACCGGTGCTGAGGCAGCGCATGAGGAGCGAAGGATGCGTGACGGGCAGATGCAAGAGGCATCCGGCAAGAGCCAGGATCAGCACCGAAAGACACGCTCGCGGGGAATAACGGCGCATACTGAACTCACCTCTGTACTAGAGTAATGCCGCTCCGGTAAGATATGTACAAAAAGAGGCGCCAAAAAAGATCTACTTTTGGCGTTCGAGAAGTTGCCAAGGTCCAACTGTCATGCTATAATGGAGCACGTGACTGACAGGAGGGCCTGTAGCTCAGTTGGTCAGAGCGTCCGACTCATAATCGGATGGTCGCAGGTTCAAGTCCTGCCAGGCCCACCACATGCCACCATCGTCTAGAGGCCTAGGACGCCGCCCTTTCAAGGCGGTGGCGCGGGTTCGAATCCCGCTGGTGGTACCATAGCTAAAGGAGGTCCCATGGACGGACCTCCTTTTTGACACCTGGCCATAATTGCATAAGCTGTGAGCAAGCCGGATCGCAGGAAAAGGCGGGCGTAAAACAGAACAAATGAGTCAGGGCTCTGCTAAAGGGGTGGTCGTCGATATGCGAAACGCGCACGCGGTTCAGTTTTTGCTCAGTAGATCAAATGTGCCGTTGGTAAGTGCTCTGTTGGCGGCGATCGCCGCTCAGGTTCTCAAAGCGTTTATCGCCGCGGTAACGCGCAATGAGCCACCGAGAGTAGCCCTGCTCAAGGCCGGCGGTATGCCCAGCTCTCATTCAGCGCTCGCATGGGCCCTGTTTATGTCTGTTCTGTGGCACAACGGATGGCAGTCTCCTGAAACGGGTGTCGCCGCTATCCTGGCTGTCGTCGTTATCTATGATGCGGCCATCATCAGACGGGCCATGCAGGAGCAGACGAAAACCCTGCGCATACTTCTTGAACGGGCGGCTCCCGATCTGTTGGAGGAGTTTTGGGTACCCAAGTCCTTGGGCCACACCGGACGGGAAGTTGTAGCCGGAATGGCGATGGGAGTAGCCGTGGCTCGTGCTGTCTATTGGTTTGGAAACGTTGCTCTCTAGTTTATCCTGCGCTTACGTTCAGAAAGGCGGTGTCGAAATTGCAGCGACGGAAAACGTTCTCAGCGCCGGTTCTGGCGGTCATGATCACGTTTGTCTTGTTAGCGTCCCTGGGTAGAGCAGCTGCCAATCAAACGTCCGGTGTATTGAGCACCACCGGCAGCGCGGAAATAGCCGTTGTCCCCGACCAGGCGACGGTAGTCGTCGGAGTCTCGATTCTGAGCAAGACTGCGGCTTCGTCTCAGTCTCAGGTTGCCATGCACATGGAAAAAATCAGGCAGGCTCTTAAGGTGTTTGAGATACCCGATGAATCCATCCGAACACGGGATTTCCGTGTCGGCCCTGAATACGAGTATCGAGAGGGTCAGCAGATAATGAGGGGCTATCGGGCCACTCACGATTTGCATGTCACGCTTGATGAGATTGACAAGCTGGGAGCGGTTCTCGATGCGGTAGTCAGTGCGGGCGCTTCCAACGTGCGGGAGATTCGATTCGGTACGACTCGTGCTCCCGAACTCCAACGCCAAGCCCTCACCGCGGCGGTCCGAGATGCCTGCGAAAAAGCAGAGGCCTTGGCCGCCGGAGCGGGAATCGGCACACTGCGCATCAACCGCATCCAGGATCAGACGGGCTACGTGGCCCCGGTTCGGGAAGAAGTCCGCGCCCTGGCGACTAAGGCCGCCTTCGATTCTTTCGCGACGGAGATCGCCCCCGGTGAGATCACTGTCCGCGCCAACGTTCAGGTGGAGTTTCTTTTCTGGTGAGATCCATGCTGGTTGCCGATATCCAACGCTGGATGGAAGAACTGGCACCTTTGTGCCTGGCCGAAGAGTGGGACAACGTAGGTCTGCAAATCGGTGAGCAAGCGGGGGTTATCAGTGCCGTTCTCGTTTGTCTCGAGGTCAATGATGCGGTGGTTGACCAGGCACTGCAAAAGAATGCCCAACTCATCGTGGCTCATCATCCGCTGATTTTTACCCCGCTTCGCACTCTGCGTACGGATGATGCCCACGAAATGCTGATCGTTCGTATGGTCAGGGAGTGCCTTTCGCTCTATGTAGCGCATACGAATCTGGATTCGGCCCCTGGCGGATTGGGAGATTGGATCGCTGAGGCGTGTGGCTTGCGTGACGTCCGACCGTTGATACCTCGTCTTGAGCGGATACCCCGGGCGGGATTCGGACGTGTCGGAGATCTGGAGGCGCCTGTGGATTTTGATCAGTTTGTAAGCGGGCTTTGTCGACGCATTGACGTGGATCATCTGCGGATGGCGGGAAGACCGCCGCAATCCGTCGGGCGCGTGGCTGTCTTGAACGGTTCGGGTGGCTCATATCTGGCAGAGGCTAAGGCGGCCGAGGCGGATGTCTATGTAACCGGGGACATCAAGCACCATGATGCGGCATATGCGGAAGGCTTGGGACTGTGTGTACTTGATTGCGGACACTTTGCAACCGAGAGAATGGTCGCCCCTCGCATCGCAAGATATCTGAGCGAACGGGCAGAGGCAGAAGGGCAAGATTGTGAGTTTCATGTGGCCTGTGAAAAGGACCCCATAGCCTATCTCGCCTAGCCATCGAAATGTTTGGAATTCATGTCCGGCCGGTGTGGTCAACACGCCGGTCCTTTTTTTTTCTTACGTATCCTCTGAAGAGACGAACTGATCGCCAAAGCATCGGCAAATGCGTTTGGAAAACGAAGCTCCTCAGGAAGGAGTACACTTCGTCTCCCTAGAAATAGGCTTGCAGTGGTCGGAAGTGGAGGGAAGTGGAGCGAAGTGTTCCTGGGGGAGTACGCGCACACCCTGGATGAGAAAGGGCGTATGATCGTCCCCGCTCGATTCCGCGAGGAGTTGGGATCCAGCTTCGTGGTGACCAGAGGACTGGACCGATGCTTGTTCGTGTACCCCTTGCCTGAATGGGAAGCATTGGCCGGGAAGTTACGTGCTCTTCCTCTCACCAAGGCTGACACTCGAGCCTTTGTACGTCTGTTGTTTTCCGGTGCCGGTGAGTGCGCACTGGACAAGCAAGGGCGTATTCTTCTTCCCCCCGCTTTGCGTGAGTATGCAGGCATTCAACGCGATGTCGTTTCAATCGGAGTCGCCAATCGCGTGGAAATATGGGCGGCCGAAGAGTGGGCAAAATATACCGATGCGGCTACCGAATCGTATGAGGCCATTGCGGAAAAAATCGTCGATCTCGGCATATAGGACGGGGCTATAGATGCAATATCGGCATGAAACGGTCCTGCGCGAGGAGACTGTGCATTATCTCCGGGCAGCACAGGGGGGTATTTTCATCGACGGTACCCTCGGCGGGGGCGGACATACCCAAGCCATACTTCAAGCACATCCGGAAACACGAGTGATCGGCATCGACCGTGATCCGGAGGCGCTTTGTGCTTCGAAACAGCGCTTAGCACCGTATGGCGCCCGGGTGAAACTGACGCACGGCAATTTTGCTGATCTTCCGGAACTGGTGAAATCGTGGGTGCCGGAAGGGGTCGACGGCGTTGTGTTGGATATCGGGGTCTCAAGTTTTCAGTTGGATCAGGCCCGGAGGGGTTTCAGCTATTGGCATGACGCACCGTTGGATATGCGAATGGATCCGCAGCAGTCACGGACGGCCGCCGATATTGTCAATACCGCGTCAGAAGAAGAGTTGAGCCGTATACTGCGTCATTTTGGCGAAGAACGATGGGCCGCTCGAATCGCATCGTTTATCGTTCGGGAACGCCAACGCGAAGCGATCACCACCACGGCCCAGTTGACACAGTTGGTTAAAGACGCCATTCCGGCCAGGGCTCGCAGAGTCGGACCACATCCTGCCAGACGCACTTTTCAGGCTCTGAGGATTGCCGTAAACGATGAATTAGGCAATCTTGAGCGCGGTTTGAACGCCGCACTCAAGGTGCTTCGTTCGGGGGCCAGACTTGTTGTTATTACCTTTCACAGTCTTGAGGATACCCTGGTCAAGAATTTCTTCCGTTCTCAGGCTAATCCGTGCAATTGTCCTCCCCGCCTAGGGTGTGTCTGTGGACAAGTACCGCAACTACGCATCGTTACGACCAAAGGGGTCAGGCCCAGCCCAGCTGAGTTGAAAAAGAACCCGCGTGCCCGTAGCGCGACTTTACGAGCGGCAGAGCGTGTTCTGTCGGCAGAGGAGAATGCATAGCCATGTCATCGGTAAGTCATGGAAGCGCTAGCCTGAGAGTGCGTTCAGAGGCCCAGAGCCAATTCATCCCGCAGCAGCCTACCCAAGCTGCGACCGAGTCAACCGGGCGTCGAGTGTCGCGCCGGCCCGTATCGTTGTCGGCCATAGTTGTCTGCGCTTTCTCTTGCCTGGTCTTAGCCTTGGGACTGGTCGCACAACGCAGCCTGCTGATGCTACGCTCTGAGGAATTGGCCGCCTTGCAGAACGAATTGGCTCGTGAACAACGCATGCAGGATCACCTCCAACTGGAATTGATGCGCGCTCGATCACCTCAGCGGATCGAACGCTTGGCGAGAGAGCGACTGAATCTGACGGAGCCGCAGCGTGTTGAGTACTTGGTGTTGGCTCCCGCACAGGAGACCATACCGAACCAGGTAGTCGTCACTGTGGAAACGAGGGAGACGGGCGTACTGGCAGGAGTAGCCAAGTGGCTTACTGATAACTGGCCACGCTGGGGCCAAGCAGAGGCTAGTCATCTGCGTTGATCGGCCGCGGCGCACCGGGGGGAAGACGGTTGGGCAAGTTTTCCATGGTCAGCGTACGCCGGCGCATCGGAGTGCTGTTTCTGGTTTTCGTAGCGGTCTTTATGGTCTTGGCAGGACGCCTGCTCTATCTTGAAGTCATTCGCAACCAGTACTTTTTGACCTTGGCTCTTGATCAGAGGATGCGGCCCGTTCCGCTGTTGGCCAGCCGCGGCGACATCTTGGACCGCAATCAGAACAAGCTTGCCGTCAGCATGAGTGCAGACGCTGTATATGCAACGCCCGTGGAGATCAAGGACGTGGAGCAAGCTGTGGAACAGCTTGCTCCGTTGTTAGATCTGGATCCCGAATGGCTGCGCGAACGCCTGACGCGCAACCAGGCCATGGTCTGGCTCAAGCTGAAAGTCGATCCGATGACGGCACGGCAAGTCATCGAACTGGCCATCCCCGGGATCGGTGTTACTGAACGACCGCAACGCTTCTACCCGCATGGCAGTCTGGCCGCGCAGGTCATAGGATTCGCGGGTATGGACAATCAAGGATTAGAGGGTCTTGAAGCCTATTACGATCGTTATTTGCGCGGCAACCCGGGTATGATTATTCGTGAGCGTGACGCACGCGGCCGAGCCATCCCCGGCGGATCCGAACGACGTCTGCCGCCGCAAGACGGCTATGACCTGGTATTGACTTTGGATCAGGTTATCCAATATATAGCGGAACGAGAGCTGCAAAAGGCCGTTACAGAGACTGAATCCGAACTCGGCATTGCTGTCTTTGTGCGTCCTCAGACGGGAGAGATCCTGGCCAGCGCAGTCTATCCGAGCTTCGATCCGAATGAATACGCCTCAGTGCCGTCAGAAATATGGCGAAATCGGGCGCTTACGGATCAGTATGAGCCCGGATCTATATTCAAGGTCATTACGCTTGCCGCCGCTTTGGAGGCCAATGCGGCCAAGTTGGATGAGGTCTTCGTAGACCCGATTCGTCTGGTCCGCTGGGGCGGAGCGGTCAGTTGTTGGCGAGCCCAAGGGCACGGGGCCCAGACGCTGGTGGAGGCCACTGAAAACTCGTGTAACCCCGTGTTTGCCATCTTGGCGGCCGACCGCCTCGGACCGAAGACATTCTACAAATACGCCAGTGCCTTCGGCTTTGGGGCCCGCTCAGGTGTCGACTTCCCCGGAGAAGCCAGAGGATTGCTGCCTCGACCGGGGGAGACGAGGCACGGCGAGCTGTTGCAGTGGGCCAATATCGGGTTTGGGCAGGGCGTGGCCATCAGTCCGATACAGATGGTCATGGCCGTGTCGGCCATTGCCAACGGCGGCCATTTGATCCGGCCGCGTCTGGCCTTGGAAATCCGTGACAAATCCGGTGAGCCCGTGAAGACCTTTGAGCCCGAGATTGTGCGCCGCGTCCTCTCTGAGCAGACGGCTCAGGATGTAGCCAAGACCATGCGTTCCGTGGTGGTGAACGGCTCAGGATCCAGGGCCGATGCTCCGGGATATCGCATTGCGGGGAAAACCGGCACGGCTGAGATGCCCTCACCTCAGGGAGGTTACTCCAGTGACCGCATTGCCTCGTTTGTGGGCTTTGGCCCCGTCGATGATCCGCAGATCGCCGGTGTGGTCATGTTAGTGAGAATAGGCGTCCGTCCGGCTTACGGCGGTACATGGGCGGCCCCTGTTTTTGCCTCCATCGTCGATGAAGCTTTGGAGTACATGGGTGTCGAACGTCGGGCAGATCCAGGATCTCTGCAGACACCGCCGACAAATAAGACCTTCGTGCCGAATGTGCAAAGCCTGACCCTGGAAGAGGCGACGCGTATGCTGGATATCGCGGGGTTGAAGGCTGTAATTGACGGCGCAGACGGGAGTTATGTGGAGCATCAGATGCCAAGGCCGGGCGCGCAAGTGCAGCGAGGCTCAAGTGTGCATCTGTCATTGTATCCGGAAAGCGACAGGGACGAGGATGTACGTGTACCGGACGTCGTAGGGTTCACTCTGCGCGACGCGAGCGTGTTGTTTGCCCAGGCGGGTCTGCGGCTGCGTATTGAGGGAGTCGGGGAGCAAGTCTATGAGCAGGAGCCTGAAGCCGGCTCATATGTGCACAAGGGAGATGTCGTGACCCTGAGACTCAAGTAGATGGTACGTCATGGCGAAGAGGGGTGAGGTCTTGTCCGGCGTTAGGACGGTTACTTGTGGAGAGTTAGCCTGCCATATTCAGGGTTGCCTTGTGGGTGACGGTGACGTACGCTTACGTGGGTTGACACATGACTCCCGCCAAGTGCATCCGGGAGACATCTTCGTCTGCATTCCGGGGGCGCGCTTTGACGGCCATGATTTTGCTCCGGCGGCCGTGGCGCAGGGGGCGGCGGCACTAATCGTGGAACGACTACTGACGCTGCCTGTACCACAGATTGTCGTTCCCGGATCGCGTGGCGTTCTCGGAGAGGCCGCAGCCCTGCTTGCGGGTTTTCCTTCCAGACATCTGCGGGTGATCGGTGTTACCGGCACCAAAGGCAAGACCACGACGACGTACTTGATCAGGCACGTGCTAGAGTCTGCCGGTAAGAAGGCCGGTCTGATCGGAACCATTGAGCATGTGGCCGGAAGTCAAACACTCCCCTCGGCACGGACCACTCCGGAAGCTTCAGATATTCAGACCCTCTTGTCGGCGATGGTCGAGGCGGAGTGGGACGCTGTCGTGATGGAAGTCTCCTCACACGCCACTGAGATGCGTCGCACGGACGGTACCGAGTTTGATGTCGCAGTCTTTACGAATATCACTCGGGATCACATGGATTTCCATCCCAACTTTGAGCACTATCTGCAAGCCAAGCTGCGGTTGTTTGCTCAAATCGGTGTCGACGGAACCAAGGGTAACAAGGCGGCGATCGTCAATGTCGATGATCCCCACTGGAGAGACTTTGCCCGAGCGGCCAGGGTGCCGGTTATCACGGTTGGTATTGACAACCAGGCGGATCTGCGAGCCGAGGATGTTCAAGTCAGTGCCGCCGGCAGTTTTTTTCGGATCGGAGACGTTTCGGTAGATTTAGAGCTGACGGGGCGCTTTAACGTATACAATGCATTGTGTGCCCTTGCGGCGGGAATCCATGAAGGCATTCCCCTGGAAGTCGCGGCCGGGGCTTTGGAGCGCGTCCGGGGAGTGCCCGGTCGTTTTGAGCGGATTGACATCGGGCAGGAGTTTGCCGTGATCGTGGACTATGCCCATACCGAAGACAGTCTTCGCAATGTCTTGACTACCGCTCGCGACTTGGGCTCCGGGCGTGTGATTTCGGTGTGCGGCGCGGGCGGGGATCGCGACAGGGGTAAGCGCCCTCTGATGGGCCGGGCTCTGGCGGAGTTGTCGGATCATGTGATTATCACATCGGATAACCCGCGCAGCGAGTCTCCCGAGCAGATCTGCGCCGATATGGTCAGCGGCATACAAAGGATCAACAGGACCAATTACGAGGTGATCCTTGATCGGCGTGCCGCCATCGAAAAGGCCATGGAAATTGCTCAATCCGGTGATGTGGTGCTTATTGCAGGAAAAGGACATGAAACCTACCAACAGTTTGCCGATCACCGCATTCATTTTGATGATCGAGAGGAAGCCAGGGCCGCTCTGGAAAAACGCAAGCGGACAAGGCGGACGGAGACATCTTGAAGACAACACAGATTGGGAGGAACAAGGGTGGCCATTTTCAAGCCCCAAGAGATCCTGAGCTGGACGGATGGGCATCTGCTGTGCGGGTCGCTCAGACGCTGCTCGGGCGTTTTTACTGATACTCGCCATCCCTTGCCTGAAGGGCTTTTCGTGGCTCTTCGCGGTGAGCGCTTTGACGGGCATGATTTCGTGGCAGAGGCAGCCGTCCGGGGTGCTGCGGGTGCCGTGATCATGGAGTCCGAAGCCCAGCGGCTTAAAGACACCATAGAAAAAGGCGACTTCTTTCTCATCGCCGTGTCCGATACCCTGGTTGCACTGCAGGGATTGGCCCGTGGACACCGACGTCGCTTTAACGGCCCGGTCATCGGGGTGACGGGCAGCAATGGCAAGACCACGACCAAAGAGATGATTGCCGCCTGTTTGGGTACCGAAGTCAACGTGTTGGCCACATACCGTACCCTCAACAATGAGATCGGAGTGCCCCTGACCCTGCTGGCTTTGGAACCCCAGCATCGGATCTGCGTAGTCGAGATGGCAACCCGTGGACTGGGACAGATCGCCCAATTGGCGGCTATAGCGGAGCCGAATTTGGCCGTGGTGACCAACGTGGGACCGGTGCATCTGGCCACCTTGGGAAACTTGGATAACGTAGCACGGGCCAAGGCCGAATTGGTCAGCGCGTTGCCCGCCTCGGGAGTCGCCGTTCTCAATGCGGACGACTCTCGCGTGCTCGCCATGCAGAGACTGACGAAGGCCCGAGTCGTCACCTATGGACTGGGGCCGGAGGCTGACGTAGGAGCGACCAAGGTTGTTCAGGACGAACGAAGCGTTCGCTTTGAACTCCGCATCGGCTCAGGACAGGTGGTTGACGAGGTAACCGTGAGCTTGCCGGGCATACACAATGTCTCCAATGCTTTGGCGGCTCTGGCTACCGGTTGGGTGTGCGGGTATGACCCGGCCCGGGCTGCCGAGGCCCTTGCTCAGTTGCGGGCGGCTCCCCAGCGCTTGGAGATCACGGATCTGCCGGGTGACATACTGTTGATCAATGATTCGTATAATGCCAGCCCGCTGTCCATGAGAGCGGCTATTGAGGTTCTGGAGCGTTCCCCGGGTGAGCGTAGAATCGCCGTATTAGGCGATATGCTTGAGCTTGGGGAGCAGAATGAACACTACCACCGCGAGATCGGTCAGCTCGCTGCTGCGGCGGGTGTCGATCTGTTGATCTGTATCGGTCAGGCAGCGCATTTTATCGCGGCCGGTGCCAAGGAAGCCGGAATGTGCTCCGATTCCGTATCATGGTATGGAGATGCTCAAGTCGCTGCGGAAGCGGTGCAGAGCTGGCTACGGGAAGGTGACAGCGTGTTGGTCAAGGCTTCGCGCGGTTTGCGCTTGGAGCGGGTGGCCGCCGCTGTGGCATCTTGGGCCGACAGGGTGTGAAGGGCGGGGTCAGTCGGTGAGTGAAGAATACAGAGTAGTCATGGCCGGGATACTGTCATTTGTCATCATGCTGCTGCTTGGTCCGGCGACCATTCGTTACCTGTATCGTCTGAAATTCGGGCAGCAGATTCGCGATGCGGGCCCTGCGGCGCACAAGAAGAAGAGAGGTACTCCGACCATGGGAGGCGTGCTCATAGTCCTTGCCGTGGCGGCCTCCAGTCTGTTGATGAGTGACGGCTATTCGGTTCTTCCCTACGCTCTTTTTGTCATCATAGGGTTTGGTCTCATCGGTTTGATTGACGATTATATCATCGTGACGACCAAAAAGAGCCTCGGGCTTAAGGCCCGCCATAAGCTTGTCGGCCAGATCCTGGTGGCCACCGTCTTGGCTCTTTATATGCTCAATGAGTCTCCGCTGGGATCGTCGATCTTGATCCCGTTCAAAGGGACTTTGACAGCGTTGCCGGCGTGGTTGTTTCTCGTTTTGGCCGTAGCCACGGTTGTCGGTGCGGCTAATGCCGTGAACTTCACCGATGGCTTGGACGGTCTGGCCGCCGGAGCCAGTGCCGTGGCGATGGTGGTCTATGCGATCATCGCCCATTCGCTTGGTTCGACGGAGTTGACTGTCTTGGCCGTCGCCGTAGCCGGGGCATGTCTGGGCTTTTGTTGGTTCAATACTTATCCGGCCCAGGTATTTATGGGTGATACGGGGAGTATGGCTCTTGGAGGGGCACTGGGAGCCATTGCCGTGCTGACGGCAACGGAGCTGCATCTTTGCATCATCGGCGGCCTTTTCGTGGTCGAGACCCTGTCGGTGATCCTCCAGGTGAGTTACTTTAAGCTGACGGGCGGCAAACGCATCTTTAAGATGACACCCCTTCATCATCACTTCGAACTTCTCGGCTGGCCCGAGTCGAAGATTGTCACCCGTTTTTGGCTGACGGCCCTGGTTTTTGGTCTCATCGGACTCTTGTCGATATAGTCTTTACTTCGGAGGTCATCCGGGAGCTGCCGGGAGGGAATGACCATGCGACGGCCGGATTACACGTTGATTACCGTCACACTGGCACTGCTGGTGATCGGGATCGTTATGGTCTTCAGCTCCAGCTACACGACGGCCAGACGGGATACGGGCGATGCCTATTATTTTCTCAAACGTCAGATTATGTGGGCTGCGATAGGGCTGGCCGCGTTATCGGTGACGGCGCGTATCGATTACCGGTTTTGGCGCCGCTTGGCCATCCCCGGCTATCTGGCTGCCACGACCCTTTTGGTATTGGTGCTGGTTATCGGTGATGAAGCTTTGGGTGCCCGGCGTTGGATCAGTCTGGGCTTTGTGTCAATACAGCCTTCAGAGTTGGCCAAGCTGGCCGTTGTCAATCTGCTGGCTGCCTACATCGCCGTCTTTCGCTCCGAGGTACGCTCTTTTATCTACGGCATTGTCGTGCCTTTCTTGCCCGTGGCGGTCAGTTTCGCGCTCATCCTGATGGAGCCTGACCTGGGCACCGGGCTTGCCCTTTTGGGCACGGCGGGCCTCATGCTTTTTGGTGCCGGGGCGCGTTTGGATTACCTGTTTTTATTGGTTCTGTCGGGGATACCGCCCGCCATATGGCTGGTGAAACGTGAACCCTATCGGATGCGTCGCATCACGGCTTTTCTCGATCCGTGGGCTGACAGAAGTGATTCGGGCTGGAGTATCATTCAGTCACTGCTGGCCATCGGTTCAGGCGGACTGTTCGGCCTGGGCTTAGGTGAAAGCCGACAAAAATTCTCTTATCTGCCTGAGCAGCATACGGATTTTATCTTCGCCATCTTGGCCGAGGAGCTGGGTTTTCTGGGTTCGATGCTTGTGTTGATGCTTTTTGTCACCTTGGCTTGGAGAGGATATCGGGCGGCATTGAAGGCCCCGGATATTTACGGATGCACGCTGGCGGCGGGGCTGACCACGATGGTCATCCTGCAGGCGGCGTTAAACATCGCGGTGGTCAGCGCCTTGTTGCCCACGACGGGGATCACGTTGCCTCTCATCAGTTCGGGAGGATCTTCACTCGTGGCTACGCTGGCCGGAATCGGTGTTGTGCTCAATGTCTCAGCGGCGGGCGAAAAGACGGCGATCAGCAGAGCTTAGAGGGTACGGGGGGAGCTTATGCGCGTTCTTATTGCCGCCGGGGGCACCGGCGGACACATATATCCGGGAGTTACCGTGGCCCAAGTACTGAGAGAGCAGGGCGCTCAGATCATCTTTGTCGGTACCAAGGCGGGTCTTGAGGCGGATGTGATACCGCGGGCCGGTTTTCGTCTGGAGACGATTCGCGCCCATCACATTCCCAGGAAGCTTTCGTGGAAGATTCCCTTGGCTCTGGCTACGGCGGCCGTAGGCACTCATCAGGCCATGCGGGTGATACGCAAGTTCCGGCCTCATGTCGTGGTGGGTACCGGCGGATATGTCTCCGGGCCGGTAATCCTGGCGGCGGCCGCTTTGCGCTATCCGACGCTCATTCACGAGCAGAATGCCTATCCGGGCATAACCAATCGCCTGTTGGCCAAGATTGTGGATCAGGTAGCCGTCGGCTACGATGAGGCTAAATCGTTTTTTTCGCCCGCAAAGACGGTGGTGACCGGAAACCCGGTGCGGCCGGAGATCAGCTCCTGCACACGGGAGACGGGGCAACGCATGTTCGGACTGGATCCCAATAAGCGCACGCTTTTGGTCACGGCGGGAAGCCAGGGAGCAAGAAGCGTCAATCAGGCGCTACTTGAGGCGGCTCCGATGCTCAATGTCCGTCGCGATCTGCAGGTGCTTCACGCGGCCGGAAGAGCCTTGTACCCTGAAGTGGTGGAAACCTTAAAAGAACAGGGTGTAACGGTCGATAAGGATGATGAGATGATTCGCTACGGCAACATCCGTATCGTGCCCTATATCTACTCGATGCCTGAGGCTTTGGCAGCCGCTGATTTAGTGGTCGGGCGGGGCGGTGCGCTCTCAAGTGCTGAGTTTACAGTGAGAGGTCTGCCCGCGATTTTGGTGCCTTATCCGCACGCCGCGGAAGATCACCAGCTCCACAACGCCCAAGTGTTGGAAAAACACGGTGCGGCCAAGGTGATTCCTGATCGGGAAATAAACGGGGAGGTCCTGGCAGATCTGGTCATCCGGCTTCTGAACACACCCGGACAGCTGCAAAGCATGGCCCGGGCGAGCAAGCGTCTGGGCAAACCGGATGCCACGGAGCGTCTGGTGACCTTGGTGACGGCCTTGGCCCGACAGTCATGATCGGTAGTTGGAACCCTCTTTTCT
>JBMNSS010000034.1:0-20236 GCA_050945315.1 Limnochordia bacterium | reverse complement strand
GCCGGTATCTCATGGGCCTCAGCAGCGTCGTCCTCAGCATTCAGGTCGGCGAGTTTTTCATTGATGTTGGCTACCGCCGCTTGGGCGCGGGCTAGAGCAACCGCTCGGGTTTGAATCTGATCCTGTATCTCATCACGGCTGTCGCGCAGTTCCCTTTCATTAGCGGCCAAAGAAGCCGACTCTGCCTGAAGGACTTGGTGATGCTCGCGAAGCTCTTGCAGTTGTCTCTGACACTGACCGTACTCGATACGGGCCGCTGCCAATTGCTGACCTTGCTGTTCCAATGTGACGGCGAGCTCAGCGAGCAATTGCTCAGCGTCGCGTATGCGTTCTTCTTCGTCTTCTATGCGCCGGAGCGCAACAGACAAGGCCTGTTTCGACTCACTCAATCTGACAACCGCTGCTTCTTTTTCGTGAGCGATCTTCGCCGCGGTGAGTCCGGCTCGAGTCAACTCGGCCTGTATATCGTCACGACTGCGAACGGCCAGATCCAAGCGTTCGGATACGTCGGCCACCTCAGCCTGCAAAGCCTGTTTTTCGTCGTTAGCGATCTTCAGTTGCTCGTGCAATTGGGCCAGACGCTCAAAGCGTCTCTGGGTCAGTCGGTTGATCTCGTGTTCTTGTTGTGTCAACTGTCTGTCCAGATCGCAGAGACGTTGCCATTCCTTATCTAAGGCGGTTGCATCAGCCATCGCGCCGGTCCGCGCAATCTCCGTCCTGTGTCGTTTGTTGTTTAGGGCCTCGAGACGGCGCTCAAGCAGGTCTATGCGTTGCTGAGCATCCGCACGTGCCTTCTCGAGTGCGGCCACTTCTTGTCTTAACGCGGCTATCTTGTTCCCCAGTTCATCGAGCTCACGGCGACGTGAGAGAAGCCCCGAGCTCTGGCGCTTCGATGAGCCCCCCGTTATGGCTCCCCCGGGTGTGACGAGGTCTCCGTCCAGGCTCACCACACGTTGAAAGCCGCGGACTCTCTTGCTCAACGCGAGTGCGCTTTGCAGGGTCCGGGTCAAGACGGTACGGCCCAACAGGAAATCCAAGGCAGGCTTGACCTGTGGATGGCATGAAACCAGATCAGCGGCAATCCCAACTAAATCGGGATGGACAAGTGCTTGACGTTCAGTTGTTGAGAAGAGACGGTAACGCAGCGCGTCCAGAGGCAAGAACGTGGCCCGACCGGAGCGCGTGGACTTAAGAAAGGCTATGGCCTCTTCCGCATCGTGTTCAGAGAGAGTGACAATGCTTTGCATTGAGTTTCCCAAGGCAATCTCTATCGCCAACTCAAACTCAGAAGGCACACGGATGAGCTCAGCCACCGATCCCAGGATGCCCTCGGCGATCTCGTGCCGCGATGCCAGGACGTTGCGCACCCCTTGGAAGTAACCTTCATACGAGTCGGCCATACTCTCCAGGACCCGAAAACGGGATTCGACGTCACTAAGCAGGCGAAGCTGTTCGGTGTACAGGTCATCCAGCTTCGCCCCATCCGCCGCGGCTTTACGCAGAGAGCTCTCGGTCTGGTCAACAGCGTTTTGAAGTTCGACGAGCGCAGAGTCTATCTCAGTCAGTCTGGACTTGATCTGCTCACGCTCGGTTGTCACCTCAGATATGCGCAGTTGGCAATTCGCACGTTCGCGCTTCAGTTGACGAAGTTGATCTGATTCTCTCTCTGAATCCGGCTCGCTACGCAGCTCGCCCTCACACAGGGCGGCAACGCGCTCTTTCTCCGCCAGACGTTGGCGCAGCTGCTCCAGTTGTTGGGTCAAGGCGCGTACTTGGCTCTCGCTTTGTACATGAGCCCGCTCAATCTCAGCAAGCGCTGAGACTGTCTTCTCTTGATTTGATCGCAGCGACCCCAAAGCAGTGGACGCTTCGTCGATAGCGCGTCGGGCACCGGCGACCTCAAGGTCCAGTGCTTTTCGTGAATCAATGCTACGCTGCAAATCACGCTGTGCCTGGTTTGCCTTTTCCGTCGCCAGCTCAATGTGATGCGTAAGCTGTTGCTCATGCTCGCGGATTAGCTGAAGGCGCTCTCGCATCGCCTCAATCTCGCCAAGGATTCTTTCAACCTCTAGTTGAGATTGGTTGCGAGACTCTTGTATCCGAGATATTTCGGAAGTGAGCCGTTCCTTTTCTGCGACAACACGATCATGTTGCTGTGCTTCGCGCAAAGCATTGCGTTCCAGGCGTCTTTTATCGTGACACAACAAAGCTATCTCAAGCCGGCGCGCCTTGGAACTGAGCTGCAGATGCCGCTCTGCTTTTTCAGCCGCCTCTTTCAGCGGATCAAGGCGGTCGACAATCTCCGCTATCAGATCGTCCACGCGCAAGAGATCTTCGCCTGTTTCAGCCAGCTTTTCCAGAGCCTCTTCTCGACGCGTGCGATAGCGAGTGATACCAGCGGCATCCTCCAATAGAAGCCGCCGTTGTTCCGGAGCGGCGTTGAGGATGGCATCGACCTCGCCTTGACCGACCAAGGAGAGAGAACCGCGTCCGATGCCGCTGTCTAACAGAAGATCTTGAATATCCCGCAGCCGGCAGGGTGTCTTGTTGATGGCGAATTGACTGTCGCCTGAACGAAACACCCGCCGGGTGATGGTCACTTCGCTATACTCCAGCGGCAGCAAGCCGGACGTATTGTCGAGGACTATCGAGACTTCCGCCATCCCCAGGGGGCGTCTTAGGCTGCTGCCGGAGAAGATGATGTCTTGGACACGTGTCCCCCGCAAAGATCGTACACTCTGCTCTCCCAAGACCCAGCGAATGGCATCTGCTATATTACTTTTGCCGCTGCCGTTAGGCCCGACAACGGCGGCCACACCCGGCAGAAAAGAAAGCTCCACCCGGTTGGCAAATGACTTAAATCCTTGCATGGCAAGGCTCTTGAGATACACGCTACTATGGCCCCTTTTGGCTATGAACAACAAACAAATGGATTCGCCGCCCCCCTCGGCAAGACCTGCAACGACTAGCTCCCCATTTTGAGGTCCAGATACAGGTCTTTGCGTTGACGAACATTCGTCGGCACCGACGGATTGAGCAGCGATCCATGATTCCTTATGATGCGCCGCAACTTAGCCTTGACCCTAGTGCGCGCATTGTCGATGACCTTCGCCTTGACACCAATGGCGTCTTCGATCTCTCCGCAGGTATAACCTTGCAGCAGGTATGACGCCACGGTGTACTCAAGTAATGAAAGATGAGCTCTAAGAACCTCTTCAACTCTTTCATCTATTATTTTGGCCTCTATAGCGTTGAGGGGATCGTAGTCTGGTTCTTTATCGGATATGAGATCCAGAACGGTACGCGTCTCGTCAACGTTGACGAAACTCTGGAGCGATACGGCTGTGTTGAGAGCTTTATGTTTATTGCCGTTGCTCTGTTTGATGACGTTGTATACCTTGCGGATAATACAGATGTAGGCGAAGGAACTAAACTTGACATTGAACTCCTGAGGGCGATATTCATCGATAGCTGAAAGCAGGCCGATTAATCCTTCCTGCATAAGATCATCGAACTCAAGCGAGGGAGCGTAATACCTTTTTACGATGTGTTTGACCATAGGGAGGTATTTGAGGACCATCTCTTCCTTGGCACGTCCCTCATCCAGGTCGAGACGCTGCAGGATAGCCAGGTCAGCTTCCTGGTTAGGGTCGAACATCTACAGATCCTCCTCGTCCGGCATCCTTGCCTGGCCCAAGGGGACGTGACCCCTTGTCCCATAGCATGGCTATGCTATGGGCTGGTGCAATATGCTTGGTTACTGTAGGGGTGTCAGCGCGGTTCAACTATGAATTTGATGGCCGTGCGCTCCTGACCATCGATGTCGATCTCGGCAAATGCCGGAATACATACAAGATCGATACCGTTTGGGGCCACAAAACCACGGGCAATCGCTATGGCTTTCACCGCTTGGTTAACCGCCCCGGCACCCACTGCCTGCAGCTCAACTCTTCCGTCTTCACGCAGCACGGCCGCCAATGCTCCGGCGACGGCCTTGGGCCTTGATGTCCCGGAAACCCTTAGTTCCTCCATGTCTATTACCTCCTGCGATGTGCGCCTCATATTTGGTTATTTTTTCACAAGTAGGTAGGTTATCACAATGAAGGGCGTTTGTGTGAGTGAATGATCACTTCATCGCCGGGTAGCGTTGTCCTGCATGGGATCCAGAAATGTGAGGGGGTGATGATGGATACGGCTAGTCCGAGGACCGAGTTTGGAGTCGATTCAGGGCTTCCTCCGCTGCCTTTTGCTCAGCTTCTTTTTTGGAGCGCCCTGTTCCGCGGCCTAGACGTCGCCCTCTATGAACGACTTCCACAACAAAAACCTTGTCGTGATCGGGCCCGGACTCCTTCAACACGTGGTAGGAGGGTGTCTGTTTTGAGGAGGCCTGCAGCAACTCCTGAAGGCGTCCTTTGTTGTCTGTAGTTAGGGGGAGCGTTGGACTTCCCAGATGTGATATCACGAATTCTCGGGCCACATCCCACCCGTGCTCCAAATACACAGCCCCTACCACGGCCTCGAATGCATCGGCCAGCAAAGAGTCACGTTGACGCCCGCCGCTCATCTCCTCGCCGCGACCAAGGCGGATGTGAGAGCCAAGTCCCAGACCTCGAGCAAACCGAGCGAGTGATGGCTCACTCACGGCAGCGGCCCGCGCGGCACTCAATTCCCCTTCTGATCGTTGAGGGTAGGTATGATACAGATAATCCGTATAGGCGAGCTCTATCACTGCATCGCCCAAGAACTCGAGTCGTTCGTTATCAACGGCTCCAGGGTGTTCGGCAACGTAAGACTTGTGGGTAAGCGCCATGGTGAGCAGTGGTTCGGAAATGGGCAACCCACAGACTGCTTTGGTCTCTGAGGCAGTCATGTGTCACCCCCGCGCGTGGGAGGGTGGGTTAAACGTCGTCATCACCCTCCCCTATCTGATTCTAACCGTGGTACTTGCGAAAGACTAATACCGCGTTATGTCCCCCAAATCCGAAAGAGTTTGATAGGACGACATTTACGTCGTGTCGGCGAGCCTGGTTTGGTACGTAGTCCAAATCGCAGTCCGGATCGGGCACTTCGTAGTTGATTGTCGGGCAAATGATACCAGTCTCGAGGGTCTTCATGCAGATAACCGCTTCGACGCCTCCGGCTGCACCCAATAGATGTCCGGTCATCGACTTGGTCGAGCTTATCGGAATCTGATAGGCGTAATCTCCAAAGACCTGTTTTATGGCCAACGTCTCAATATAATCATTCTTGGACGTGGAAGTGCCGTGCGCATTGATGTAATCTACGCTTTCCGGTTCCAGCCCGGCATCCTGCAAGGCAAGTCGAATGGCTCTGGCAGCACCTTCACCGCCGGGAGCCGGGTCGGTGATATGATAGGCGTCACTGGTTGTTCCATAGCCGACGATCTCGCCGTAGATGTTGGCCCCGCGACTGCGGGCGTGCTCCAGTTCTTCCAGTATCACGATGCCTGCTCCTTCTGCCATGACAAAGCCGTCCCGGAGTTTGTCAAACGGACGCGAGGCACGCTCAGGATTGTCGTTGCGGGTGGAGAGCGTCTTGGCAGAACAAAAACCGGCCATAGCCAGTTCACCGATTGCTGCCTCTGCTCCACCCGCTACCATACTGTCAGCCGCGCCGGACTGGATCACCCGTAGTGCATCACCAATGGAGTTGGTACCCGAAGCACAGGCCGTGACGGTACACGAATTGTGCCCGCGCAGACCGAAAACGATGGCTACCTGACCGGCCGCCATATCGGGTATCATCATCGGGACGAAAAACGGACTGACGCGGTTTGGGCCCTGTAGCACCAGCTTCTGACATTGCTCTTGCATCGTGAGCATGCCGCCGATACCGGAACCAATAACGACTCCAACTCGATCGGTATCCACGGAGTCTAGGTCCATGCGTGCATCTTCTAAGGCGAGTCGGGTTGCCGCTATGGCAAACTGAGTGAAACGGTCCGTGCGCCTGGCGTCCTTGCGGTCCATATAGTCCGTCGGATCGAAATCATGTATCTCTGCCGCTATTCGAGACGTCAGCCTCGACGTGTCGAAGGCACGGATGTGTTTAACACCGGACACACCCGCCGTAACGGAAGACCACAACTGAGAAACGCCGGTACCGCACGATGTCACAGCACCTAGGCCAGTGACTACCACTCGTCTTTTCACCACAACTCACCTCCGACAGGTGAACGCCGATTAGCCCTCAACCATCGTCTTAATGTATTCTACCGCGGCTCCTACAGTAGTAATCTTCTCTGCATCCTCGTCGGGAATCTCCAGCTCAAACTCCTCTTCGAAAGCCATGACCAGCTCCACGATGTCGAGCGAGTCAGCTCCCAGATCGTCGACAAAGGACGCTTCGAGGGTCACTTCCTCATTATCGACGCCAAGTTGGTCTACTACCAGTTCGCGTACGCGCTCAAAAATGTCCACAACGTCACCCCCTTCATGGCAACTGTATCTTTTGCCCGGTCACATGGCCAAACCGCCATCCACGATCAAGGTCTGTCCCGTGATGTATGCGGCATCGTCACCGGCGAGAAAGGCAACAGCCGCCGCTATCTCTTCAGGTCTACCCGTGCGCCCCATGGGAATGCTTTTTTGGAGATGCTCCCGTTGTGACGCGGGCAAGGCCCTGGTCATATCGGTCTCTATGTAGCCTGGGGCCACGGCATTGACCCTGATGCTACGGGAAGCTACCTCTTTGGCCAGGCTCTTGGTAAATCCCACAATACCGGCTTTTGCTGCAGCGTAGTTCGCTTGACCGACATTGCCGGCTATCCCCACGATTGAGCTCACATTGATGATACATCCGGTGCGTGCTTTCACCATCGGGCGCAATACGGCTTTACAGCAACGATAAACACCCTTTAGATTGGTGTCAAGTACCAGATCCCAATCATCTTCGCTCATCCGCAGTATCAACGCATCCCTCGTTACGCCGGCGTTGTTTACGAGAATATCAATACGCCCATACTCGGCCAATACTCTGTCGACCGCCGCATGGCAAGAATCGGTTGATGTGACATCAAGGGTTACGGCCAGACCACGGGAGTCTTGTTGCGGGAGCTCGGCGAGAACGCTTTGCGCGGCAGTCAGGTCTCGTGCACAGACCACGACTGTCGCTCCGTCGGCAGCGAACCTCTCAACTACGGCGCGCCCCAATCCTCTGTTTGCCCCCGTTACGATGGCGACCTTCCCAGCAAGACTCATATTACCTCATTCCCTTCAGCCCATGCAACGAATTTGCTCCAGCTCGCCGGATCCTCTACGTTGAGCACCTGAGCGGTGGGGTCTATGCGCCGTACAAGACCCGATAGTACTCGTCCGGGTCCCAGCTCCACGAAAGTCGTCACACCTTCAGCCCGCAGGGCCCGAATCGTGTCTTCCCAAAGCACCGGATAGCTCACTTGTTTCACTAACGCTTCGGCAATCTCATCGGGATCCCGCATCGCCTTGGCATAGACGTTAGAGTATACCGGTATGTCACACGGCCCCATCCTTATGTCTTGTAGGACATCTCGCAGGCGTTTTCCCGCCGGCTCAAGCAGACTGGAGTGAAAAGGGCCGCTCACCTTCAGTTGGTGAACCCGACGCGCGCCAGCTTCCAGGGCGAGGCGAGTGGCGGTTTCCACACCTTCCAGTGTTCCGGCTATGACTACTTGCCTTCCTCCGTTATAGGTGGCCGGCTCCGCAATTCCCGGTCCGCCCGCCGCCTTGCAGATCGCCTCCACCTGCCCCGCCTCAAGTCCCATCACCGCTGCCATGGTGCCCGTATCAGGTGGGACTGCTTCTTCCATAAAACGCGCCCGCAGGCGTACGGTTCGCACGGCGTCCTCCAACGAGAGACAGCCGGCCGCAACAAGGGCGGAATACTCCCCAAGACTGTGTCCTGCGGCAGCAAAGGGTCGCACAACTGATGTGGCCAGACGGGCAATCGCCACACTCAGGGAGAGAATGGCCGGTTGCGTATAGTAGGTTTGTGTGAGGCGCTCGGCCGGACCACGGAAGAGCACCTCTATAAGAGGTTCGCCCAAGGCCGCTTCCGCTTCACGCAGGGTCTGCATGACCACCGGATAGGTCTCGGCCAGCTCTTGTCCCATGCCGACATACTGTGCTCCCTGACCGGGGAAGATGAAAGCAAGCCGTCGCATCATGCCGGTTCCCGCTCCTTTGCTCCCGTCCATTCCAGGGCCATGGCACCCCATGTCAGACCGGCCCCGAACCCCACCAGCACAAGACGATCCCCAGGGTTTGCCCGACCTTGATCCACGGCCTCACTGAGTGCGATGCCAATGGACGCCGCTGAGGTGTTTCCGTATTTATGCACGTTTACAAAGACGTGTTCTGAGGAAAGGCCAAGTCTTCGGGCCGCCGCGTCGATGATTCGAATGTTGGCTTGGTGGGGGATGAAAAGCTCAATATCCGCCGGAGAAAGCCTGGCGCGCCTTAGCACCTCGAGCGACGCGTCCCCCATGATACGGACGGCGAACTTAAACACCTCGTTACCTGCCATGTAGATGTGGTGGTCTTTTGCAGGTCTGGTGCCTTCGCCGGGTGAGTAACGGGAGTAGGGCGTTGGAGTATAAAGCTTGTCTCCGCCGGTACCGTCCGCTCCCAAGTAAGTAGCCAGAATGCCTCCTTGGGAGACGGGACCGACGACACAGGCGCCCGCTCCATCCCCGAACAAGATACAGGTAGTCCGATCGGACCAATCAGTAATACGGGAAAGAATGTCGACACCGATGACAAGGACTCGGTGAGCCAAGCCTGATTTGATGCAGGAGGCAGCCATTCCCAGAGCGTAGATGAAGCCCGAACAGCCCGCTGACAGATCAAAGGCAGCGCTGTGTTTGGCCCCTAATTCCGCTTGTACTAAGCAAGAGGTGGCAGGAAAGGGCATGTCTGGTGTCACGGTGGCCACGATGATCATGTCAATCTCATCCGCGGTGACGCCTGCATTTGCCAACGCCGCTTTTGCGGCTTTGGTAGCCAGATCGGACGTGGTGTCATCTGAACCGGCTATGCGCCTTTCTTTGATCCCGGTACGGGTGGTGATCCATTCATCGCTTGTATCGACCATTTTTTCCAGTTCGGCGTTTGTCAGGACTCGCTCGGGAAGAGCTCGTCCCACGCCCCAGATACCCGCTTTCCGCATAGTACCCAACTCCCCCAATCTTGTTGGTGGATGGCTACTCGAGTCCTTCAGGTGCGAGCGGTGACCAGAGTCCGAATGTGCGATGTCAGATCCTGCTCAATCGCTTCCTTTGCTACCCGAATAGCGTTGAAGATGGCCTGTGCGTTTGACGATCCGTGTGAGATTATGCATATCCCATCGACACCCAGAAGCGGAGCTCCGCCATATTCGGAATAATCAAGACTGGCTCTGACACTGCGAAAGGCGTCCTTGAGCAACAAACCGCCGAACCTGGACTTAATATCAGCACTAAGCGCTTGCTGCAGCATGAAAAAGACTGTCTTTGCCATACCCTCGGCGAACTTCAACACTATGTTGCCCACGAAACCGTCGCAGATAATAACGTCGACGTTGCCGGACAAGATATCCCTGCCTTCAACGTTGCCGATGAAATTTATCCGGGATAATTCCCTGAGGCGAGGATAGACTTGCCGGACAAGCTCACATCCTTTGGTCTCTTCTTCGCCGATGTTCAGCAGACCCACACGAGGATTGGGAATACCTAAGACTCGCTCTGCGTATGCCGATCCCATGATTCCATATTGCACCAGGTGATTGGGCTTGGCATCGACGTGAGCGCCGGCGTCTAACAGGACGCAGCGTCCATCGCCAGTCGGCATCACGGTCCCGATGGCGGGACGATCAACGCCCCTAATCCGGCCCCAACCCAAGAGGGCGGCAACCATAGTGGCTCCGGTGCTGCCGGCGCTCACCAGGGCATCAGCTCGTCCCTCTTTGACGCTCCTTACGGCTACCGCAATGGAGGTGTCCTTTCTTTTTCGGGCAACTCTTATAGCTAAGTCTTGCATCTCGACGACGTCAGATGCGTGAAGAATCTCGATTCCGCTACTGGGTAGATCAGCTAGTATCGGTTCGACGCGCTCTCGCTGTCCGACAAGCAGAATCTCAACGCCCAAAGTCTGAGCCGCCAGACTGGCGCCTTTGACGATTTCGTCGGGAGCGAGATCGCCTCCCATGGCGTCCACAGCGATTCTCAAGGCTGATCCACTTCCTCAATTATTGCAGAATATTGCGCTTATAGCAAAAAAGCACCGTCGCGCAGACACGGTGCCTTTCGGATAATCACCAACTACGGCATAGATCAACTGGCGCAGCCATTTAACCGGATGCCCCGGCTTTCGTATCGCTCTCAACCTCAAGTACTTGTCTTCCCGCGTAGGTACCGCAGTTGCTGCACACACGATGGGGTAGTTTCGGCTCGTGGCAACGTGAGCAATTGGTAACCGTGGCGGCTGCAGCGGACCACGTTGCCCTGCGCAACCGCGTTCTTGATTTTGAATGACGTCTCTTCGGATTGGCCATGCCCGTACTCCTCTCAAACGTTTCCCCTGTCGGTCTGTTGATCGAGCAAACGTGCGAGATCAGCCCAACGGGGGTCGGTGGTTTCCTGCCGACAGCTACATTCCCCACTGTTGAGATCTTTGCCACAAGTGGAACATAGCCCCAGACAATCGAGCGTACACAGCGCCTTCAGGGGCAATGCCAGCAGTAGCTGTTCACGCACTGCCTCAGTCATGTCTATTTCATCGCCACGGAAAACACTGGCTTCAGCGAACTGTTCGTCGGCTCCGTTTTCCGAGGCGTCGTCAGCGTTCTCAAGGCTCGTGTCCGGTAGATACTCCTCGTCAAGCTGCGCAACCAGTTGATACCGAAAACGCTTTAGACAGCGATCACATTGCAGCTCCAGGTCAGTACTCGCCTCACCGTTTACAACAAAAGCCGACCCGGTGTTTGTCACTGTGGCCGTAACTTGCACCACAGAGCTTTGTATCACGGATTCTTGCCACTCGAGTCCAGCTAACGAAGCCGCCGAAAAACTGACTTTCCGGCTGGCTCCCGGATCGTCCTTCAGTGAGCTTATGTCTATCCGCATGGTCTCACCCCGCCATTATAGCTACCTGCGATTATCTCTGTCAAGCAATACAGGGACCGCCATAGACTGATCGCGTCGCCACAAAGTGGCTTCAGCCGGATTCTCCAGGCGGGAACGTAGCTTTGTGCGAGATGGCAGTGCTGCCTTGTCCCCAAGAAAAGACCTGGGATCCGTCTGTGCAGAGACGTCTATCAGACAACGAATCTGCTTTCCTGATATCGGCGTTGTTGGCGGGGTTCATACTAACCCTACCGCCTACCCTTTTCCTCTGTGGGTGACATCGCCGGTTCCGGCGAAAAACATGAGTCGAGCCGGGAGAACGGTCACAGATGTATGTATGCTCACCGCGGTCACATTGCATTCGTGACACTGCTATTCGACAACTCCGACGGCTATGCCGCCAAAGGCCTGCACGGCGGCCTGAATGGCGGCTTGATGATCGGGGCAGACCCTCCTGTTGTTATGGGTCCTGCTATCCTTGAAATGAATGCAGAAGTGACCGTTGAAGTTGTTGGACGCGATAGCACCGTTCCCATGAGGAACACCGTTCATCGAGGCAGCGATGCGTCGCCCGGCAACCTCTACAACAATGGCACGTCTCTGCCAGCTCCATTGGCCATATATGCCCTTCATTGTCGCCGTGTCCTCAGCAGTCAAAGGCTCGACATCGGCATGTAGGGTTCCGTAGTAGCGTTTCACGCTGAACGACTTGCCCGTCTCAACGTCAACGACACGGGCTACGGTGTTGTGTGGAAAGATCTTCTGCACTTCCGTCCAGCTCAACGCTTCAGGTATTAGTCGTTCTCCGGTGGCGCGTGCCTCAGACCGAGTCTCCGTGACCGGAGGAGTTGTTGCCTCCGCTCTGAGTTCTGATTCGGGAACAGGGATCACAAGCTTTTGTCCGGCTCTTATGTTATCCGCACTTCGTAACCGATTGGCTTTGGCGATCATATCAACGCTGATACCATAGCGGCGAGCCAAGCTCCACAGGGTATCGCCGCCGCGTACCTCGTATGTGTGTTGCCGCTTCGCAGAAAGAGTGCGGTGGAGGCTAAGCCAGGTCTGTTGGCCCACAATCCCGTCAGTGATTAACCCGCTTTGTTGTTGAAATCGGCGAACGGCTTCCTGGGTCGCGGTGTCAAACACTCCCGTGGGAGTCATCTTTAGGAAACCGAGTTGAAACAACGACAACTGAAGTTCCCACATCGCATCTCCTGTCGCACCTTGTTTGAGCAACACGGATTGTGCGTGGGCATAGTAAAAAAGACCCAGGGATACCACGATCGCCATAGCGAAAAGGCAGCGTTTGCAGCTCATGACATCACCTCCTGAGACGTTCGCCTACCGACCGCGGAAATGCAGGCGGTCCATCCGATTCACGCCGTCATGTTCCCTGCTCCTTTGCCATGAACGAAAGCGTCTCTTGCCAGAGACAGGCCTGTCTCCGGCCCGCAGAGAACCAGGTGTTCACATCATCTTCTTGTCCTTCCCCTAGTCCGATGTCGATGACGAGTTCCGCAGCATCGTCTAGTCTGTGTGCTGCAGCCTGTATCAGGATTTCGGACACGCCGACTCGAGGCTTGCTTGGCCTTGCGGCCCTCAAAGCCACCACCGGTCGTCCAAACAACCTGGCTGCGCTGTTCACGGGAACACCGAAAACGGAGCCGTCGGAGAGATGGCGGCGGTCCACAGTTCTGATGCAGGGACCATTAGCGGACCAAAGACTGGACGCGGCAACCGCCGCCGCGGATCCTTCTCTGATCAGCACGGGCTGTCCTGTAAGAACGTCGCAGGCGACTACAGCGAGTCTCGCGGGATGGTTTTCCAGGCGGAGCGCCGGGAACAATAAGGCCAGAGCTTCATACACAGCCTCTTGGTCGGTAATAAAACCCGATGTACAAAGATGTTTCCATATGTGCACAAGAAAGTAAAGATGACCAGGGTCTTTGGCCAGACAGGGAAACACACTGGTACCGCAGGCACAAATACCTGACACGGGTATCTCGAACTGATGGAGAGCGTACAAAAACCCGGCGTAGGCTGCCCCCTCTCCGCCTCCCGTTCCCATGGCCAGTGAAATGCCCACTTGTCTTGGCGCACTCCCTTACTGACCGGCCGATCGTTGGAGCTCGTCGCGGCCCCGGCGCACCACATTTTGGACTCTGTCCAGGTGCTCCTCCAACTTTGCCAGCACGGAGTCAGCATACTGATCGGCCCCGACTTGAGTCTCCCGGGCCTTGTTCTCAGCCTCCTCCAAAATGCGCAAGGCTTCCTCTTTGGCCTTCTTTACCAGTTCGGATTCGCTGACCATCTTAGCCACGTAAGCTTCAGCTTCTCGAACCATGCGCTCGGCCTCTGCTTCACTTTCCGCCAGCATTCGGTCTTTTTCGGAGGCAAGCCATTCGGCCCGTTTTACCTCTTCGGGGATCGCGTTGCGAATCTTGTCGACGAGTTCCAAAGCCGCCTCTGCATCAATCAGAGCCTTTCCGGTAAGGGGGATCTCCGGAGCAGAATCGATCAGCTGATCCAGACGATCGAGTAGAATGATGAGATTCATCCGATTCATGGCTTCCACACAGCGACGGTCTTACGGGTGCAAGCTTGTCGCTGCTACCTCCCTTGAAAAATGTGTGTGGGATATGTTGGCGGCTTCTGCGCACAAGTAAAGGACCTTGATTACTCTGAACCGCGCGGCCCGTATCTTTGTGCGATCTGCTCAGCCACGTTACGAGGGACCCAGCCGTCGATGTCTCCGCCCAACTGGGCGACCTCTCTGACGATGCTTGAACTGATAAACGAGTATTGATGGCTGGTCATCAAAAAGACTGTCTCAATCTCCTGGGCAAGATGCCGGTTTGCTTCGGCCAGCTTGAGTTCATACTCGAAGTCAGATACCGCCCGAAGACCGCGTACGATGGCCTGGGCTTGTCGGCTCCGAGCGTACTCCACGGCCAAGCCCTGGAAGCTCTCACAGTGGACCTTGGGCAAGTCAGCGGTTGCTTCCCGCAGCATTTCGACCCGCTCGTGCCACGAAAAAAACGAGTCGCGTTTACTTGAGTTGCTGAGAACGGCAACGTAGAGCTTGTCAAACAGCTGTGATGCGCGAACAATGATGTCCAAATGCCCCAGAGTCACCGGATCAAAACTGCCCGGGTATACGGCGATTCTCAATCGTCTTCTTCTCCTTTGTCTGTCTGCCTCTCTATACAGAATCGCAGGAGTGTCAGGATGGTATCTCCATACACTTCCTTTCGGATACAGGGCAAATTCGCTATGTCGGTGGGCACTTCCTCTTTGAATGTGTGCTCAACGACAACCAGTGCGCCACATCGGAGTAACCGATATTGCACAAGATCCCGAAGAGTGGGTTCGACCAGCCCTCTGTCATAGGGTGGATCCATAAAGACGAGATCAAAAGCGGCCTTTTCGGCAGCCAACAGGCCCATGCCCCTGTGGGCGGATACACCCATTATGCGTGCCCGATCCGCCAAGCGCGTCTTTTCCAGATTCTTTCGAATGCAAATGAGAGCTTGGGGGTGGTTATCGATGAGCACCGCCTGCCGTGCTCCTCGACTCAAGGCTTCAATCGCCAGACTCCCGCTTCCCGCATACAGATCAAGCACGTCAGCATCCGTCAAGACTCCGGAAATGATGGAAAACAAGGACTCCTTTACCCTGTCAGCCGTCGGTCTCGCTCTGTTCCCACGCGGTATTCCCAGGGCATGCCCTTTTTGTGCACCGCCAATGACTCGCATCGTCAGCCACCTCTTTTTTCCAAACACGAGGGGTATCGCGCCAGCAGTCTCCGGCGCAGTGCCGCGTTTTCAGCGGACTGCAGATCCGGATCATCCCGCAACAAGATCCGGGCATCATCCGCCGCGATCTTCAAGAGGTCCAGGTCAGCGGGAAAATCAGCGAAGTGAAACTCGCCGTAGCCCGACTGGCGTTGTCCCAGAGGTTCACCCGGACCGCGCAAAAGCATGTCCTGTTCAGCGATTTTGAATCCGTCCTGGGTACTGCAGAAGGCTCTGAGACGCTGTGCCCCAAGCGTCGTCTTCGGAGTCGCTATAGCCACACAGTAGGATTGGTGGTGGCTTCTGCCCACTCTCCCGCGAAGTTGATGCAGTTGAGCCAGGCCAAACATCTCAGCATCTTCGATGATCATGACGGTGGCATTGGGTACGTCGACACCCACTTCCACAACCGTAGTGCAGACAAGGACATCTATCTGTCCTTTCTGGAAGGCCGACATCACTCTTTCCTGTTCACCGGCAGGCATCTGTCCGTGCACAAGACCAACGCGAAGGCCGGCCAAGGCTCCGGCGGTCAGCCTCTTGAAGGCTGTCACTGCTGACGGAGTATGCCTTTGATCCGGCGGTTTGTCGGCCTCATCGGGTGCATCTTCCGTTCCTATGCGAGGAAACACGATATATGCTTGTCGACCGGCGTCTACCTGGTTGCGGAGGGAGTTGTACAGCTGTTCCCTTTTTTCTGGTCTGAGCCATCTCGTGATCACCTGTGGGCGACCGGCCGGTGGCGCAGCAATCACTGACACGTCGAGATCCTGCCATAGAATCCCGGCTAAAGAACGCGGAATGGGGGTCGCTGAAAGATAAAGGGAGTCAACGGGCCAGCGCATGGCAAGATGGGCTCTTTGCTCAACACCAAATCTCTGTTGCTCATCCACGATCAGAAGCCCCAGGTTGGCAAAATCGGTGTTCAAAAGGGCGTGGGTGCCGATGAGCATATCTATGTCGCCTGTTGCGGCGTGTTCTTTGACCCGGTCATCATCGCGGTCACCCAACAGTATCTTGACCCGGACGCCCGCTTGAGCAAGCGTGTCTTTCCAGCGAGCGTAATGCTGTTCGGCAAGCAGGCGCGTCGGTACAAGAAGGGCTACCTGCTTGCCGTTCTCCACGGCTTTAACACTGGCAAACATGGCTACCACCGTCTTGCCTGCACCTACGTCGCCGTGGATAAGTCGGTGCATCGTCTGAGCTTTTTGCATGTCGCCGCGAACGTCAGCGATGGCCGCCCGCTGTCCGTCCGTAAGTTCAAAGGGTAGTGACGCCAGAAAAGAACGCGATCGAGGGCCGTCTTCATCGCACGGGATCACACAGCGTCGGTGCGTCCGCTTGCGCAGTTGCAGGGCGAGGACGGTCAGCAAGAGCTCCTCATAGGCCAGACGTCGTCGGGCCTGAGTGACCTGTGTCAACTCATCCGGATAGTGCAGCCATTGCATGGCATCCGCCAGGGTGATCAGTTGGCGTTGCCGACGCATACTGTCGGGAATGATCTCGTCAGGAGCGGCTATGTGATCCAGGGCGAATGCCGTCCATTTGCGAACCTGACTTTGACGCAATCCGGCTACCAGAGGATAAACAGGAATGACAAGATCCGTGCGTCCGCTATCCGACGGAACAAGCGGCTGTGCTATCTGAAGCCCGCGTGGACAGCGTGAGACGGTGCCAGCGACGGTTACGTATTCTCCATGTCGCACGGGGAGGCGGGCCTGATCTGGTGTAGGTAGGAACCAGACCAACAGCAGACGGCTTTTCCCAACCATCAGCGTGGCCTCATGCAGCCATATCCGACGGCGGCGTGTGCTGCGTGTCCGGACAGAGGCTATATGCCCCGATACCAAGACACGATCCCCGGGATGCATGGCCGGAAGCCGTTCAACACGACGATAATCCAGGTAGTGCCGAGGCTGTAACAACAGGAGGTCGCCAACGGTGTCGACCCCCAATTGAGCCAGATAGCGAGCCCTGACAGGACCGATTCCCGATATAACGGTGACGGGCTCATCAATGTGCACAGATATCTGCACAGTCATGGGTACCAGTCACTCTCAGTCACAACTTCGGAAGACGCGCCAGGACAATGCCCACGGCGCCCGGACCGGTATGAGTGGCGATGGTCGCGCCAAGCGGAGCCTTCATTATCTCCATGGACTGACACGGGGCTTGTTGCCGTATGCGGGACTCAATCTCGTCGGCGATCTCAGATTGATCGGCTTCCATTATCGCACACATATAGGATGCGTCCTCTTCCAGATGATCGAGAGCCAGTTCGATGAGCCTGGCCAAGGCTTTGGCAAAACCGCGCAGTCGATCTGCTACGTCCACCAATCCGTTCTGAACGCACAGTACGGGTTTGATGCTCAGCATGCTGCCCACAAGGGCTTGTGCTCGGCCAATACGGCCGTGACGGGCAAGATAATCCAGCGTGTCCACCAAAAAAAAGGTGCGGGTGCCGGCAATAAGCTCGTCACAGAGGCGTTTGATCTCATCCGCCGAAGCGCCCTGAGATGCCCAGCGGGCTCCGGCGATGGCCACCATACCGATCCCCATGGAAGCCAGGCCCGTATCCACGACATGAATCTCACGGTCAGGCAACTGGCGCGAAGCAAGTACGGCGGACTGATACGTTCCGCTCATCTTACCGGACAAATGAAAGGAAAACAGAGTATCCCCGGGTTTCGAGTGCGTCTCATAGACTGTCAGAAACTCACCAGGAGACGGTTGTGACGTGTTCGGTAGATCAGGTGAATTCTTGAGTTTGAACAAAAAATCCTCAGGCGACAGATCAACCCGATCCTTGAAGATGCGATCACCGATATGGATACTCAGAGGCACTGCTGCAATGTCATGGGTACGAGCGATATGATCCGGCATATCTGCGGCCGAATCAACCACAAAGCGGATAGCCACCTAGTCTCTCTCCTCATCGGTCACAGCGAAGTTTTGTCTATTCTACAGACAGCAAATAATCATAAACCGGTTGTTCGCCCCGATAAACCTCTACGTCCAAATCGAGGCTCTCTTGGAGCAGTCGTGCCAACCGGTGTGCCTCATCTTCTTCGACATCCTCGCCGTAGTAGATTGTAGCCAACGAACCGTCCTCATTGGTCTCCATTAATGCCGCCATCAGTTGCTGAACAACTTCCTGTCGGTCGGTACCCGTCACCAGAATCTTGCCATTGCTGATGCCCAAGTAGTCCCCTTCCTTGACCTCTGTGGAGTCAACTCTGGCATCCCTGACGGCTCTGGTGACCTCGGCACAGGTGATATCATCTATGGCGGCCTCCATCTGCTTGGCGTTATCATCCAGGCCAGCCTCCGGTGAAAAGCGCAACAAAGCCGCTATTCCCTCGCAGAATGAGCGCGTCGGAACTACCGTGACCGGAATGGACGCTAGGTGTCCCGCTTGTCGGGCGGACATCAGCACGTTCTTGTTGTTCGGCAACACCAGGGCGGCCTTGGCATTGCTGTGTTGGATCGCATTCAGTATTTCCTGAGTGCTGGGATTCATCGTTTGGCCGCCTTCGATAACGGATGTGGCTCCCAGACTCTTGAGAAGCTCGATACAGCCGCCACCGGCGGCGACTGCTATCACAGCGATCTCGACAGGAGGACGATCCTCTTCGACAGTGAGATCCGATGCCTTCGGGGCGCGTTTTTCGGCAGCCAGTCGGGTCTGTTCTTCCATATTGTCAATATGGATGTTGAACAGCTGGCCACGGACTCCGCATAGTTCAAGAACCAGCCCGGGGTGGTTGGTGTGAATATGGATCTTGACCAGTTCATCGTGGCCTACAACCAGAAGACTGTCGCCGAGATCGGAGAGATCTTTCTTAACGGTGCGCCTGTCTATTCCGACTCCCCGGATGACAAACTCCGTGCAATAGCGATATGTGATGTCGCTATCGCTGCTCTCCGTGAGAGACTCACCGGTCTCGGTATCCTGATCATCGGGAGTCAGAGATATGGTCTCAGAACTCGAGCCTACAACCGACGGGGCCGGCTTGCCGTTGAAAACCTCATAGGCTCCACGAGCAGCGACCACCAGTCCTTCGCCTCCGGCGTCGACCACACCCGCTTCGCGCAGAGCAGCCAAGAGATTCGGCGTATTGGCCAGGCTGACGCAAGCCGCGGCCAAAGCTCCTTCCAGGACTTCCTGCAGATTGCCTCCCTCTTCAGCAATGCGCACTGCCGTATCCGCCGCTTCTCTGCCGACTGTGAGCATGGTGCCCTCGACAGGGTTTACCACTGCTCCGTATCCCGCTTGTGAGGCGGAAACGAGGGCTTGAGCCACTTCTATCGGTGCGGCGGTTTTTCGGCTGCCTATACCGTCTGCAAACCCCCGCAGAAACTGGGATAGGATCACACCGGAATTCCCGCGGGCTCCCATCAAGGCGCCCTGAGCTGCAGATTCCGTCAGCTCGCCCAGTGAGTCACTGTCAGAGATCTGAAGTACTGCCTCTGCAGCTGCTCGGAGAGTCAGGGCCATGTTGGTTCCCGTGTCGCCATCGGCCACGGGGAAGACATTTAGGGCATCTAATCGAGCCTTCTCCGCTTCCAGTCGTTCCGCGGCGGCATGAGTCATTGTTCGAAATAGTTCAGCTGTTAGTCTCTCCACTCGATCACCTGGACGCATAGAATGGTGATATCATTCGCTGAGGAGGGGTCATAATCCTCTTGCATGGAATCTCTACACTGGACTAGGATCCATGTCCGTGCTAGAATCAGATGAATGTGCGGATCAAAAAGTCCGAAAGCAGTGTTGGGAGGACATGTCTCATGGCAAGGCAATGCGCCATATGTGCAAAAAAGACCGTAACCGGAAACACCGTGAGCCACTCTAACCGAAAGAATCGGCGAACGTGGAAGGCAAATCTGCAGCGCGTGCGCATAATGCGCGGAAACACTCCTGAGCGCGTTCATGTTTGCACCAGGTGTTTGAAATCGGGTAAGGTGGTTCGTGCCATATAGTATGCCCGTTTGGCAGCATGTTGTTCGAAGGATCGGGTAGGATGACGCTTGCCGATCAGGTGAGTGTCATCTGCTTTTTTGAGACTCCCAGGTGTCGGCAGGTATACCGGAGTTTCACCGTCTGTTCTGATCCGTCCTCGTTGGTGGGCGGACACGTCAAAGAGGCAGCCTTGTGAGACTGCCTCTTTGACGTGTGCATTCCGCGGACCGCCGTTTCCTTGCTCCAGTTCGTCTGTCTACACCAGCCATGCCCGTGAGGGAAGAATATGTTTTTTAGACAGTCATTGCTGACTGTGGGAGCCTCTGACCAGGCTCCTTGGAATGTTGTGCTCACCTCCCCGGTTTCCCGTGTATATTCGGTCCA
>JBMNSS010000033.1:0-20284 GCA_050945315.1 Limnochordia bacterium | reverse complement strand
ATTCCTGCGCCAAATAGCCGATACCCTGGCGAGCCCGCTTGTACATGGGCATTCGAGTTATGTCCTGCTCACCGAGCATTATGCTGCCGGCCTCAGGACGCTCTAAACCGACAATCATGTAAAACGTGGTCGTCTTACCGGCGCCGTTGGGTCCCAACAAACCTACCACTTCATCTTGCTCAACGCGCAAGGAGACCTCATCGACGACACGGCGCCCATAATACTGTTTCACCAGCTTATCTGTCACGATTCTCATACCGCAAGCCTCTTTTTCTTCCGCCACGTCAACTCTTCTAGTCCTTCGGCACCGCAACCTTTACTCACTTCCTGGCACGGATGGCAAAACCGATCAGCTGCTCGCTTGGTATCCAAAAGTCTGACGTAAACCGTCTTCAAGGCTCACTGTAGGCACCCAGCCGATGGCTTCTTTCGCCCGATCGTTAGCTAAAACACTGCGCCGAATCTCTCCCGGCCGCTCAGGCGCATGTTCACAAGGAACCTGTTGACCGCGAATGCGCACCATAGTCGCAAAAAGATCATTGACACTGATCTCACTGCCACTGCTGACATTGATGATGCCGCAATAAGACGAAGTCAAAGCCATCATGTTTGCCCGCGCTATGTCGCCGACGAACACAAAATCCCGGGTCTGTTCGCCGTCCCCGAAGATGCGCACTCCCTCCCCGTTGAGGAGACGATCGGTGAAAATGGCAACCACACCGCCTTCGCCCTTGGGATCCTGGCGCGGCCCGTACACGTTTGAATAGCGCAAGGCCACATACGGCAGACCATAGAGGCCATGGAAGACCGACAGATAATGCTCTACGGTATGCTTGGAGATACCGTAAGGCGCCGAGGGGGCAATGGGATGCCGCTCATCAACCGGCAGGTAACAGGGATCGCCATACACTGCCGCCGAGGAAGCATAGACCACTTTTCGAACCCCGTGGTGACGACAGGCCTCCAGGATATTGACGGAGCCCTCGATATTCACCCGGGCATCGAAGGCGGGATCAGAGACTGAGCGGCGCACGTCAATCTGCGCGGCATGATGAATGACATATTCCGGTTGGAAATCGGAAAAGGCTTTTTCGATTCCGTCTCGATCAGTGATATCAGCTTTGAAAAAGCGAGATCGGCTGTTGAGGTTTTTCTCATCTCCGGTGGACAGATTGTCCACGACTGCCACTTCATGTCCCTCGGCCAAGGCCGCGTCCACGATGTGCGAACCGATGAAACCGGCACCACCGGTCACCAAGACTCGTGAGGATTGCAAAAGGGTCACCTTCTTTTTTAGATTCGCCTAACGTACCCAGCGACGAGCCGGATCTTGAAGAGGAATCGCCTTCCGCAGTTCGTCCATGTAGGCATGGTGAGTCATCAAACGCACCAGGATGCGCAACAACAGATGGCAGCCGCGCCCTTCCAGACGTCTGAGAAACGCCTGCGTAGACTCCCGTTCGGTCCATCCTCCGACGCTGAACACACGATCCAGCCAAAAAAATACCGGACTGAGCTCAATGGACATGCGCACCCCGCGCTCGGGATGCTTGCGGTAGTAAACCACGGCCGTGCGAGCCCGCTGGCGCTCGCGCTCAATGAGCCCGGGCAGTTGAGAAAGCTGCAACGATGCCTTATAGTGATAGCCCTTGGCTTCAGGGACTTTCACCGCCTGTAAGTTCAGCCGACGCAAACGTCGTCCTAACTCCAAGTCTTCCCAGCCATACTCGCGAAACTCTTCGTCGAACAATCCGGCCTTGAACAGGTGCTCACGTCGAATGGAGACATTGCCCGTGGCGAAAAAAGCGCGCGATATGTCTGTCAGCTTCATCGGGGTGGCGGTGGGGTTGTCCAGATCAGTCGTGTGAATCACCGGGCCGTGGCCAATGACGTTATCTTGGAATTGATGCACCTTAAGGTGCGCCTCCAACAACTCGGGAGCCGGCACCAGATCACTGTCTATGAAGACGATCAGATCGCCCTGTGCTTCTTTTATCCCCCTGTTGCGAGCCCCGGCCGGACCGGAGCGTTCGGGCATACGAAAGTAGCGCAGGCGATAGGGCGTCCGAAGATCATCCGTCATCTCTTTGAGTCCGTCCGTGGAAGCATCGTCCACTACAATCACTTCAAATAGTGTCGAGTCCAGTGTCTGCCCAACTAAATGGGCAAGGGTTTTTTCCATGATCGCCCGGCGGTTATAGACCGGGATCACCACACTGACCATCGAGATCTTTGTTCCCTGACTCACACCTCTCCTCCTACAGCATGGGAGCTCATGAGACTTAGCATGCGCTCCACCATGCGCGAAGTCGCTCCCGGTTCTCCCATGCGCTCTTGCCCCACACTTCCCATGCGTCGGCGCTTTGGCTCGTCAAGCAACAGAGTGCGTAAAGCAGATGCCGCTTCCTCCTTTTGCTCGGCCACCCAGACTGCCTCTCCCAGCAGACGCCTTTGATCGCGAGCAAAATGCCGCGTGAACTGTGGTCCCTTGCCGACGGGTGTCACCACGGGCACGCCAAGACCCGCCGCCTGTTCGTTTCCCGTACCCGACATCCCCAAGGCTACGCAGGCCTGTGAGATCACATCTCCGAAGCGGCCGCGGATGATCCGCACCTGACAAGCTCCGTCTGCAGACAACAACATCCCTTCGTCGGAGGTCTGTGAACGATAGTACCAACCGACAGGCTCAACTGCCGCCGCCAGTTCCGTCTCGGATAGGCCTCCGGCCAAAGCCAACAAGAAAACAGGTGCTGATACTCCGACCAACTCAGGGCTTGTGCACACAGCCCGCACAATCTCGAGCATAAGTGCCGTGTTACGATAGGCTTCCGGCTTGCGGCTCCCCGGCAACAAAGCCACGATGGGGCGTTCACCCGCTCCGAAATCGCATCCTGTGACGGATATGGCATCCATCATCAGATTTCCCAGATACTCCGCAGGCACTCCCTGCTCAGCCAGCGCCGCCGCGGTCCGGGCATCCCGGGGAAAAACGGCCAGGCAATGAGACTTCATCAAGGCCGCCTCCCAGCGGAAATGACCTCGAATGTAATCAGACTTGGCGGTCGGCACAAACACAAACGGAAGGGGTAGAAAAAGGGCCTTAATCAAAAGCGGGTAGACGTCTCCCACTCCCAAGACCCAATCTGACTCGTGTGAGAGTTGACGGACGGCCCGCATTTGTCGCCAAGTGAGCCCGATCAGACCTGCCCGCAGATCCTGCCACAAACCGCGTATTCCTTCCAGGATAAATCCGCCTGAAGGCATGGTCTTTTGGACACCAACCACAGGCAGTCCGGCTGAGACGTAGGCCCCCCCTTCACCCACAAGAGGAAAGGCGGAAACGCTCAGGCCGCGCTCACGCAGAGCCTCTCCCAACAAGACTCCCATGGTATCCTCACCGTGACCGTTGCTGATGATTAACAGGCGAGTCATAGTCCGATTACCTCACGCTTCATGGCGAATATTGCATCTCGTAGAGACGCTTGTACAACCCGTCCGCGGCAATCAACTCTTCATGAGTGCCGATCTGCACAATCCGTCCTTCATCCATGACGACGATCCGGTCGGCCTTCATCACCGTAGAGAGCCGATGGGCGATCACGAACGTCGTCCGGTTACGCATCAATCGTTCCAGCGCCTCTTGCACCAACGCCTCCGACTCAGCATCAAGGCTGGAGGTGGCTTCGTCCAGAATCAGAATGCGCGGATCACGCAAGATTGCCCTGGCGATGGCCAGACGCTGCTGTTGACCGCCGGACAGACTAACTCCCCGTTCTCCGACCAGTGTATCGTATCCCCGGGGTAAGGCGGAGATAAATCCGTCGGCGTTGGCCAAACGGGCCGCTTCGATCACGCCCTCCATGCCGGCTCCCGGTCGACCGTAGCGAATATTCTCTGCGGCACTCACTCCAAAGAGAATGGTCTCTTGCGGTACAAGCCCGATGTGAGAACGAAGGGAGCGCAAAGAGACAGTGGAGATATCAGTACCGTCGATGGTGATCCGACCGCGGACGGGATCAAAAAAGCGGGGAACCAGATTGACCAGGGTGCTTTTGCCCGCACCGCTCGGACCGACCAGAGCCACGACTTCCCCGGGTTCGACTGTCAAGTTGATCTCTTCCAGCACCGGTACGCCCGGACGATAGGAGAAATGGACGTTTTCAAAGATGACGCGCCCTTCAACGGATCTCAACTCGTTGGGCTTGCGCCTTTCTTTGACCTCGATCTCCTCATCCAATAGACTGAAGACTCGATCCGCGGCGGCGAATCCTTGCTGAAACTGGTTGATGGCCCGCGTAATCCCGTTGATCGGTGCCGCGGTCATACCCATATAGCCGATGAAGGCGATCAAGTCACCTTCCAACAACCTTCCGGCCACCACTTCGCGTACCCCGTACCAGAGTACTGCAACCATCCCCAAGACGGTCAACAACTCCACTACCGGAAAGACCGTGGCCATCATCTGTGCCGATTTCATACCTGCCACGAAGGTTTGTTCGTTCTTTCCCGCAAAACGAGCCTTCTCCTGTTCTTCCATGGTGAAGGCCTTCACCACACGCACACCCGTCAATGTCTCCTGAAGCTGGGCCGCAATCTCCGCGACCTTATCTTGCATCTGTCGGGAGAAGAATCGGATCTTGCCGCTGAAGACATTGATCGTGAATCCTACCAACGGAAAGGCAAACAAGGCCACGACGGTCAGCCGCCAATGAATCCAAAAGGCAGCCACCAAGACACCGATAAACAACAAAACATCGTGGATGAAATCACGCCAACCGGCGGTCACCGCTTCCTGGACGACGGTAAGATCATTCGTCAAACGGGAGATGGTCTCTCCGGTGCGATTCCGCTCATAGAAGCTCAAAGACAGGCGCTGGAGATGATCGAAAGCGGCACTGCGCAGATCATGCACCAGACGTTGCCCGGAGTAGGCCAAAAAATAGATCTGTCCGTATTGAAATATGCCCTTCACTGCGTAGACGACCACGGTGCCCACCGCCAGGAGGTTCACAAACTGCAGATCCTGTTTCTCGATGAGTACTCTTTGCACGAGCCCTCTGCCCAAGGCGATAGGGATAAGAAGCTGTATGAACGCTGAGACCGCCACCATGGTTCCGCCCAGCAAAACGGCCCACAGATAGGGAGCCATAAATCCAAGTAAGCGAACGGGCGTGCTGCGTTTCATCACCGTGCCTCCCTAAACAACTACCCAACGCCGGGGTCATCGGACGTGCGCGCCACATCGACAATGGCTTTGGCCAGTCGATCTGCAGCTCCTGCTTCGCCCATGACCTCACGGAGCTGCCGACTCATCCGCTGCCGCCTTTGCGGTTCACGTAACAGGGCCAACGCCGGTTCAACTACGTCATCCGGATCGAGTTCCCCCCGTATTTCCGGTACCAGTAGCCTGCCCGCTTTGCGATTGGGCTGCGCCACATACTCCGTCCGCTTGGCTGCCGCAAGTACCGCGGCTCGTTTCAGACATCTGCCCACCAAGGGGACCCCGCCCAAAAAACCGGCCAATCCGTCCAGAGGAATCTCTTCAGCATTATTGAGCGGCAATACGACCACCATCGGCAACCCCAGATGAGCCATTTCAGCGGTATTGCTGCCGGGAATGGTGATTGCCAGATCACTGGCGAGCATCAGATCATACTGCAGGCCCCTGTATGCCGCCACGCTCAGCTCACCGGCTTTGAGGCTCCAAGCGGCGGTCGCCGGTCCGGACACCGGCACCTCCGTCGCTGTGATCCGGACCTGCGGGTCCGGACTCTCCTGCATGACCTCTATAAAGGCTTGGTCATCGGCAAAGGGTGCAACACTCAACAAGAAAGACAGAGGAACTCCCGCCTGTCTGAGCAGGCGTTGAGCGACGGACAGGAAGAAGGGTACCATGAAACGCATTTCAAACGGCCGGCTGCCGGGAAACAGTGAGACCACCGATTCTTCCTCGGATAATCCCAGGCGTTCTCTGATCTCATGCCTGCTGCCATGGACGGGGCGTACGGCATCCAGCATAAGATCGCCTATCACTGCCAGCTGTTCCGGGCGGGCACCCTGTCTTATGGCCCGGGACCTGGCCTTCTCGTCGGGCAAAAAGAATCGGCGATAGCTACCGCTCCAGCTGACCCGACCCTCTGTATAGGCCACGGCAGGCAGTTGCAGCCGACGACTCAGAAGGACCGCATAGAGGAGATCTCCCCCCAAAAAACAGACCGCTCCGGTGCGCCCGGGCTCAAAGCCTTGCGGACGAACACCAAACAGCACAAACCTCACAAACTCCCGTGGCCCATAGACGCCGTCCACTCCCGGTATGGCCGCTATGACTGAACACTCGGTGCCACTGGCATAGGTACACGGAGGTACGAACACAGAGATGGTGCATTGTGGTGCCACTCGACGCAAGCCCGCCACCGCCGGAGACAGCCAAGCGGCTACTTCACCGGGGCTGTTGGCAGTCAAAACCACATCCAAGCTTATCCGCCTCCGCCATCTGGTTCCAGGCAATAGGGAGTGAAATCTTGCCCCCGGGCCACGCACATGACCACGTGAGCCGTCCGGGAAACCGCTCCGGGCTTACCCAAACGCCGCCGCACTTCGGCAAAATCCCTGAGCATTTGTTGCCTTCGATCTTTATCATGCCACAAAGACAAGATTTCTGCAGCCATCGCCTCCGGCTGGGCCTCGTGCTGAAGAAGCTCTTTGACCACCGCCCGACCGGCCACCACGTTCGGCAGGGCCACATAGGGCGTCTTAACCAACAGCTTCGCTATGTGATAGGTACTGCGCGTCAGTTTATAGACCATCACCATCGGCGTATCCAAAAGAGCCGCCTCAAGCGTGGCCGTACCGCTGGCGACGATGGCCGCGTCCGACGCCGCCAAAACGTCATAGGTCCGGTCTCTGACAACGACGACGTTGGCTCCGCCTACGCTCCGCATCAGGCCTTCCACCGATCCGTCCGGGACCGTGTGAGCCGACGCCACGGCAAACTGCGCTTGGGGCAGTTGCTCAGTGATCAAAGCAGCGGCCTTCAGCATCGACTCGAGCAAGGTCCTGATCTCCTGTTCACGACTGCCCGGTAACAAGGCGAAAAACGGCGCCTCAGGATCAAGGTCCAACTCGTCCAGCAGTTGTCGGCGCTCGCTGGACGGACGCACAGCGTCGACGAGCGGGTTACCCGTATAACAGACCGGCGCGCCCACCTCACGATAGATCTCGACTTCAAAGGGAAAGATCGGACAAACGCAACTGGCTATACGACCGATCTTTTCCGCCCGGCCCCTCCGCCATGCCCACACAGAGGGACTGACATAATAGACCACGGGAATGCCTCTGCCTTTGGCCATTTCCGCCAGGCGCATGTTGAAGTCGGGAAAATCGATCACCACAAGGACATCGGGCTTTTGTCGTTCCATCACTTGCACCAACCGCCGGAGCACCCGATGCAGAATCTGAACACTTTTTAGGGCCTCCACAAAACCGACGGCACTAAAACGCGTCGGATCGTAGAGCAAACGCACTCCTGCACTCCGCATACGGCTTCCGCCCATACCAAACAGACGGGCCGTCGGCTCTATGGCCATGATCTCGCGAGCCAGGCGCGCACCATGCATATCACCGGAGGCTTCGCCCGCCACTATCATGACCTTCACGCCATCACCCTCCGCCTCATGACATCACACTGATGCATGTTGTTCGTCCGTGTAACCCACCAAAGATATGCCGTGTCGATCCGCCAGCGCAATGGTCTCAGCCCGATCCATCACGAAGGTGATGCCCGCCTCAAAGGCCAAGACCCGCGCCCGGGCTTTAGCTAAGGTCTCAACAGTGCCGGTTCCGAACGTCGGGATATCAAAGCGCGGGTCTTGGTGCGGCTTGGCCACCTTGACTACCACGACATCTTTTTGGCCTAAAGTGCCGCCTCGCACAATACACCCATCGGTCCCTTCGATAGCCTCGACAGCCAGTACCGCGCCCGCCTTTACCACGACAGTCTGACCGATGTCCAATCCGGCGACTCCCTTGGCCATGCGGAAACCGAAGGCAATGTCTTCCCGTTCCTGCGGCGTGGGCTGACACTGTGTCAAAGGACCGTCTCCAGCCAACAGATCCGTGAGGAAATCGCGTTGGTCGCCGATGGCAAAGCCCTCTCGCTCTAGATCGGTTACAAAAGCCAGGATGATCCGATCATCATTCTTCTCCCGCAAAGAAGACAGGATGCGCAAAAACCGCGCATCCATCCGCACTCCGCCATATAACAAGCGCTTGTCCACCTTGCCAACGAGATAGAGCTTGCCAACCTGCAATTCATGCAGGGTGTCGATGACTTCCTGCCAGAAACCTATGGACACCTGACACCGATGATGCACCAAGGAGGCCAACTCAGGATCCGCTCCGGGAGCAAGCTCGATCGCCGCCACCTCGAACCCTCGTCTTGTGGCCTCCGCGGCAAAAAAGACCGGCAGACGACCGTGACCGGCCAGTATTCCAATTCGATCGCTCAAAGCACTCAGTCCCCCTCGCCAGCATCCGACAGAAAAACCCAGGTGCCTGCAAAAGCAGACACCTGGTTCGTTGGAAGTCCTATTACAGGAACCGTCCCGGTGCCTCGCCCTCCAGGGCTCTAGCGGCAGATACCGCGATCAGCGCTGCGTAGAAATCGGAGAAAGTGGTCAATCTCCACACTGCCTGCCAGCTCTCTTTCCATAACCTCTATCGCCTGTGAGACATTGAGGCCGGAGCGATAAAGAATCTTGAATGCTCGCTGAATCTCAATTCGCGTCTCCGGGGGCAACCCGTTGCGACGCAGGCCCACGATATTGACCCCGTAGACGCGCGCCGGATTGCCGTCTACCAGGGCATAGGGCGGCACGTCTTTGGTGACCATGGAGTGCGCTCCGACCATGGCCATCCGACCGATCTTGGTGAACTGGTGTATACCTGCAATGCCTCCCAGGACCACGCGGTCTTCTATGACCACATGCCCGGCGATACCCACGGCGTGGGCTACGACGCAATGATTTCCCATCTGCACATCGTGCCCTACGTGAACATAAGACATCACAAGATTGCCGTTACCCAGACGCGTCTCGCCGCCTCCGCCTTCCGTTCCCCGACTGATAGTGGCATACTCTCGTATGATGTTGCTATCACCGATGAACAGATAGGTTTTTTCCCCGCGAAACTTGAGATCCTGCGGTTCGCTGCCCACCACGGCCCCTGTGTAGATCTTGTTTTCCCGTCCGATCTTCGTCCACCCGTCGATGACACAGTGGGCACCGATTATAGTGCCTTCACCGATCTCAACGTTCTCCCCGATGATCGAATAGGGCCCGATTTCCACTCCCGCTCCCACCTGCGCCTTCGGGTGGACTATGGCACTGGGATGGATTCGTGTATGAAGTGGAATGACCTTTGTGTCCAGCTTAGTGTCCACCTTGCGCTCGGCAGAGCTCATAGTCTTTCGTCGCCGGACGATTCCGGCGACTTCCTCCCTTTCAAAACTTGTATCATACTGACCTCACAGCTACCCTCGACATAGGTACTTCGCCAATAGTGAATATATCGGCGCCGCACTGCTACCGTGGGATTGTTACGAATCAAGATTTAACATTACTCAAAGATCATGTGTGGGAGGGCTCGTCCATATAAGTGAACAGCAATTGAGCCTGAGCCACGCGGTGACCGTCCACAAAACCGACGACAGAGACTTTGCCCATTCGACTGCCGCCTCTTATCACCGTGGCTTCCAGACGCAATTGATCGCCGGGAACCACGGGTTTGCGAAAACGCGCCTCATCGATTCCGGCGAGAATCGGTAACATCGGTTCTTCGTCACCGCTGAGCATGGCGATGCCGCCGGTCTGGGCCATGGCTTCGATAATCAGCACTCCGGGCATAATGGGTAAAGCAGGATAGTGCCCTGTGAAGAATGGCTCGTTAATTGAAACATTCTTCAACGCCACCGCCCGGCTCTGAGGTTCCCACTCCACAACCCGATCAATCAGCAACATCGGATATCGATGTGGCAGAAACCTACGAATAGCGTTAATATCCAAGATCACAGGGCACCCTTCCTTTTGAAAGTCATTGTATGCCTCGCTAAACAGACTGTCAAGGCAAGCTATTGACACTTCCGGAAGAACATAGTTAACCGGCCACTCGAATATCAGACGAGTCTCCTACGTTGACCTGAGTGTAGGTGCCTCCCACTGCCGCTTTCTCGCCGATAATCGAGTCGCTGAGCAACACGTTGTTTACGTGGGCCTCGCGATTGACAATGCTGTTGCGAATTATACACTGACGGACCTCAACCCCCTCGGCAATGCTGACATAGGGGCCGACAATCGATTGTGTGATTCTTGCGGAAGGAGCGATCGACACAGGCGGGATGATGATGCATTCCTCCGCCGACGACCATTGACCGTTGCCTTTCTGCTTATCCAGGAGCAGACGGTTGCTCTCCAACAGTGTTTCAGGATTGCCGCAATCCAGCCAGTCAGGCACGGGAAAGGTGGTCATCTCCTCGCCTTGCTCGATGAGCAACTGGAGAGCATCCGTAAGCTGATACTCTCCCTTGAGCTTGATGTCCCGATCAATGATCTGCCGCAGAGCGGCAAAGAGTCTTTTGCTGCTGGCCAAGTGGTAGACACCGACGATAGCCAGATTGCTCGGAGGATCGGCGGGTTTTTCCACCAGCCGGCAAATCCGTGTCCCTTCCAACTCGACAACCCCAAAACGGGTTGGATCCTCTACTTCGTGGACACCGAGGGCACTTTTTTTCGCCGCCAGGACGCTGCGCAAATCCGCGCTGAAAATGGTGTCGCCCAACACAATCAGTACCGGCTCATCATCGCCGTCAAAAGCTTCTTTGGCCAAAAGCACGGCGTGACCCAGACCCAGCCGTTCCGGTTGCTCCACACATCGGACTCTGACCGGGTAAGACGATCGTACATACTGCTCAATCTGCTCGCCGAGATGCCCGACGATGAGCACTACTTCATCGATCCCTAAGGGGACCAGAGAATCAAGAATGTGACCGAGAATCGGCTTTCCCGCCACATGCACCAGGGCCTTCGGCGTGGTGTGGGTGAGCGGACGCAGACGAGTACCCATGCCCGCCACCGGCAAGATCGCTTTCATTTGGGGAATCCTCTCCTTACGCGCTCCCTTTAGACACCGGTGAGACAAGACTCGGACGATCCGGTTGCACGGCTTGCAGGATGGCCCGCCCCAGCATCGCATTCAGCCGATGTCCGCTGCGAACGCAGATGACATGAGCGCGCAGGCGTCCAACCAAGGCCAGATCTCCGATCACATCCAATATTTTGTGTCTCACGAGCTCGTTGGGATAGCGCAATGGTGTCAAGACTGATTCTTCCCCAATTACAACGGCAATATCGCCGCTGGCACCCTGAATCAGCCCTTTGCGGCGCAATATTTCCACCTCTTCAAGCCAGCCCATGGTACGTGCGGAGGCAATCTCCTTTTCAAAGCTCTCAGGAGTCACTGCCACCTCTGCATACTGGTCAGTCAGTGCCGGATGAGCTTTATCGTTGGTAAACGTGAAACTCACACAAAACTGATCGCTGGGCAGGGCCACCATGTGGCGACCGCCATCACTGGCCCAGACGGGTCGGGACAACTCGACATATTGACGAGGAAGCGATTGCTCCACGATATGGGCCGCCCTCAACATACGAGTGAAACTCGCTGCACTTCCGTCGACAATGGGCACTTCGGGACCGTCTATTGTCAAAAGGCAATTGTCGATCCCCAGACCGTTTAAGGCTGCCATCACGTGCTCGACGGTCGATACCGAGGCCGTGCCGTTGCCAATACGTGTACAACGAAGTGAGTCGACGACGTTTTCAATGGTTGCCGGGATCAATGGCTGACCGGGCAGATCGACACGTTGAAAAGCAACGCCTGAGCCCGCCGGGGCCGGATGAAAACCCAGCCTGCACACTGTACCGGTATGCACACCTACGCCCTCAATATCGAAGGAGTGCCTGATCGTCCGTTGCCAGCCCAAGCTCCTTGTCCTCCCTCCGTCTCGCCCATCCACTTTTTCTGCACCTTCAGTGATGATCCTGCCGCCCTGATCGGCATTCCCCGCGCCGCAGTACGTGAACGAGGTGTCCTGATGCGATCACGGTCGATGAAGCGTGCCTGCCAGAGCCTGCGATAACCCGCACCCACCTCAGAGTTTGGTTTCGTAAGAATCGTCTCGGGAGCACCCTCCTCCGCAATACGTCCTTTTTCCATGATCACCAGACGATCGGCCAAACGAAGAGCGAAGGGCAACTCGTGGGTGACGATGAGCATTCCCGCTCTGGTTGTGACCACGAGTTCTTCCATGACAGTCAACACTTCTTGGACGAGAATGGGATCCAGCGAGGCCGTCGGTTCATCCCACAGCATGAGATCCGGCTGAGCGACGATCGCCCGCGCTATGCCCACTCGCTGACGTTGTCCGCCGCTCAGAGCGGCAGGCAGTCTATGATGCAAAGCCGGGGCTATGTCTACTTTCTTCAACGCCTCCCGCGCTGCCTGCAAAGCCTCCTCGCGATCATTACCGGCCATCATCAGACCTAAAGACACATTCTCCAGGACCGACAGACGAGCGATAAGATTGAAGTGCTGAAAAACAAAACCCACGCGGCGGCGATAACTCCGAAGCATATCGTCATCCATATCGCGCACCGACTGACCGTCAAAGACGATCTCACCTTCGTCAGGCTCCACAAGCCTGTTGATGGAGCGCAGGAGCGTGGATTTCCCGCAGCCACTGGGTCCCATCAACACCACGACTTCACCGCGAGCGACGGAGAGCGTGACGCCGGCCAAAGCCACTTCATTGCCGTATTTTTTGTGCAGATCGTTTACTTGCAACACTGGCCTCACCCCTCCCCAAGACGGAACAACCTGATCCCACTGAACATGCTTAACGAAATACCTGCTGAGTTCTGTTCAGCAACCAAAGAAGCCCGGGACGGCTCGAGGGCACGACAACCTCTCGCATCAGCTGCGCGGCGTCCAACCCCAAAGCCTCCGCCGCCACTATTTCGTCAGCATCCACGGGACTGATGCGTCGCGACAGCCTACTGACGAACAAACCCAACAGTGCACCCACTGGCAGCATCCACCACACACTCATCGCGGGTATGGCCGCCCCGCTGCCCACATACATCCCCGCCAACAACAAGGCCCCAACCAAGGCCGCATACACATCCTCAGCACTCAAGCGGCGCCCGGAGCGTCCCTTCATCTGCCGTAACACTTGCACGGCGGAAAAGACGGTGGCCTGATCCGCGATAAGCGCCAGCAGCACCAAGACGAGCGCCATGATTCCGGCTATCGTTCGGCGCACTTGAGCCAACATCCCAAACAGAGTCGCCCTGGCGTCAGGATTGACGAGAGCCGCCGGCGAGGTAAAAAGCGACACATCAGAGCGCTTGAGTACGGTTCGGATCAAGGCGGCACTCTGATCGGCATCCACCTTCTCATCGACCACGTACTGCAGACGATCTCCCGGCACAACCTGTCCTTCGAGATATCTGTCAATCAAACGCAATGAGTCTGCGATCTCCCCATCGCTGAGCTGTGGCAGGTTATCCCGCACGCGGCTGATTTCCCGCTTGATGGTCGTCACATCCAAAGCCGCCATCGCTTCCAGACGATCCGAGATCTGTTGCAGTGCCGCCCGCATCCCCGGAACGTCGATGTTCTCTAAGTCCGGTGGTTTGGTATCCTGCTGCTGAAGCCGTTTCATCACTCCTGACAGCAAGACTGAGACGAGAATCTCCCCCGGATCGATCGTGCTTTTTGCAGTCAGCTCCTCATTTATTTGACGCACCTGCTCTTGCACTTCGTCGAGCTGAACCAAAGCGGCCTCAAAGGTGGTCAATACGGTCTCGGCATTGGTCACGGCGCCTTGAGCATCATCGGCAAGGCCTTGGAGCTGATCCAGCAACTCAAGACTGGTGTCAATGGCTTCCACAAGCTGCAGACGCTCATTGGTCAAGCTCACCCACCCGACACTGCGCCGTCCATCCCCATTGACCAGATAGGCGCCCGCCCCAGTGGTCAGCAAGGCCGTGGCATCGCCGCTTTCGATGTATCCCCGGGCACTGTCTGCCGTGACATCAGTCACTCGCATAAGAACCCTCGTCGCCGCAGACGGGGTCTGCGCAAGCTCTAACAGATCATTAGGCCTGACGGTGTTCGTGGTCGTCAATCTGACTTCGGCCTGCGTGGCGTATCCCAGTAGGAAACGTCGCATCTCATGCAGAGCGACTACAAATGAATCCATCTCGTCCTGTTGATCCATGACGCTTACGTCTCGGACGGCGTCCTTGCCCCACATGCCCTGCAGTGCCTTTTCAACATCCATCGCCGCCCGATCAAAATCCACGGCCTGATGCTCAAACGGAAAACGGACTTCTAAGATCGAATACCGGGCGGCTGACTGCTGCGCCGCTTTATAGACCTCCTCAACCCGCTCCGGGGTGTCGACGACGGCTACAAGGCTTGTCCCGTTACGGAAGACAAAACGCACCCCCTCCATGGCCGTCAACTCATCGGCAAAAGCCTTCCGCATGCCCGGGTGAACGTTGCGCATCACTACACTGGGCTCAGTGATGAAAGTCAATCCGGCATAACCGGGCAAGTCCGACATCCATTTGTCAAGGCTTTCAAACACACGACTCGTCTTGTTCTGCTCGTCGACTGCGATAAGGAAGTGAGCCTTACCGGCTACGGTAGGACCGCGCTTTATCCGGGCACCGGGGATGTGCTTGTCGATGACGCCCTTGAGAGTCCCGAAAAAGGCTTCATGAGTCTCTTCTTGTGCATGGACGATGAGATCATACTCGCCGTAGTCACCGACCAGATGATTAACGCTGGAAGTGAAATATCTGTCAACGGCAACGGAAAGGCCGCCGGCGATCAGACTCCCGACGACAATCGTGGTAAAGACAACCCGTGCGAGATCACGGCCAAAGCCTGAACGCCATAGCTGTCGCACGCCAATACACCCCCATCTAGCTGGCATTATACCATGCACAAGCTGTGGGACCGCCCGGCATTATATTCGAACCAAGGAAGCGCTTGACAGCTACGTCTGGATATCGAACTGCTGCAGACCTTCGACTCGGAAGGATCCGGTCTTCATGTTGTAGGTGAGCCGACCCTGAACGAGGATGAGCGTGCCGTCCCGCAAAGAAAGATCGATATCGCCTTCCAAGATCACGTCTTCGGTCACTGAGTTAAGAACCAGGCGCGAGGCACGGGCCTGACTGCCATCATAGATGAAGTAGACAGTATCAGGAGCGACAAGCACTTGCTCTGCCTCCTGCCATTCCAGTCTGGATGTCTCCATAATCAGTTGTCCGCCCTCAAAGACCGTGACACCTTCAAAAAGAATCAAATCGGCGCTGTCGCGACCGTCCACCTCCTTTTGCCACACCGCTTTCCCGGCCTCGAAGGTGAGAAAAGATCGTTCATTACGATATATGACTCCGTTTTCTATTTTTTCGAGAGTCACTACGTCGTCCGTATCATTCATGGTGCGGGCCTCGAGCGACCACTGACGCTGCCCCTTGGACCATCCTACCAGGCGCGGCCGCGAGAACTCCGTACTCGGAGTCTGCTTAGGATTCATCACCGCAACGCCTTCGTCATGAAGCAATAGTGTAGAGCTCGCAATGAGCCCAACTAAGACAAGCACGCCTGCCATGATCCACCGATTCCGATGCTCGCGCCGCAAAGGACACCCTCCCATCCTTTCCCCTCACTCGATGGCCAACACCTCTTCCCAGCCCTTGGCGTCGAACATCAGGTGTTGCTCTGTCGCTCCGAGTTTCACACTTGCTGCCGGGAATGCTGGTATTCTATACTCAAGCCACACTTCCTTGCGTGTTTGATCGTAACGCAGATCGATCACCCGGCAACCGAGATCCCTCGTGATCGTCAGATCCCCAAGGTCAAATTCGTTATCCGTCCCGTCGTAGATGGCAGCATATGCCACCCGCCAGCCTTGAAGATCCCATTGGAAGGCCGCATCGACACGTTCAGGAGACTTGGTCTGCATATCGTATCTGGCACCCAGCTGCACCGAAAAGCTGTCGCTGGGGATGTACTGTACTGTAGCCACGGTGTAGATCCAGTCTGAGTCCGCTATACTGTATGCGGTCTGCATCTGCATGTTGAGCCCGGAAGAAAATCGCCATCGCAGGCTGCCCACCACATCGATGGGCTCCTTGCCGAGCAGATCATACCCTCCGGAGAGCTTCCACCCCGCGTGCGTCGTGTCGTAGTGTATGGCCGCGCTGAGTCTCTCCTCATCGACCACGCGATCAAAACGAAAGGGTGAAAGATCGCCAAATCTCTGTTCATAGCGATAGTCCGCATTGAGCGCGAGTCTTTCTAAGATAGGCAGACGGTAAGTGCTCTGCGCTCCCGCTACCCACTGCTTTTGCCCGGTTCCATAGAGCCGCCTGGCCAAGGATCCGTTCCACTGCCAACGTCCCCAAGAGCCGAAATCAAGCTGGGGGAACTCCGTCTTGACGGCTACACTCATCCTCTCGGTACTTACACGAACGGGTTCCGGAAAGACCAACCGGTCTTCGGTCAGCTTGCCCCAGGCCAGATCCGCAGTCAAAGGGATTTCACGTCCTGCAATGAAAAGACGTTTGATCCGGGCTTTGAGTTCGGGCAGAGCCTGCGCTCTGTTCCAGGTGATATCCGACGGCTCATCCTTGGCCAATTCGGGGTTGAAAAGGTCCTCGGCAGTAAGATCAAAGCCCCAGTTCGCCGTCTCACGTCCCAGATCGGCCCGGTAACCCACGAGATTACGTCGCTCCAGATCGGGCATATCTTGCTTGTCGACATCGGCGCGGAGCCTCAGGTGCCAGCCGTCCGCACTGTTTTGGACATGCGACAACACGGCATAGGTCTCATAGCCGGTCTGTGCCCCGGTGACCCTTTTGTCACTGAAACGCACTTCACTGCTGCCATTGGCACGCTGCTGTGACAGACTGAACTGATGGTGACGCCACATGTTTTCGCCGCCGTCGTACTCCGTTGAGACGGTACTGCTTCCCGACACCCTCAAATTGCCTGGCAGTGTGCGCTCGCCGTGCAAGCCCAGCGTCAGATCCGTATGCTCCGTCTTCATATTCGGCTGTACATAGAGATAGAGACTCTCACTGCCTTCCGCATCTGCCCTCAAGGTGTGGTCGACGCCAAAACCCCAGCCTAGAAGCTGCATGTAATCGATCAGCAACCGTCCCCGCTGACTGCCTGGTCCGCGGTAGCCAAAAGAGGTCTTTACAAACCAGCCTTCGGTGGATGAGTATCCCAGTTTGGGCAGGCTCAACGATTCGGCCGGGTCCCTGCTCTTGAGCGAAAAAGTGATTCGCGGCCAGTAAAAGAGGGTCAGGCCGCTTTCCACGAAACGCACACCGTAGAGAGTCAAACGATCTCCGGGATAGACCTCGATGCGTTTGCTGGCCAAGTAGTATCCCGGCTGATCAGGATCGCACGTAGTGAGCGCCGCCTCGTCGATCACCGTCAGACTGGGACAGGCGTTTACCCGAGCACCGGAAAGATAGACCGGAGATACCGCTCCCGCCGGCAGCGTAGAAAGCAACGGCATGTCGAGCGTCCATTCACCCGTGGCGGCATCATATACCAGATCCCGCCCGGCCACGGAAGTGTCGTCTTGCTCAATCGTGACATCGCCGATAAACTGCAAAAGCTCCTGTTCACTCAGATAGACCAGCCGACTACCCCTGATCGTCACCGTATCGTCCGTCACCGTTACCGGTCCGTCAAAGACAAAGCGCCCCGAAGCAATATCCACCTGGGCAAACTGTTCGCCGATGATCCGCACGGCGGCAGCGAAGCTTGGTGCCGCCAGAAGGCCCAAGATAATGAGCACCGCCAGCATGGATCTGTGGCCAAGCATCGCATCACCGCCCCTTCCGGCTACGAGTTTCCATGGGAAACGCCAATCGCCTTGTCTCAAGTTCTGTCAAACGCGTTCAACATGGATGAGCAGACTCAAACCGACAAGTGTAAAAAGCAGATTGGGGATCCATGCTGCCAGCACCGGTGATACGGCCCCGTTGCCCCCCAAGGAACGGAAGACACCGACCGCCACGTAGTAGCCAAAGGTCACGGCGATGCTGACCACCACCCCGTAGAAGCGCCCTCCGCGTGAGGACGACACGGCCATGGGTGCTGCCACCAAGGTCCAAATAACAGCCGTCAGAGGCAGCGCCAACTTCAGATGATAGTCAACCTCAAATCGCTTGATGTCTATGCCGCTTTTTTGAAACAGACGCACGTGCTCGCCGAGCTCGCGTCTGGTCATCTCGTCGGTCGTCTTTTGCTCTCCGAACAACCGCTCACTGTCTTGGACGGGAATATCCAGTTGATCGAAGCCCGTCTCCTGCAAGACATAGCCGTCTTCATCAAGAACACGCCGCACTCCGGCAATCAAATGCCAGGTTTGATCCGTGTAGACACCCTCGCGCGCCGTAATCACCACCGGAAACGGAGAATCGGAAGTCTCCAGAGGCTCAAAGATCATCACGGAGCGAATGCGGCGCGCCTTACGGTCCACTTCGCCCACATAGAAGGTGCGGCCATGCGGCCCTCGCATAAAGACATTGGCCTGCACGTGCGTCAAGCCGTCTTTAAAAAGCGCCTGGCGATAAATGGTCTCGGCCCGGTGATTAGCCGCCGGCACTATGGACTCATTGAGGGCGAAAGTCATCGCACTCACCATGGCCGAGGCTACAAAGACCGGCAAAGCCAGTCGACAGAACGAATTGCCCGTGGCCCGCATCACGGTGAGCTCGCTGTCTTTGGCGAAGCGGCCTAAGCTCAAGAGCGTGGCAAACAACGCCCCGGCCGGCAAAGTGATGGCCATGACGTTGGGCACCTTGTACAAAAGAAGCTTGAGCACAGTCACGACCGGCATTTTCCGGCTGACGATAAGATCAGCCAGTTCAAAGAGAATGCCGGACAGGAGCATGACGGTCAAACCGGCCACGCAAGCCAAAAACGGCGCACTGAATTCTTTGAAAGTGTAGCGATCAAGGACACGCATGCTGCCTGCTCTTCCTCTGCTAGCAGTCGATGGCATGGTCGGCAACGACACCGGCCTGCCGCTCCCACTGCGCATACAAGACCTCGAGTTTGGCTACAATCTCCCGATGCGCCTGAGCCGTCTGTCTGGCTTTTTCCCCGTCCGTATACACCGCCGTGTCAGCCAGCGCCTCCTCCAGCGACTGCTTCTGCATCTCGGCGGCATCTATCGCTTGCTCCAACTCCTCGAGTTCAGCTTGGGCTCGGCGCAAGGCCTGTTGCCGCCTCATGGCCTCCCTGTCGGGCTCTCCCCGTTTAGTCCGCCTTTTCGGCGAATCGGGTTCGGAAGCCTGAACTTGCTGCGCAGCACGGAACTCCTCGTACGTTCCGATGAAATCCTGAAGTCGACCGTCTTCAAGGTACCAGATGCGTTGAGCCAACCGATTGACGAAGAAGCGGTCGTGCGAGACGAAGATCAAGGTCCCCTTGTATTCCTGCAGGGCTGACTCCACAACCTCTCGACTCGGGATATCAAGGTGGTTGGTGGGCTCATCCAACAACAAGAGGTTGGCTTCACATAAAACCAACTTCGCCAGTGTCAGGCGGTTGCGTTCACCCCCGCTTAGCACACCCACCTTCTTATGGATGTCATCCCCTCTAAACAAAAAGAGAGCCAAGTGACTGTGAAGCTCAAAAAAACTCAAATCGCTGACTTCAAGGAGCTCCTCCATCACTGTCAAATCAGGGTTGAGGTCCCGCAGCTCTTGACTGAAATGCGCTATCACCACATCCTTGCCGTAGACAACTCCTCCTGATGTGGGGATCTGCAATCCGGCTATGACCCTGATCAGCGTGCTTTTTCCCGCACCGTTGAGACCGATGATCCCGATGCGCTCACCGCGGGACACCTGAAGACTATCGATCCTGAACAGCTCTTTGTCGTCATATGCCATGGACACATCATCGAGCCGGACGACATCCCGCCCCGAACGGGGACCCGACGATAGCCGAAGACGCATGGCAGACTCTTCTTTAACCGGTACATCGACGATCTGAATGCGTTCCAAGGCGCGTTGGCGGCTCCTGGCCATGGTGGCTCGATTCCCCGCCCGATAGCGCCGTACGTACTCCTCAAGCTCAGAGATCCGCTCCTGCTGAGCCAGAAACTCTTTGGTGGCCCGCT
>JBMNSS010000032.1:0-20522 GCA_050945315.1 Limnochordia bacterium | reverse complement strand
TCTGGGTTCTGCGTGGCCCGAATGAATCCCAGGCCGCGATACTTCCAAGCGTAGGAGCCAACTTGATCGCGCTGGCGCTTTCGCCCTCTGACGGAGAAACCGCCGTTTCCCTGATCTCTTCACCACCAGATGCGAAAGCATTGCATGAGGCGCCGACCCGCTATGGATCTCCGGTTTTGTTTCCCTTTCCCAGTCGCCTGGCCCGCGGCCGCTTTGCGTACGGCGGGAAGGAATTCCAGCTCGAGGTCTACCCGGACGGCAACGCTCGTCACGGCTTCGTAACCGCTGCTCCTTTTGAGCTGGAGGCCCAAGGAGCCGACAACAGCGAGGCATGGGTCGCCTTCCGTTTTGACGGCAACACTCCTGATATCCAGCGCCAGTTTCCCTTCCCGTTTGAGATCAGAATGATATTCAGACTGACTGCAACCGGGCTCAGTGTCGAAGTGGAAGGGAGGAATACCGGCAGCCAGAAGATGCCCATGGGCTTTGGGTGGCATCCCTATTTCAACCTGCCCCTGAGCTCTGACAGCAGCCGGGATGAGTGTCGTTTGCAGGTGCCCGCCGGCAAGTACTGGGAACTGTCACCTGCTCCGGACTTGGTTCCGACCGGCCAGCGCCTGCCCGTGAGCGGCAAGATGGATCTGAGGGCGGGCATAGTGATCGCAGACAATTTCTACGATGATATGTTCACCGACGTAGAGCGGGATTCCGACGGCTGGACCACAGCATCACTGATCGATGAAAAAGCGAAGCTCAGACTCAATATAGGCGGCGGACCCACATTCAGGGAATGGGTAATCTACACACCACCTGAAAGAGCCGCCATCTGTCTCGAACCATATACTTGTTCCGGCAATGCCTTCAACCTACAGGCCGCCGGAGTTGATTCCGGTGTGCAAAACGTCGAGCCCGGCCAAAGCTGGAACGATGCGATGCGCATCAGTCTGGAGCGGCTTGACTGACCGCGTATGCGGCATTCAGTCCGCTGCGCACGGCCCCTTCCATAGTGGCGGGCCAGCCAGTTCTTGTCCAGTCTCCGGCCAAGAACAATCCGGCGATGGGCGATAGGGAAGGCAAACGCAAGTCTTGATCCCGGGGAGCTACCGAGAAGGTGGCTCCCCTATGCGTGTAGACACGCCCCTGCACAAGAGATGCCCCTTGGACCACCGGACAGGCCGTAGCCAAGCGCTCATGCGTCCAACGGACGACACGGGCGGCTTCCTGATCGGTCAGCCCATCCGGGCAGCTGATTGAGACCGCGATCCTCTGCGTCCCTTCTTGCGGTTGTTTGGGGAAGACCCAAAGAGCGGGCAAGCCGGGAATGGCTATCACCGGCTCAGAGAGTACGGGCCGATCGTATGTGAGCATGACATCAATGATGGGCCGTCGGGAGAGGTTGCTCAAACCGGAAAAAGGAGCCAACTGACACCAAGCGGGCGGAAGAAGTCGGAGTAAGTCCGTATGCGGGACCGCCGCCACCACCCTAGATGCCTCCAACACTTCGCCGTTTTTCAGATGCACCCTAAAACGCGGATCCCCGGCGGCCTCAGCGATTCTCTCCACGGAAGCCTGCAGTTGGACTTGACTCCCCCGGTCGGCCAGAAAACGGCTGACAGGCTCCAAAAGCCGAGCGGCATCATATGGGATAAAGCCCAGTGTCGCTGTGTGCGGACCGCCCAGGACCGCCTCCCGGAAGACAAGCAACGCAAACTCTGCGGCAGCTGTCTCAGCCGGTGAGTTGAGCGTGGGAGCAGCAATGAGTTCCCAGAAGAACCGGCGCGCCTGCCTGGGCTGGCGGTGCCGTTCAAGCCACGCGGCGAAGCTCTCCTCCGGCAGCGGTTGTGCCCCTCGGGCGATTCTGAGCAGAGCGCGTCCCACAGTGCCCTTGGCCCTCACGCTCAGAAAGGGATAGCGCAGAAACGACGGGGCAAGAGCCCAAGGATGAGGCAGGGCCACCGCATGAAGCCTGCTTCTGCGCCCTTGGTAAGCCACAGTGATATCCATACGCTCTTGCATATGAATCAAGTGGCGGGTTCCCAACATGTCGAGAAGCTGAAGATACGATGTACAACAGCCCAGCGTCAGGCGATTGCCCCCCTGGGCCCGTCCACCCAAGCGGCGGCTTTTCTCCAAAAGACGCACCTTAAAGCCTTGGTCGGCCAAGTGACAGGCTGCCGAGATCCCCGCCAGACCGCCGCCGACTATCACCACGGGCGCAGACATCGCAGCCACACCTTCAAAAGAAGCCCCACCTTCTCAGAGCCCGAGGGTCCCCGGCGTTGAGAGAAGACATCGTAATCGGCTCCCTCGATATGATCCAAGACCCGCGAGTACACAGCGTGCAACATCATTGGACAAACCCGAGAGGAGTAGTCCACCAAGGGTATGAGGCGAAGACCTGATTCGAAGTAGTGACGCGCTCGCTCTGCCTGAAAGGCGAGGAAATCCCTTAAGCCCGAGTCGAGCTCACCGCGGGCCAGTATCTCCTCCGTGATGCCATAGTGGACCATTTCGTCCCGGGGCAGATAGATGCGATCCCGGGCCAGATCCTCCTTTATGTCCCGGAGAATATTCGTCAGTTGCATGGCCAATCCAAGGTCCTCCGCGTACGCCTCCGCGCGAGAATCTGAGTAGCCAAAAATCGCCAAAGACAGAAGGCCTACGGCACCGGCAACCTTCCAGCAGTAATCTCGGAGCTGATCAAAATCGTCATAGCGAGTCACAGTGAGATCCTGTTCCACCCCATCGATAACCGCCAGCAAATGCTCGGGTTTCAAACCGAAGCGAGTAATGGTATCGGCGAGAGCGGCAAACTGGAGATTCGGCGGTCGCCCTTCAAGACACAGCGCCAAATCATAGCGGATCTTTTTGAGCTCATCTTCGGCAATAGCCGGAGAGGGGGCTTCATCAGCTGCATCATCCACGGTTCGACAAAAAGAGTACAAGGCGTAGATCGCTCTTCGCCGGGCGGACGGCAACATGACAAACGCATAGTAGAAATTCTTCGCTTCAGCACGGGTATGGGCTGCGCAAGATGCATAGGCTTCAGCCAGAGAGTAATCCACTAGACACCTCCGAGAAAACGCGGCAAGAGCGCTCGCAGAGCGAGAGCACGCTTGTGAGATCGGGACAGCACGGGTCGTTTTGACAGGGCGGTGTCGCGATCGGCTTCCACGGCTGCCAGGGCAGACATACCGCCCAGGACAAACAGACGGACATTGTAACAGTGGGGCCACGGCAACATGGACAACAGTGCCGAACCGCGCTCGAAAAACTCCCGGGTATAGGCACACAGATCGCTTACCAAGGCCCCGGATGACACCGAGTCTCTGCCTTCGAGTACCTCTTCTTCGCTGACTCCCGCCTTCCGCAAAGCTTCCTGAGGAATGTACAGGCGCCCCATCTCGGCATCCACGGAGATATCCTGCCAGAAATTGACCAGCTGCAACGCCGTACAAATGGCATCGGACAACTCCTGACGTTTAGCGTCAGTGAAACCGATGATCTGCAGATACAACCTACCCACCGGATTGGCCGAATAGGTACAGTAGTCGAGGAGTTCCTCCCATGTGGCATAGCGCGCCTTTTCTTGATCTTGCCGATTGGCAGCTATCAAGTCCAAGAAGGGCTTCTCGGGCAGATCGTGGCGCAGAATGGTCTGCTGCAGGGCCACCAAGAGCGGTTGCTCAGGGGTTCCGGAAAAACAACGTCGCAGATCGGCTTCAAACTCAGCCAGCAGCGCCAAACGATCTCCGGGGGCCTCATCCCCAAGATCATCCACCGTCCGACAGTAGGCATAGAGATTGCTCACATCCCGACGAAGACGGCGGGGGAGCAGCCACGACAAGACGGTGAAATTCTCGTAGTGCGATCGCGCCAGATCTGTGGTGTCGACTGCCGGTTGTGCCGTGGGCCAGCGTTCGAGAGCCTCGATCACTTCCCGAGTGAGGGCGGTGGGTGTTGAGGATCCGGCAGTGACCGCCACTCTCTTGGCCCCTATAAACCATTCGGGACGAAGATCCCGCGCGCTGTCTACGAGATAGGCTGGTTTACCGGCCCTTTCTTGCACCACCTGAACGAGGCGATTGGAGTTGTTGGAGCGGGAATCTCCGACGACGATCACCACATCGGCACCTGCAGCCGCCTCCACGGCGGCTACCTGGCGTTCCTGCGTGGCCAAGCAGATCTCATTGTACACTTCAATGTCGGGATATCGGCAACGGATGTAGTCGATGAGATCCTTGGTATCCCATTGACTCAGAGTGGTCTGCGTCGTCACCGCAAGAGGAGCAGAAGGTAACTGCAAAGCATCGACATCGCCCATATTCTCTATAGGGTGAACATGGTTGGGTGCTTCACCGACGATGCCTTCGGATTCAGGATGACCGCGCTTGCCGACATATATGATATGATAGCCGCGCTCCACCAGCTGTCGGACCAGATCATGCGTGCGCGTCACATCAGGGCAAGTGGCATCGATACACATCAGGCCGCGGGCTTCCGCCTCCTGCTTTATGCGGGGAGAAACACCGTGGGCGGTGAAGATCACCGTGCCCCGATCAATCTGTTTGAGCAGTGACAGACGATCCGCTCCGTCGAGCGAAATGATACCGTGTTCTTCCCGCAATTCATCGACGACGTGTCTGTTGTGGACTATAAGCCCCAGAATATATATGGGGCGGGGGATATCCGGGTTGAGCGCCGCATCTTTTGCTTTTTTGATGGCGTCAACGACGCCATAGCAGTATCCGCGAGGGGTGACCCTGATGACCTCCATACGATACCTCCCCATGAGGATGCCGGTCAGTGTCATCTCTTTATGTAGTCGAGCCCGGCTGTCCATTCACTACTTTACCATAGTCCGGGTTGAGTTTTGACCCGCGGACTAAGGTAAACTTTCCGTGAACAGGAAGGAGCCTCCGCAGACAACGGTGAATAGACCTCAAACTCGGACATATTGATCCATTCGCATAGGCAAATATGTAGATATGCTCACATATGATATGAACAAACGATGGGAGGAGGTAGAGTGTGCTCGATCTCGTCCGCATTTTCAAGGCCTTAGGTGACGAAACCCGGCTGCAGATCATCGCCAGTCTGGAAGATCAACAGCGCAGTGTCTGTGAGCTGGCACATCATCTGGGGCTCCCTCAGCCGACCATGTCTCACCACTTGAAGGTGTTACGTGATGCAGGTCTGGTCATCGGAGAGAAGTGCGGTCCATCGACTAATTGCCGGGTCAACGTCAAGACCTTCTCTGACAACGGCATTCGACTCGAGACGATACTGGCCCGAACACGATAGGGAGGCGACTGAATGTCATCGACTGCCCCGAACAAGGGGGATGCTCAAAAAGAACGAGTGTTGCAGCTAAACCATGCCATGGCAGGCTTGGAGCTTTTCGCCGGGCCCCAACGTGCGGTGCACCCCGAGCAAAACAGTACCTTCCGTCTGTCTCCGGAGCCGCTTTTCATCGACAAAGAGACTGTGGAGATGCTGCGTGAGCTGGGAGAGGTGTTCTACGCCTTTTATGTTGCCGCCAACCGACTCTATAGCCGCAGCGTGAGAGGCAGCATCCCCGGCTTCTATCATGAGTATCTCGATCAGGGGAAGCCGGAAACGGTGTTGGAGTATGCCCGCCTCAACCGCTTCAGAACGCACGTGCCCGTGGTGATACGGCCCGATGTGTTGATCACGGAGGAAGGACTCGCCGTGACCGAACTTGACTCGGTACCGGGAGGAATGGGGCTCCTGGCGTTTTTGACGCAACAGTATTCAGCCATGGGCTTTGAGCTTGTTGGAGGATCCGACGGCATCATTTGCTCCTTCGCCGCCGCCCTACGTGAGCTAGACCCCCAAACGGCCGATCCTTTTGTCGTCGTGACGGTCAGTGACGAATCCAACGACTACCGAGGTGAAATGGATTGGCTGGCGCAACAGCTGACGAAGTGCGGGTTGCGCACTCAGGTCTGTCATCCCAAGGATCTTGTCTTCTGCGAAGACAAGCTAATGCTCGGCGGCGAGAAGATCGACATCCTCTATAGGTTCTTCGAGTTGTTTGACCTGAAAAACATACCGCAGATCGATCTGATCCTGTATGCTATTCGCAAAGAGATGGTGGCGGTCACTCCGCCGCTGAAACACCATCTTGAGGAGAAGCTTTTGTTTGCCCTGCTCCATCATCCGGTGCTGTCGGAAACCTGGCGTGAGGCATTGGGTGAATCGGCCATGAGCTCACTGCGGAAGATACTTCCTCAGACCTGGGTCATGGACCCTCGCCCCGTGCCCTCTCACGCAGTGATCCCGAACCTGAACCTGGGCGGCTTACCCGTCACGGATTTCCGGCAACTCGCACAAGCGACACAGCGCGAACGCCAACTGGTTATCAAGCCTTCCGGATTCTCCCCGACAGCTTGGGGAAGCCGAGGGGTAACCATTGGACATGACGTTTCCTCGCAAGATTGGGAAAGTGTTATCGGTGAAGCGTTGGCTGCCTTCGAACAGACACCGCATATCCTGCAGGAGTTCCACAAAGGCCGGAAAATGAGCGTTTCCTACTACGACTTCGAGACAGGTACCATACGGCGAATGCACGGACGGGCACGCTTGTGTCCCTACTACTACGTGATCGGTGACAGCCCTGTATTGGCCGGGATTCTGGCCACCGTCGTGCCGCTTAACAAGAAGATGATCCACGGCATGAGCGAGGCTGTCATGCTGCCGGTGGCGGTGAGATAGACGGATCAGTATGAAACGGAAACCGATAAGGAGTGATCTGTGTATCATGCGCGATCATCGGGAGATCTCGCTGTGGCGGGAAATCCCTTCCGAGTTGTGGCAAGACTGGAGATGGCAGATGCGCAACCGACTGCGCACCTGCGAGGAACTGAGTCAGGTCATCAATCTGACTCCGTCTGAGACAGCCGCGTGCAAACAGGCCCGGGGTACTTTCGCGGTTGGTGTCACGCCTTACTACGCTCTGTTGATGGATCCGGATGATGCACAATGCCCCGTCCGCCTTCAAGCCGTACCTGTGGAACAGGAAGGCAAACCGGGGGCCTATGACCTTCATGATCCCCTGCATGAAGATGCTGACTCGCCGACTCCATTTCTCACTCATCGCTACCCGGATCGCGTACTGCTCCTCGTGACAGAGATGTGTGCGACTTATTGCCGCCATTGCACTCGTCGCCGGTTGGTGGGTGCCAAAGAGGGATGTATCACCAAGGATGCACTTGAGCGGGCGCTGGACTACATTCGAGCCACTCCGGCGGTTCGCGATGTGTTGCTGTCCGGGGGCGATCCGCTGTCACTGTCAGACTCCCGATTAGACTACATCCTGAGTCGGCTGCGAGAGATTCCTCACGTGGAAGTGATCCGCATAGGGACGCGCATGCCGGTGACGAATCCGTTCCGCATCACGTCTGAGTTTTGTGAGATGCTGCGTAAACACCATCCCGTCTGGGTCAATACGCACTTCAACCATCCTGTGGAATTGACCGCTGACGCCGTCGCCGCATGCGGTCGCCTCGTGGACGCGGGCGTGCCCCTGGGAAACCAGACGGTCTTGTTGCGCGGTGTCAATGACTGTGGAAACGTACAAAAGAGTCTGGTCCTGGCTCTGGTCAAGGCACGAATTCGCCCGTACTATCTATATCAGTGCGATCTGTCTGAGGGGCTGGAGCGTTTCCGTACCCCGATATCAAAAGGGATTGAGATCATCGAGCATCTTCGAGGACACGTCTCAGGCTATGCGGTCCCCACATTTGTGGTGGATGCTCCCGGGGGAGGGGGAAAGATCCCGGTCGCACCCAACTACGTTCTCTCACAGTCGCCGAGCAAGACGGTGCTGCGCAACTATGAGGGTCGCATAGTCTCCTATCCCGAACCGGAGTGGGGCGATACCCACGATCCGAAGACGTGCCGCTATTGTCAAGAGGCTGCGCCACAGCGGGGGGTGGCGGGCCTGGTGCAGCGTGGCAGTCCCCTGATCGAACCGGAAATATATCCTCGGCCCGCCGGTCGGTCTGAGATGATGACACCGGACAATACCCAACGGGCTGTCTGCCATAACGGTTGTCCTAAGGAGCGGAAGCAGTGATGGATACTCTGATCCGGGGCGGAACAATCGTCACGCCTCGTACGCTTTTTAGAGCTGACATTGCCATACGCGATGGGATAGTGACCAGGCTATTGGCTCCCGGCCAAACCTGTTCCGCCCGACAGGTCATTGATGCTGACGGGCTTTATGTCTTGCCGGGTCTCATCGACGCACACGTACACCTGCGAGAGCCGGGGTTAACGCACAAAGAAACCATAGCCAGCGGCACGCAAGCCGCGGCTTGCGGAGGTGTCACCACGGTCATCGACATGCCTAACACCCTGCCACCCGTGGTGGACGCCGAGACCGTATTCCACAAGGGTCGGCTCATTGAGGGAGGAGCCCAAGTCGATGTTGGGTTGTATGCCGCCTTGACACCCGAAGCTTGTCAGGAGTTGTCGCAGATCATCAAAGCGGGTGTCATGGGCTTCAAGCTGTTTTTGGGCCCGACAACGGGCGGTCTGCAGGCCCCGGGATGGGGACAACTCCTTGATGTGTTCACTGTCCTGGCGAAAAACGGCCTCCCGGTCGTGGTGCATGCCGAAGAGCGCGAGGTCATCGAGCATTGGACCGCCCGGGCCAAGGAATCGGGGAGCGGTTATCACCACTTGCTGGCGTCACGGCCGGAATTCGGCGAGTTGTCAGCTACGGCGAGCATATGTCGCCTGGCCGGAGAGACAGGAGCCAAGGTGCATATCGCTCATGTTAGTCTCGCCGGAGCCGTAGAGATGATAAGCGAAGCCAAAGCCGCCGGATGGCCGGTGACCGGCGAAACCTGTCCGCCATATCTGTTCTTGACCGAAGAGGATTTCTCAACCATCGGTACGGCGATGAAGGTCCTACCGCCCATACGCCGGCAAAGGGATCAAGACCAACTGTGGCAAGGCCTGCACACCGGAGCACTCGATACCATAGCGACGGATCACGCGCCTCATCTTCCCGAAGAAAAAGCTGCCGACATCTGGAACGCTCCGGGAGGAGCTCCGGGTGTGGAGACGCTGTTGCCTTTGATGCTGGAAGCAGTGCATCGGGGCAAATGTACTCTGTGTGATATTGTGCGCTGGTGTTGCGCTCGTCCGGCGGCCATCTTCGGCCTCTCCGGAAAAGGACACCTCCGCCCGGGCGCCATGGCTGATATCGCCATCGTGGATCTTGAAAGGCCCTGGCACGTGCAAAACGAACGATTACACAGCTTGGCTCGTAGCAGCCCGTTCGCCGATTGGCGGGGAAGGGGATTGCCGGTGGCAACACTGGTGCGCGGTCAAACAGTGGCTCGTAACGGCGAGCCCGTGGGAGAACCAACGGGTCGTTGGTTGCGATCCGACAGAGGGCACCATCGCTGATGGCACCCTCTGTCTTTTCCGTCACGGACGGTTGGCCGTCTGTGTCATTCCCGGCCAGTTGGTCTGAGCTTGCCAGGAAGGCGGCTGTTGCGGAGATTGCGCTTGCTGTTGCCAGACTGGACTCTGCGGTGTCACGCCCCACGATTGCTGGCCTTGATTTGACGTCAGTTGCTGCTGCGCCTGATGCAACTGTTGCTGATCTATCGGCTTGGGGTTGTACCAACCTCTTTGTCGCATGGCCTCAAAGACCCGAATCCGAGCGTGGTGCTCTTCGTTGATCATTTCACTCATTTCTTGCACAAGCTTTGGATCATCGGTCTGACTGGCTACGTCATTGTAAAGCATCGCCATGTGCTTGATAGCCAGCAAACCGGATGAAAGAATGTCTTTATCGGTCAAGCCGGTCGACATACCTCAAACACCCCCGTCTAGCCTTGACCCATATATGCGGGCTGGCTCTGCATCCACTGATGAAGCTGCTGATTCTGCGGTTGCTGTCCTTGACCGCTTTTCATGTACTGCGCCATACGTTCGCAATGGCGCTGATGCATCTGGGCGAGATTCGTACATAGCTCGCGAAGCACCGGTTCTTGACAACGCTGAGCCAAATCGGCAAAGCACTTGCTTTCCAGTTGGGCTGCCTGCAGCGCATCATCTAAGAACAGGAACTCTCGTTGCGTCAGCTGAGACAATGCAACCTGCCTCCTTGTCCGGGATATATTCCGATCTCAGGCTATTGTGTGCCCCAGTTTCGCTCGCTACATGCGCCGAGCCCTGATATTTGCGGTGAACAAGGTTTGAGACTTGGATCCGAAGGGTACCATGGGAACGTGCCCACCGTGAGGATAAACAATGCAGGACACCTGCAGGTTTGCATAGAAGGCCTTTCATACTTGTACACTTCCATCATGTATTGGAGGATGAGAAGATGCCGCGGCGCGTAACGCTGATCTTGCTTCTTGTGGTACTGACCGCTATGGGAGTACAGGCAGGAGAGTACTACCTCACTGAAGATGCGGAGTATTGGTGGTATTGGGATGACGATCCCAAGTATGAGCTGTACGTACCGTCCAAGGCCGAATCCTATGCTCCAAAAAGCATTTTTCAAGAGCGCTCCTTAGAGATAACTCTGAAAAAAGACGGCCCCATAATTCGCATCAGCTCCGTAGCCAATGTTAAAGGAGGCTATGCGAGCATCAAACAGGCGGCACTCGGGCGCTGGCAACACGTGCTCTCCAACGTCAAGGTCACTGAAGAAAAAGACATCACCACGTCCCGCGGAGTGAAGGCCAAGTTCCTGGTGGCAACCGGACAGACTCCCGCAGGCACTGCGGCCATGATTCGCCTTGTCGTTTATCTCAAAGGAGCAGACGCCGCTTTCTTGGAATTGTGGTGCAATCAAAAGGACTATGCGGGGGATACCCACCGCTACTGGATCAGAGCCGTAAACACCTTTAATTGGCGTTAGATAGGAGAATGCCGTGTCGGAGAGATTGCCCCATCAAAGACTTCAGCTGAGCGATGACGACGTGCGCCGGATGTATCGTCTGATGCTGACGGCCAGAGCCGTCGATGAACGAGCCTTTGTGCTGGTGCGGCAAGGAAAAACCCAGTTTACGGTGGGGGGACAGGGTCACGAAGCAGCCCAAGTGGGTGCGGCCTGGACTCTGCGCCCGGGGGTTGATTGGATTCTGCCGTACTATCGTGATACGGCTCTGACGCTCACGCTGGGGATCAGTTGCTATGAGATCTTTCTGGGGGAGTTCGCCAAAGCCGATGATCCCGGTAGCGGGGGCCGTCAAATGCCCCGACACTGGAGCTATCCTCGACTACGCATTGTAACCGCCTCCAGTGTAGTGGCCACCCAGTTGCCTCATGCCGTGGGCTGTGCCCTGGCGGCAAGGATGGCCGGTGAAGATGCGCTCGCCTTCGTCTCCTTCGGCGACGGGGCAACCAGTAAAGGTGATTTCCATGAGGCCTTGAGTTTCGCAGGTATCCATCGCCTGCCGGTGATCTTTTTCTGTGAGAACAACTATTACGCCATTTCGGTTCCCTTCCGGCAGCAGTCCCCGGTGCCCAATGTGGCCGACCGGGCCTCCGCCTATGGATTGCCGAGCCTATCCGTAGACGGGAACGATCCCCTGGCCGTCTACGAAGCCACTCGTGAGGCGGTACAGAGGGCACGCCGAGGAGAGGGGCCGACGCTGATTGAGGCCCGAACCTATCGACTGGTGCCACACACCTCAAATGATGACGATCGACGCTATCGATCACGGGCTGAGCTGGAAGAATGGCAGACGAAAGACCCTCTGATACGCTTCGGTGGCTATCTGATGTCCAACGGATTGCTGAGTGAAGCTGAAGCGCAAGAGTGGCAAGAACAGATTCGTGATGAAGTGGCCGAAGCCGCAAACAGAGCGTCGGCTGCGCTGGACCTCACCCCAGAGGCCGCGTCTCGGTTTGTCTTCGCAGAGGAAGATGATTGATATGGCGGAAAAAAACATGATCGAAACCATACGCGAGACACTCATCAGCCTGATGCGTAGAGACCCGAGTATCATCGTGCTGGGCGAGGATGTTGGTCGGGCAGGCGGGGTATTCCATGCGACCGATGGGCTGATCGAAGAGTTCGGTGAACAGAGGGTGATCGACACGCCGTTGGCTGAATCAAGCATCGTCGGCATCGCCGTCGGGGCCGCCATGGCCGGATTAAGACCGGTAGCCGAGATACAATTTGCCGACTTCATCCATTCGGCAATTGACCAGATTATCAATGAAGCGGCTAAGATCCGCTACCGTTCCAACAACGGCTATGCATGTCCCATCGTCATCCGCGCTCCCTACGGAGCCGGGATCGGCGGAGGTTTGTATCACTCTCAGAGCATTGAGGCTCTGTTTTTCGGCACACCGGGTCTGAAGATCGTAGTGCCGAGCACGCCCTATGACCTGAAAGGATTGCTGACGGCAGCCGTTGCTGATCCGGATCCCGTATTGTTCCTCGAACACAAGCGGTCCTATCGATTGATCAAAGGGGATGTCCCTGACGCCGAGCATATGATCCGGATAGGAAAGGCAGATATTAAGCATAAAGGCAGTCAAGCCACAGTCGTCACTTACGGTATGATGGTTCATGACGCTCTTGCCGTAGCTGAACGCCTGGCTGTCGAAGGGCTCTCCGTCGAGGTGCTGGATCTGAGAACACTGCATCCCATGGACGAGGCGGCGATTGTGCAATCGGTCCGCAAGACCGGACGGGTGCTTATCGCCCATGAGGATAACCTCACCGGGGGAATAGGAGGCGAGATCGCGGCCATCGTAGCCGATCAGTGTTTTCTCTATCTCGATGCCCCGGTGAAAAGACTTGCCGCACCTGACATCCCTGCCATGCCCTACAGCCAGTCGGCGGAAGCGGAGCTGCTGCCTGGGGAGAGACAACTGGAGATCGTTCTTCGAGAACTCCTAAGTTACTAACACTCCGGAAGGTGAGTGTGATACATGACCACAGAGATCACCATGCCCAAACTGGGCGAAAGCGTGGTGGAGGGCGTTATCGGTCGCTGGCTGAAGTCGGTGGGCGAGTGCATTGAGATTGATGAACCTCTCGTGGAGATCGATACCGACAAGGTCAATGCTCAGATTCCCTCACCTGTCGCTGGCGTTGTTGATGCTTTGCTCGTCGAAGAAGGCGAAGCGGTCCGAGTCGGCACTCCCATCGCCATCATCCGTCCGGTACAAGAAGAAGAGTTGCCGAAAGATGAACCCGAGACCGAACGCTCGCCCCATCCCCACACTCCCGCCGTACGCCATCTGAGCGCGGAGAGCGGAATTGATCCGGTGTCACTGACAGGCAGCGGAAAGGGCGGACGCGTGACACGGAGCGATATGGAGGCTGAGATAGAGCGACGGGCACTGAGCCGAAGCGCGGAAGAGGAAAACGGTGACTCGGTAGTCCCTGTCACTCGCATGCGACGGGCCATCGCCGAGCGAATGATCGAAAGCAAACGTACGGTGCCTCATGCCTGGACCATGGTAGAGGTGGACGTCACTCCGCTCACGCGATTCAGAGAATCCATCAAGGAGGATTTTCGCCAGCGTCATGGTTTCAACCTTACGTATCTGGCCTTTGTGATCAAAGCGGCGGTTGAGGGCCTGCGCGAGTATCCCATCTTGAACTCGAAGTGGGACGAAGACCGGATCGTGCTCAGGCGACGTATCAACATTGGTATCGCCGTTGACCTGGAAGACGGGCTCATCGTACCGGTCATCAAGAACGCGGATCAAAAAAGCCTCGTTGGGCTGGCGAAGGAAGTCCACGATCTGGCCACTCGAGCCCGGGCGGGTTCCCTGCGTCCGGAGGATCTTCAGGACGGTACGTTCACCATCAACAACACAGGAGCCTTCGGCTCAGTGATGTCGGCACCGATCATCAACTATCCACAGGCGGCTATCTTGAGCATGGAGACCATCACCCGTCGGCCCGTCGTCGTGGGTGAGGGCATCGCCATCCGAAGCATGTTGAATCTATGCGTCTCGTTGGACCATCGAATTCTCGACGGTGCTGTTATCGGCCGCTTTCTGAGATCCGTTAAGCGCAGACTGGAAAGCTATGACGACGCCACTCCCATTTACTGACCAATCCCGGCCTCTTTTGTACGGCTGGACCGATTTTGTCGAATACGAGACCGCCTATCAATGGCAGCTGAGACTCCATCAGGCCCGCGTCAAAAAGCGCATCGGAGACTGTTTCCTCATGCTGACGCACGTTCCCGTCTATACGGCGGGTACACGTACTTCGCCTGAGCATCTGCCGTCCCCGGAGACTCTGCGACGATACGGAGCCCGTCTGTGCCGATCAGACAGAGGAGGGAGTATAACCTATCACGGACCGGGCCAACTGGTGGGCTACGGGATCGTGGATCTGACTCGACTTAACTGCGACGTGCACCGATATGTCAGACTGCTGGAAGAGGCGATCCTCCGCGTACTGGGTTTCTACGGCGTGACGGGCAGAAGAGATCCGCGGCATACTGGAGTCTGGGTCGGACGGGCCAAGATCGCCAGCATCGGCATCAAGATAGTGCATCGAGTGACGATGCACGGCTTTGCCTTGAATGTCCGTAATTCACTGAATCCCCTGCACGAGATCGCTCCGTGCGGCCTCGCGGAAGTGGAGATGACCTCTCTGGCGACACTGTGCACAACCGCTCCACCGGAGCAAGAAGTAGCCGATCGGATGATCTCTCACCTCGCCCGGCTTCTGGGCTACAGTCATGGCCGCCGATGCTCCGTCCGATTCATGCTGCAAGCCTCATCCACTCAATAGATCAGGAACGGGTTGCTCTGACGCTCATGCCCCACCGTGGTCGAGGGGCCATGGCCCGGCAACAACCGTGTCTCATCGTGTAAGACCAGCACGTGACTCCTGATACTGCCCAACAGAGTGTCGCTGTCTCCGCCGGGAAAATCAGTCCGCCCCACGGAACCGCAGAAGATGACGTCACCTGTGAAGGCCACGTCGCCGAAGACGTAGATGACATGACCGGGAGTATGTCCCGGTGTGTGTGCGACCCGCAGGCTGTGTTCCAGTAGGGTTGTAGTCTCACCGCCCTGAAGGAGGACAGAAGGAGAGGCAGCACGTACCGCGGGGATGTAGTCGCCCATGGCGGCTGAAAGGTTGAGTGCAGGATCATCCAGCCAGTCAGCTTCCAACTGATGACACCACACTTCGGCACCCGTGAGTTCGACCAAGCGGTTCACACCAGCGATATGATCGAAGTGAGCATGGGTAAGGAGAATGTCTGTTAGGGTCACTTCCTCAAGTGCCTTCTCAAGCGCAGGGCACGTATCCCCCGGATCGACTACGAAGGCGTTTCGGCTGGTGTCATCCGTCACCAGATAGCAGTTGGTTTCGATGGGTCCGACGACAAAGGTTTGGATGTGCAAGGACACAGATCATACCCCCGTATAGCGATGCGTGCATTAATGTTACTGCATAGCAACCGGCTCGTCCAGACACGAAGAAAACTGGAAGCAACCGGACTTGCAAGATACTCAGTTAGAGGGTATCATGAAGGTGCTGACTGCGCTGCACGCCAGCCCTACGCATTTCAGAACCTATCGCGTGGATTCGGGAATCCAAATCCGGATGCGGCCAAGATGCCAGCTGAACCTGGACCTTGAAAGCAGCCGTGAGGACAACCACCTTTGGGGGATGGTTCTCGAACATCGAACGGGCAGCGGCAGGGCGGTCCTACATTGCCGAGGGCGTCTGCGACGCCCTTTTTCATCTCAGCCAAACTTGATGATCCGCATCAGTTCCCCGCAAAGCTCAGTGGGATGAACAGATTCCACGCATCGAGTCTTTCTTCAGTGATCTCAACGTTCACGGCCCCGGGGGCCTGCAGGCCCGCGACCAGGCTCGATTGAGGTATCGTCAATTCATGTCTTCCCAGGTTTACATCGTTGAAGATGAAGTTGCCCCGTTTGTCGGTAAACGTCTCCACCGTCCCGTCCAAAACGACCTTGACCCACCCCGGTCGCGGTTCGTCGGGTTGCCACATCCCGTCGCCGTTGAGATCGACAAAGACCGTGCCTTCAATGGTGCCGTTCAACGACACGGCAAAATCCTGGGTCAAGTTAGCGTTGGCAGGCAGGTTAATGATCACGGGATCGCTTTGAGGGGTGTAGTCAGCAGGCAGCTGATGGAGATCGAGTCCCAGGCGATAGGTACCCGGATAGACGAACTCGAAGCAGTATCTGCCGTTTTGATCCGTGACTGTACGACGACCGGCTAAAGCCACCGAAATGCCCGGGACGCCTTTCTCACCGGAGTCTCTTCGTCCATTGCCGTTGCTGTCAATGTAGACGACGCCTGTCACATAGCCGAGCGGCCGACCGGTGACAGCCGGAAAACCACGCAGGCCAGTCTCGGAAAAACCGATTCCTTGACTCAGTGTGACCCCCAGGTAGTACTCCCGATCCGCCTGCTGCATAGTGACGCGTCCCAACGCCCCGACGTAGAAGCCATTCTTGAATTGCCCGTCGGCGCGCAAAGACAGGCTGGTGCTTTCTCCAGAGACACTGCTCCACAGAGACTGGGTATGCTGTATCCCCAGCATAAGCGAGGTCGTCGGATGAGGCCTGACTCCGGCGTAGACACTGTTGACCAGACTCCCTGAACGAGACGTGTCGCCCTCCGTGGTCGAGTGGGTGAGCTCACTGCTCACACCTGTCATCCATATTCCACTCATCCGGGACACATCCAGACGTAGCTTTTGGTCGCGATGGGAGTCGACCGCGGCCTGAAGGTCCCGGGCATCACTCATCTGCCAAGCCCCAAACACATACCAAGATCCCGGCATCCAAGTTGCGTCGATCTGGGCCGTGTTCGTGAGATAGGTGAAACCCTGCCGGGAAGAGCCACTGCTTAAAGGTCTGCCTGCCATACCCCGGTACCGAAACCCCAGATAGGATTCCTGGCCCATAGCGTAAACGAGTTCAGAACGAGCGCTGAGGCGAGTGATTCCAGGCGGAGTGTCCGATCTCTCCTGCCATACTGCTTCTGATTCGGATTTCACGTCGAGGCCACGCTGCATATTGCTGTAGTGATGTGCCAAAGAGAAGCGGCCTCCGCTATCGAATCTGTGGTTGACGCGCAACACCATTGATTGTTCCCGAGTCGGGATCCACTGAAGCACGCCGCCCACGGTGGTTTTCGGTGTTTGATGCGGATTCTTGACGGACGATGTCGTATCATAGGACATCTGCAGATTCCAGGCCTGACTGAGATCAAACTCGCCGATAATCCGGACCCCCTGCGCGTCGGATCCTATTGGAGAAAACAGATACAGATCCGGCTCCCTGTAGTAGATCATGCTCTGCAACGAGGCGCTGCCCAGGCGCAGAGTGCCAGTCAACTCGACGCCTTGGGCGACTGCAGCCGGCTCACTCTGTTGAGGCTGGCTGGCCAGCCAATCCAGAGCAAAGACCAGTCCGTCACTGGCCCTAAAGGCGATCCCCATGGAGCCTGCCAGTCGCGCGTGAGGATCTGAGTCGGTGGCGTAAAGGATCACTTGTCGGGCCAGCTCACCTCCCACGGTAAATCGGGAGTTGACCCCCACAAGGGCCGATGCCCCCAAGATGGTCGAATCCCACTCTCCCGTTCTTCCCGAGCGTATCCAGCCTCCTCCGGCGACGGTCTGCCATGTTCCGGCAGGCAACAGGCGCGGCGTCGCCGTCAAGAGTCTGGTCTCCACTCGCCTGATGCCGGAGGGTTCAGTGATGACTATTTCGAGACGATTGGCTCTGGTGATCTGCAAAGGCACATTGATGAAGGCGTAATACCCCTCTGTGGCTGTCTGCCTGCCGAAGTACGCTCCGTTCACGCGGAGCTCGACCTCAGAACCGGGAACGACCCAACCTTCGACAGTGGTAACGGCATGCAACACGCCCGAAGCCCGGGCTGAAGGTGCCGCCAAACGCAAACCACGAATCGCCTTGCTCTGTAGTATACGCCCCAGACTGAGGCTCGTATCGCCCGCCACCACTTCAATACTGGGTGAACGATAGGTGGCCGTCGCCCGCTTCAGCTCCCACGTCGGAGCGGACGACGCGATGTCGCTACCTGCGATCACGACGTCGACGGGTATTCCACCGATCTGCCAATGAGCGCTCAAGCTTACATCGTCGCGCATGCGAGTCTCAGAATGCTGAGTAATGGACTCATGCTTGAGCACATACTGAACAGTCCCCAAACTCACCATGGGAGGGGTTCGGACGGTCAGGACCTCCGGTTCATCCGGCACTCCTGTGAATGCAGCGGTCTCCTCCACAACCGGGCGCAACAGACTCAGCTGGCGATCGACTGTGAGCATAAGGGTCTGTGTTTCGGTTCTCCACAGAATCTGTACGTCCATGAGACGTTCCACAACAGCCACGGGTACGAAAAAGTCTCCCGGCCCCAATTGGGCTTCAGGTGACATCATGAGCTGCTCGCCGCCCCAATAATACACCTGGCGCTGTAGATCGACGATTCCCTCCAGCCCGTCCCAGGAACGGATCACGCTCGCCGTCAGTTGGAGAGGATCCAGACTCACGTTGGCATCCAAGAGTTGTCCCATCCGCAACAGGGGAAGCAGGATGGCCTCCCCATCATCATACAACTCGAAACTCTCGCTGAACTTGCGTTCATTGATGTCAAGTCGAACGACGCTCGTGTCCATATCAGTGAGCTCGGCAATAGCCGGCTCTGCGATCCGGGGGCTGAACAAGACCATGCATATTATCAGGCAACCGATGAAGCGAAGAAGGCGCATGGGCCGATTCCTCCAGCTTGGACTCAGGACTCAGGTACCTCGAAGGCGTAAACCCTATGAAGAAGCACTCCTCCTACTTCCTCCGGAGTGATCTCTATGGCAAGGCGATAGCGCCCGGGTGTAAGCTCCTGCTCGATATTGCCCAGGAAACGAGTGACAACATCCGGCATGACAATGATCGGTTCCAGATCTCCCGAAAATAGGGGAGGCTCACCCTCGTCAGGCAGAATCCTGAATCGGCCGGTGCCCCGAAAATGTCCGTTCCCTGTGCCTTTGAGCTGGATTACCAGCGTCGAGTTGCTGCTGTCTTCATGGGGTTGTATGTAAAGACCGACGATATCCACAGACCGTTCTACAGGCAACACCGCCACATATATCGTGGCCGTAACTTGGACACGGGTGATGGCTCCGATCGCCTCTTCCCCGTATGGAGCGGATTGCTCGAAAGCGATCATGCCCCGACGCTCCCCCGGCTGAGCATCATGGGGAATCCGGATCGTAAAACGTACTGTTTGGGCACCGGCGGGTGCCATCTGAAACCGACGAGGGTTGAACTTTATCCATCCCTCCAACGACGAATTCAGACTGCCGGCCTCCAGAACAACCAGTCTGTTGACTTCATCAAGGCTCCAGTCACTCAGCAGTGCTTGAGGCGTAGCTGTTTCCTGACCAGTGTTGCGTACTACAATGGAACCCGTTATCTGTTCACCGGGCATGCCTTCAAAAACGAAGCGAGACGGCTCCACCTTCAGGGGTTGGAGGCTGGCACTTGTCGTGATACATGTTGCAGCTGCAACCATCAACGTGACCATGATCATCCTAAAGCCATGCCCTATCATCATGATCCTTCACTCCTACCGCTGTCTTGGCGATTTCATTAGAAAAGGGGTCGGGCGCGTCCGACCCCTCGATACAACGCCTTCTCTACAGCTAGATGGTGGCGGCAACAAAAGTGATGTCGCCCGTATAACGTCCTGCCTGGATCTCTCTGTTGAACGGCACACGGAATTGCTGGTAGATCACTGTCGACTTCAGGAAGTTGCCTCCATCGACCAACACCTTTTCTTCCGCGTCCTCGAAGTTATGGAAGCCGTTCCAAACAGCAGCATCCAGCCCCGGATCGTCTTCGGACACAGCGTATCTCATATGAATGGGGAGGAAGCCTTCGTCGATTCCGCCCGTGAGGCCACCGCCTGCTACCTTTACAGTGTACTTGTAGTTCATATTGGACCAGAGCTTGGTGAGGTAGGTGTCGCATCCTCGAATATAGGCTGCGGTATCACCGTTCTCAGGCAGAAGTGCCTGGTAGTTGTTGGTGGTACTGTCGGGGATGTAATCCCATGCCTCATCAACAAATCCCCCGATTTCCGGGTGGAAGGCCAGATACACCGGCTGTCTACCGTTCTCTCCCCAGCCACCGTCACCGATGGCACTGGAGTTCGGCCCCCAGCTCTGCAGCAACATGTGAGCATTGTTGCCGTAGAACTCCATCTCCAAGTAGCAGGGAACGAGCGCACTCATGGGTACCTTAACCTGGGCCGTCTGGTTACCCCATGCATCGTTGTTCAGGTTAAAAGTACGCGCGCCATTGTTATCCGATTCCATATAGCCTTCATAGTCAATGAGCACTGGCTCGAGTCCGTACGTTACCCTTCCAGGCACCGTATCGTTGGCGGCCATTACCGGTACTGCGAGTGCCACACACAGAGCGAGAACAACCAACAACAACCGTTTCATTCGTGATTCCTCCTACGTTTGTTTTTT
>JBMNSS010000031.1:0-20840 GCA_050945315.1 Limnochordia bacterium | reverse complement strand
ATCTATCTCTGCCTGCCCTATCCACTTGCGCAACGTGGGATCTGATACCCCCAGATCCTTTGCCAACTATGGGATTGATCGGTCACCGCCCTTGTACAACTCTACTGCCTTCGCGCCGAACTGCGGTGGGTACGGTCCTGTCCCACGTCTCATGTGGACGCCCCTCTCTTAGGATACCTTACACAGCTTCCAAGTGCCCACCAAGGTGGGGCAAGCTCACCATGCCGATTCGCCGCGACACTCTCCTGACTTTGGGAGGCAGTGTCACCTGACACGCGGAAGACGTGCTGTCGAGGTGGTTATGTGGTTGTGAGCGGCAGCTCGATCGGAAACTCCTCCGCCAAGTTAACGGGCCTTTGCTGGGTGATAGAGCGCCTGAGTGCCGCCTCAAACTGCAATTCGTAGAGCCCTGCGATTCCCGGAACAGGTGGTGGGGCGCCCTCCCGAATTGATCCGAGGTAGGCATGAAGTGATCTGCCGAAAGAGGCCTGGTACTGATCCCAGCGAGAGTTGATACGGCTCAGCCTATAGACCTCGTGCATGTTGGTACGGTAATCGAGCACTTCTAAATCGCCGTCCAGGTCGCGCGTGCTCAACCGACCGTGCGCAAACGCAAAGGTCAGTTCGTACAGCGGCAGATTAAAGTGAATGTTATTCGTGCCGATGATCGTCCCGGTGGCGTCGTTGTCCAGGCGAAATGCCGCCGATATGGCGTAAGCGTCGGAGCTCGCATCCCGGCTGCGCAGGGCTGTCACCTCGGCGATGGGGCCGCAAAAATGCATGATCAGGTCGATGCAGTGACTCCAACAGGCATAGTGGACCAGCCCTGTCACGTGTTTGGGGCAACCGAACTCTCTTTCGTCAATGATCCTTTTGGCTCTGCGCGTTTGGTCAAAGAAGCGGTAATTGAACACCATCGCCGTCTCTGTGCCTTGTTCTTGCGCCCGCTGAAGGATCTCTTTCGCTTTGAAGAAGTCGTCCTCCACCACGTTGGCCTGGTCGCGTTGGGCCACCAACGGCTTTTCAAAGAACAACCTTTTCGGTCTAAACTCCAGTAGGGTCATTGCCGCCTCATAGCGTTGATTCTCGCGAGTCAATACCAATACGGTATCCGGCTCGTCGGCCATCAATTCTGCCGGCGAATCCGCCACCCAGCCCCCGTATTGCTCGGCCATCTTCACGGCTTTCTCTCTGGTGCGATTGAAGTAACTCAGGTTGATGTCCCGGTGTTTTACCAGCTGCGGAAGATAGCTTTTTTTCGCTACCTCGCCGGTACCGAAAATCGCGACTTTTAGCGACACGGCAGGTTCCCTCCTTTGCTTTCCAAGTTCATAGTAGCTCATGAAACCAAGCATTGCCATAGATGAGACTGAGTTGAATGAAAATCGGGTTAGGTTTCGGACAACTTGAGCTGTCGAGCGAGCAATTGTTGAGGAGTAAGACCGAGCCCGCCCGCAGGTGGGATAGGACCCTCACAAAAGTGGAGTGCGGGCGAGGATGACTCCGACGCTCGTGTCGGTCGGCTGGAGTAGGTCGCAACCGCGCCTGATGTTGTGCGCCCATATCACGTTACTCGTGCGGATGTGTCGCCATTGTCCGCCGTGAGAGGAGCCAGTTGCATGTCAGGGTTTCCGCAACGGTGATGGCCGGGTTGAGACTGATAGAGCCCGGAATTGACCTGTTGTAATCGGTGGATGTGGAAGAAGCCGCCTCCGGGGTACCGGGGATTCCTGACCCCTTGCGCTTGGTAGTCGAACCGGAGCAGCGGAGGCAGTCGAAAGCATGTCGGTGACCTGGAGCGAACCATCCGACCGCTACTACTTGGATGAAGGTCTCGAACGGCGCATGGATTCAGTGTTGTCGCTGATCAACGGGCGGGAACGGGAGCTGCTGCTCCCCAGGTTCGTCTTCGGGCGGGGCGATATCCCGGTACAATACGATTCCTGCCGCCTGGGTCTACATGGACTGCCGAGTTGCGAGTACCGCCGTGTGGCGTCCTGGCGGCATTCCGCTTGGTTACCACAGAATTCCCGTGGGATGGGACACTGGCCATCACGGCCATACAGGGAGCTCTTAAAGGATGTTGAGTTCTTGATCCGAGGTGAGATTAGGCTCCGGGAGGTTGGATTCGGAAACTCAGCGTTCAGTGCTCTACAGTTGGGAAAGGGGAGAGAAGTTTGCAGGGGTGTCTTTGCAGGCTTCGAAGTACTCTTCGCGGTCGATACTGCTTTGCATCAACCCTGTAGGGAGGACGGCTCGTGTGTCCTGGTGGATGGCGTCATCAATCTCGATCTTTGTCCGGAAGAGAGCCAGGCGGCCCACCGGCACTGTGGTCGTAGCCAACCATTTCTCTGACCACTGGGGCCTGCGCCGCGGAGCGGGTTGGCTTCCGCAGGGATTGCGGTGGGTCCCGGTCGCATCATCTATACAGGCGTCTTTTGGATGATACCGCCATGACAGCGAGTCGCCATGGTATCGCGGCCAAGTAGCCGTATTTGAAACGGCAAAGCATCAGCGGTCTGGAAAGGGGTTGCGCACCGATGCAGGGAGTCAGGCTTCTGGGCAATGAACACGTCGAGATCAACGAGTTTCCGGATCCGGTACCCGGCCCGGGCGAGGCGTTAATCGCCCTCCGCTACTCGGCACTGTGCGGCAGTGAGCTGGGAGCATACCGGAGCCCCAAGCCGATGGCTTTCAATGCGGGGCATGAAGCGATGGGAGTAGTGGTGGAAACGAATGGAACTCAGACCCTCAAACCCGGCGACCGGGTCGGCGTGCACGCCATCTGGGGCTGCGGGCAGTGCAGCTGGTGTCAAGAGAGGAAGTATACCTATTGTGACAAGCGGCGTGTAACGCCCGGGACGCATGCCCAGCTGGTGGCGGTGCCGGAGCATGCTCTGGTGAAACTGGCGGACGATATTCCCGACGAGGTCGGCGTGCTTCTCTCGGGCGACGGGTGTGGAGTTCCGTATCATGCCGCCAAGCGCATTGGCACTCAGCCCGGCGATGTCGTGGTCGTCCTCGGGGTTGGCCCCATAGGCCTGGGCAATACGCTGATTCAAAGCTTCCTGGGCGCCGAGGTGATTGCCGTCGACGTAAATAGCCGGAGGTTGGAGTTGGCGCGGGAACTCGGCGCTCGTCACCTCATCAACAGCCGTGAGAAGGATCCGATTGCCGCTGTGAGAGACATCACGCGCGGTGTCATGGCGCGCTGCTGTATCGAGTGCGTGGGTCGCTCCGACACTCTCTTGCAGGCTTTCCGTTTGGTCGGCAAGGCGGGCGTGGTCATGGCCCTCGGCGAACAGGGTGATGTGCCTGTGAATATCGGCAGAGACCTCATCCGGCAGGATATCACCCTGATGGGTAGCTGGTTCTTCCATCTAGGCGAGTATGAACAGATGGCCGAGCTCTACCGCCGAGGATTAGCCGTGGAGAAGCTCGTCACTCACCGCTTCCCGTTACGCGACGCCGCCAGGGCCTTTGCAGAATTCGCAGTCGGTCGCACCGGCAAGGTGTTGCTTCGGATGCCTGAGTAAAGCGGGCATGCCGCGGCCCAAAAGGTATCAATGGGTGCATCCGAACGAGAGGCCGCGGCGAATGCCGCGGCCTCACTTCGACAAAGGTTCCTTAGGGCAATACTCTCGCCGCTTGTCGCAACTCAGACCGGTTCAGCAAGCGGCGGGGGAGCCGCACAGCATCGATCGCCTTAGACGGGCGAGGCCTGCGAAGGTCGATCAAGTCAACTGCTCAACTCAGGGGCTGTCTATCTCCCTGCGAAGTCCTTAATGATGGCGGTAGTCATGGCCTCCATGTTTTCTAAGGCGCTTCTGACCGGGGTTTCACCCCAAATGGCCGCCATTCCCTGTCTGTCCACCGGAGCCCAGATGTTATTGTGAATGGGCCAGGGTGAGCCGGCCTTTTCTACGTCGAGGAACAATGCTTGACGGCTGGCCGGAGCTTGACGGTCCGGAATCCAGACGGACTGGACAACCCGGGCGCTGGGCGGCACGTTACCGACTATCTCTACCCGACGGCGCAAAGCCTCCGGCGTCGTGAAGTACCGCAAGACCTCCCAAGCTTCGTCCTTATGCGCCGAGTCCTTGATGATAAACCAACCGATGGCGTTGATAAACGGGATTCTGCCCGCCTCGCCTGTCGGGAGCGGGGCCACATCCCACGTGAAGGACTTGATGGCCCCGTAGTGGGCGATGGAGATGGAGTTGGTCTGGACCATGCCGAAATGACCGGCCATAAAACCGTTGGTCACATCAAGTCGTCCGTGGTTGGTTTTGTCGGGCACGACACCCGAGCTGACGAGTTCGGCCAGGTATTCAAAACCCGCGGCCACCTTGTCGTTATTCCCGATAAACCGCGTCGGCTCCGTCCAGCTGTCGAACAACTCACCGCCGTGCGCCCAGATCGTGGGTAGGAAGTTTCGACCGTTGGGAATGCGGAAACCATAGCGAGAGACCGTGCCGTCGGTGGCACGTTTGGTCAAACGCCGAGCTGCCTCCTTGAGATCCGCCAGATTCCAATCAACACGGGGCAGAGGCAAGCCCGATTCGTGAAAGGCATCCACGTTGTAGAAAATGCCCGTGATCTGGAGATCCTGAGGCAGACCATAGACTCCGTCGCTCAAGCGATACAGATCGAAAGCGGACGGATACCAGTCAGCAAATTGTGACCTGGATCTTTGCATATACGGGGTTAGATTCTCCACAACTCCCTCTTTGGCCCACTGGATAATAAGCCAAGGATCCATGTACCCGATTTCCAGCGGCAGACCTGCAGCCAGCATGGCCTGCATTTTTTGCGTCAGACCCGTCCCGGCCGTGCTGACCAGCTCAATGGTCACATTCGGATGTTCGGCTTCGAACCTGGCTTTCATCTCTTCTTGCCACTGCAGATGCGTTTCCCGCGTTTCGGCAATCATGGTTACTTTGACCGGGGCTGCCGAGGAACCTAATGACATTATCACTATCAGAGCGAATGCAACGACCAGCGGCATTGATTTCGGTCTTCTGTGCACATCTTCTCCTCCTTGCATAGATGTTTGTAAAAGGATAAGACGGGGGCCGATGACGCCCCCATCTGTTTCATTCGCAAGTATAGAGCGGTTCTTTCCTGTTAGGGCAGCGGCAGACGCACAGGCTGGCCTGTCTCCAGGGACTGATCGATGGCAAAGCACACTTCCATAGTCTTGAGCGCATCGTTGATGTCAGTGTGCGAGGGCACTCCCTTGAGGAGGCAATCGATGAAGTGATCGATCTGGGCCTGGAACGGATGGTGTGTGACGTCACCGCTGTCGGGGAGAATGGTCGGATACTCGAGGTAATCGAGCTGCCCGGGATACTTCTTGGTCGAGTAGACTTTGTTGTTGCGAATGGTACCCTTTTCACCGAACAGCTTCACGTTGAAGATATACGGTGTTGTGCACTCCAGCAACGATGAGATCTTGCCCGTGGCACCGTTGGCAAATCGCAGCAAAGCGACCATGTTGGGCTCAAACTCGTAGTCGCTGCCCGGGAAGTGCGGGGCATTGTAGCCGAAGACCTCTACGATATCGCCGCCAAACCAGCGCAAGGCATCGACGGCGTGGCAACCGGCGGAAAGCAGACTGCTTCCTCCCGCTTCTTTTGTGCGCGACCATGCGTACTGTCCGTAGTGCGGACCGATCCAGTGCCAGTAGTCGCACTCCAGATACATGAGCTTACCGATGGCATCGTCGGCCAGAAGCTCTTTGGTGGTCTCAAACATGGGGTTCCAGCGCAACACGAAGCTGACCACCGTGGAGACGCCCGCGTCCTGGACCGCCTTCTGCATCTTCCGGACATCCGCTATGTTCATAGCCACGGGCTTTTCGATGACAATGTGTTTGCCCGCGGAGGCCGCCGCGATCACCTGCTCAGCATGTACGGACGGCGGTGAACAGATCGATACGATGTCGATGTCGGGACTGGCCAGAAGCTCATCAAAGGAGGAGAAGACCTTACCCTCGACGCCGCACTCCTCAAGTTTCGCCTTTGCCCGCTCAGCGGTTCGGCTGTATATACCGACGACGCGGGCATTGTCGTTCGATGCATAGGCTTTAATATGTTCACCTGAGACCCAGCCGGCTCCGACGATTCCCACCCCGTAGATTCGGTTTTCTGTCGCCATAGCGTTCTCTCCCTTTGTAAAATCCTTGTTCATCTCTAGCATACGCCGATGAGGGACGGACTTCCTGCCCCGACCATGATGTTACGCTTCATTATCTGTGCGAAGTGTACTTATATGAAGGAGGAAACTTCATGTGTCAAAAGAAAGCCCTACAGTGAACTTCTAAGCACAGGGAGGGATCGAAGGTGTCTTACCGTGTAGTCATTGCCGGTCTGGGATCAAGAGCAAAAGGTCACCTGGAAGGTATACGCAAGACGGACGGGCTCGAAGCTGTCGCCGGGGTTGATCCCGACGGCGCCAGGCGCGGGCAATGGCAGGATGCCTATGGCTTTGAGTGCAGCGACAATCTGGAGGCCATGATTGAGAAGTACAAACCCGATGTCGTATCCATCTGCACAGGCGAAAAGCCTCGCTATGAAGTGGCTTGTGCAGCGATGGAGGCCGGAATTGAGTACTTAGTATTGGAAAAACCCATGGCGGCTTCACTCTCTCAGGCCCGCGATCTCATGGCCCGGGCTGACAGACTTGGTGTCAAAGTGGCGGTCTCGCATCAGATGCGCTTTGCCGACGAATTCGTGGCGGCCAAACAGGCCATCGAACGCGGAGATATAGGCCGGCCTTATTACATGCGGGCCAGCTCTTACGGCCAACTCATGGAGCAGGGACCGCACATGATAGACATGTTGTTGTACCTTTTGGGCGGTGAAGCGAAAGGCGAGAATCCTGCTCAATGGGTGATGGGACAAGTGGCCGATCGTGAAGAGGGCCTGAAGACGGTCCATCAGGCTCCCGCTTTCACCACGGGCTACATATGTTTTCGCGGAGATGTTCGGGCCGCCATTGAATGCGGGCGCACTTTCGCTCCCGCCGTCGAATACCAAAAAGGCGAGTCCATATGGCTGCAAAAGCGCGTGCAAGTGGTGGGCACGGAAGGTATGGTCGATGCCGTCGTCAGCCACTGGTGTCGTCTGTTCAATCGGGACGGGGAAAAGACCTTGGCTGAGGGACCTGAGGGCTGGAACGGAGCCACCATCGCTTTTTACGGAGATCTGCTGGAAGTATTGAAAACCGGCAGGGAACATCGCTGCAACGGTCACGTCTCTTTGGCCGGCTTTGAGATCATCCATGCGATCTATGAATCGGCCGTGCGCGGCGACAAAGTGACCCTCCCGCTGGAGATTGAAGAGGAACCGCTCTCCGTTTTGATGGCTCCGGTCCTTGGTAAGGAATAGCGGGACCGTAGCAATCCGGAAGTGCTAAAGGATATGAGATATCAAGTTGGAATTGAAGTCATGCAAGGGAGGCCGAAAAGTGAAAAAGATCGCTTTGGTGGGAGGCGCGGGAGCCTATCACGGCGGGGCTTTTGCCAGCCTGTACAACGGTTTTTCCGAAGAGAAGTATAAGGAGATGGGCTGGGGCGGACGCGGAATTCGCCGTCGCGTCGAGGGCGCTCAGATCGTAAAGATATGGGATGAGGATAGAAAGATCGCCCAAGCTCTGGCCGAGGCTTGCGAGATCCCTGAGGTTTGCGACACGCTCGAAGAAGCGGCTGAAGGAATCGACGGCGTCATCATCACCGATGACATGACCATGGAGCATCAGCGTCGGGCACCGTACTTCATTAAAAAAGGGATCCCTACGTTGATTGATAAGCCCCTGTCGCCGGATCCTGCCGAAGCCCGGGAGCTTATTGAGCTGGCCCGGGCTCACAACACGCTGCTGTTTTCTTCCTCTGCTCTGCGTTACGCTGTTGAAGTTGAGGAACTCAAAAGTGAACTCGATTCCGTGGGGCCCATCGCTTTGGCCACCACCATGTGCGGCGGAGAGTTGGTCTATTACGGTATTCATGCTCTCGAGTTGGCCTATTCGGTTATGGGGCCCGGTGTGGAGTCACTGATCAGCGTGGGCAACGATGAGCAGGCGGACATTGTGCGCTTGCGCTACGGGGACGGTCGCCAACTGGTCTTGATGGTCGGTCGCCGAGGGGTCACCGCTTCCGGTTTTCAACTCACCGTTCACGGCAGCAAACGCTCAGCGTCAATACAAGTCAGAGACTCGGGATACTTCTACTGGAATCTGCAACGCGAATTCATGAAGATGATTGATACAGGGGAGCTTCCGATTCCTCTGGAGGAGACACTGGAGATCATCACGGTCTTGGCTGAAGCCAAGCGTGTGCGGGGCGAAGAGATCCCCGTTAATGTCTCTCTTGCATAGCGAGTTGTCAGATGCCCGGCGATCGCCGGGCATCTTTTTTCGAAACATGGCATCATTCCTTCGATGAGCGGCAGGTATCTGCCGCTTATTGGTAAATAACTTCACTCATCTCATGACGAAAGCACGGGGAGGGTTTTTTTCAGGTGAGACGGCATCGAGCACATATCAGCTGTCTTTGTCTGGTGGCAAGTCTCTTGCTTACTGTCGCGGCGCAGGCGGCCCCTGCGGTGGGCGCCAATGTCTCAGGTGCTCTGAGTCAAAATCCGGCTCTCTTGGGGTTCGCTCCGGTATTTACCGCGGCGGTGGATGTTGATGCAGCCATGCCCGGCGTCGCCGGACTGCAGAGTCTGATCGATGAATGGTATGACGAAGACACGGAACAGCTTAAGATACATGTCGATTTCTCCAGTCAAGACAAAGCTGAGGAGACTCTGGAGACTCTCAATAGAGCCTTCAGCACGCTTCAGGACGGTCAGCTCTCGGCTGTCACGGGACTCACTCTCGGCAGACTGGGATTGGGCGTGACCGCCTCCGCGGCGACGCAGACCGTTGATCGTTCGTCTATCGTCACTGACGACGATGCGCCTTCGGGCTACTCCGGCGGCCTTGATCTCACCATGGATGGCATCGAAAGAGCTGATGCCGTGCTGGCGATCGGTGTGCCCATAGCCAAGTCAGTGGCCGTGGGGGCCTCAGCCAAGATGAGCAGGCTCTATGCCCAACAGATCGCTATCGACGCGACGATAGAGGAGTTGGAAGATGCCGACGAGGCCACTCCCCGGAGTCTCTACGAAGTCGGGGAAGGTCTGCTCTTTGATGCCGGTGTGGCTTTGAACCTCAAGTACGTGCAGATCGATGTGGCACTGAAGGACATAGGTAAAGTGGAGTGGAAGGCGGAGAAGCCCCCTTGGGATGAGGAGGCCGTCGTCGGTCAGCCGCGTGAGCATCAATCACTGAGGCGCTTCAGCGGGGGAGTGGTCTTAAAGCCGTTTGACTGGCTTGATCTGTCAGCCCGTTACGACAAGAACCTGGCCCGTAACACCGTGGTGCGGGCGGAAGCCGCTTTTCGCCCCGTGCGCTGGCTCACTCTCAAAGTGGGTCAGGTGGCCGTCGAAGGTGAGCGAACCTACTACACATTGGGCGGCGGTCTTCGTCTGTGGGCATTGGGTCTGGATGCCGGCATTGCTGCCAAAGACGATGTCATTGTGGGCGGTCGGGCCCGATTGAGCATCGGTTTCTAGAGAGGTGAGAACCGTGAAAAAACGGATCTTCTTTCTGGTCTTGGTCTTCTTGCTTTCGCTGTCGGGGTGTTCGCTCCGCTTGCCCGTCATTCCTAAGGTGCGCAATGTGGAAGTGACGGCAGTGGTCAAGAGCAAGCCCTTGAACATCGGAGGGCAGAACTCTACCAGTGTCTCCACAGACAGCTTTGACGTTGAGGAAGGAAAGAGAATCGACCCGGCCAGCGGTGAGCTGATCGACGGCGGAGAAGAAGACAGCGTATTGAGCTATAGAGTTGACGGGGTGCCGGTGCCGTCCAATCTGACCGATGCCGTCGATCTCGCAGTGGAGGCTGTCTATTTTAAGGCTCAGATGCCTCAGGGAGTTGAAGGCGGCTCGGCGGTCATTACACTCAGTGCCCCCGGTGGCGAGACTGTCGTCTTGGTGACCACGGTGGGTGACGGTGAGAACAGAATCGATATAACCGATAGTGATCGAGAGATCCTGTCAGAGATGCTGAAGGATGGCGCAGCCCTTGATGTGGAGATCTTGCTGGACGGTGATCTCACCGGTATGACACTGTCGGATGTCCGGGTGCAGGCCAAAGCGATCTACAATCAAGATACCTAGAAGATGATGCATTCTACACCTAGCCGCCGGGGGCTGCGCTTGCGGCCCCCGGCATTCTTACCTGTCTTTTAAGGCTGAGAAGTCAGCAAAAGAAGGCCCACTTCCTCAGCTGGTACTTCCCAGCGACTCCCGTCGAGTGATCGTACGCCTTCTGAGTGCACCACTTGCATCTGCGCAAGAGCGGGTATATCAAATACTAAGCTCTCTTCCGACTGCAGGTTGATGAGTGTGACCAGAGTCTGCCCCTCCAACTCATGAGCGGTATAGGCCCAATCCGGGTTGTTCACGGTGAGCGGGTGCCCCGGATACTGGGTCATGGTGCCTACACGAGCAGGCATTCCTACCGGTGCGAACCGTTCGTCGATGCGCTGTCCGTCGTGGTAGAAGTCTTCATACTTCTTGAGCTGACGGGTCGTCTCACTCAACATCTGCCAGTAGGGGGCATCCATGTTGGACGGGTAATACAGCAAGACGCCTTGAGCCCCGGCGGACAGGGCGCCTATTATCTGCTGGCGGACACGACTTGGGGAATTGCGCACCGTAGCCCCGGCGTAACGGACGAGGAGAATGGGTACGAGCTTCGTCGTTGCCGCTCGTTCCTTTTCCATGGCGGCGCGCCAACCCTGCACTGCTTCTATCACGTGTTTAACCGCCACGTCACCGTAACCGGCGTAGATCTGAGGCATGATCACGTCGCAATAAGGAGCGAGGGCGGCGGCATTGGTGCCATAGCCCAGAGTGGTCAAATCACTGTCGCATTCGCCGTAGGACTTGTTGACGGTGATGGCCAGGGAGGCCTCGGGATCGATCTCCTTGAGCTCGCGATTGATCCGTTCCACGTACCGGCTGACCTGTCCGGTGCGAAAAGTCACCCACAGGCGATACAGACGGGCGATGTCAGGATCCTCGCTGAGATATGTCTGACGGCCTGACTGCTGCATGGCCCGGCGCAGAAGATCGATATCCGCATCGCTCAAGGCGTAGCTTTCCTTAAAGGCCGCCAGCGATCGGTTGCTGAAACCACGTAACGGATTGGGCTCGAAATCGAAGGTGGCCCAGCCGTCGTGCCGCTTGGCCTGATCCGCCAGTTGTGTGACACCGGGGGCACGGACGTGAGAGGGCAGCTCTATGACGCACTGAGGATCGGAGTAATCACCCGAGTAGGTGGTCCCGTTGACATCCACATCGGGACAACTCTGGCCGTAGAAGGCGGACTGATGGACATATCCGCCGGTCAGTATGCCATGGGCCTTCATGCCGGCCTGGAAGAGGCCGTCGGCCCTTTGTATGAAATTGATCCCCGATGCGGCGAGAAAGCTTCCTACCTCATGACTGGCTTTATCCGCCCGGGCTAAGGAGTAATCCCACAGACCGATCCAGGTTCGCCGGAGAGGCTCCCCGGATGCGCTCAGGGGCAGAAGCTCCAAAGGCCAGCGCTCCCGTACGGAGACATTCGGTGTCGGGGAGAGGGTGCGATGCTCCAGAGTGAGAGAGATATAGGCTTGTTCGTCTTCAAGGCTGTCAGGTGCGGTTACGAAAAAGGACTGAGATCGCCATTCAGACAGAGGCCGCTCACCGGGCAGACCCGCCAGATGGTTGTTTCTGACCATGAAGTTATACCGGGCGAGCACACGCCCGGAGGAGGTGACTTCGGATTCGCCTCTGAGCAGTTCGTACTGACCGCCCGTGGTGTGGACCAAGGTTCCGGGTGGCAGATCGAATTCCAGATAAATGGCATGGAAGTCAGAGGTGCGAACGGCTTGGCCGGCCTGCAGCATGAGGGTCAACGGCTGTGTGTGCCCGGCGATCAAGCGGACGGGAGTACCCGGATTGAGAGAAGCGGGGATAAGAAGCGCTCGCCACTCAGTCGAAGGGCTTGCCGCATCTGCCACAACGGGTCGAATCAGAATCAGTATCAGTGCCAACACAGACAAGTTTACCGTACAACGCGCGAGCATGCCCTTGCACGCCTCCTTGGCATCGGATTCTTGAGGGCCGCAAAGAGAGCCCGTCGTCCGATAATTCCCTGTCCGGTGCGTAGTTCCTTGTCCTTCATCGCCCCACCGCTGAATCACAAGAAGGCAAGCCAAAGCGACGCTGCGCGGGTACAGCGTCGCTTTGGCGATGCGCATGGGCAGGCACTGATACAGGCGATCCGGCGATTCGGGTCAGGCACTCAATCTCTTGGTCTTCTCACGCTCCGTGATCAGAAGCCAGGAAGAGAGGATTATCGATACGACACCGACCGCTATATTGCTCCAGAGCATGTCGGAGGCGATCAAGACGAACGTAGGCGAGATAGCCAGCCAGGCACCGGCAAGTCCGCCTACCCACTGCAACCACGTCGCTTTGGGAACCCGCCATGCCCATGCTGAGCTTATTAACATAATGATGCCGACAATCCACGCGTTCCATGAACTGAAAAGATCGCCCGTCACACCCATTGCCCACGGAGATACGAACAACCATAAGCCGGCTGCACCTTTGACCCCATCTTGCCATCTGCCTTTTGAATCCATGACTGAAGACCTCCTTTAAGCCGTCGTGGCATAACCCAGGACTTGTCGCTGTATTCTGTCGGGCTGTCGGACAGCAACTGCGGTCTGTGACAAGCAGTGCGTGTGGCCTTTTGTCTAAAGATACGCAATTGCTGATCTAAGCAGACCTGGCTGAGGATGGTAGGCGACGAAAAAAACGACAGGGGAGTCAGCATATGAAAGGGAAATCGTTATACGTAGCGAACCTAAGCTACGGAGAGTAAGACGGATAAAAGAAAGGAGCATGTGTTGTGAAAAGGATTCATGTACTGGGTCTAGTTGTGTTGCTCTCTCTGGTCGTAAGCGCTGTGGCCGGCGCGGCAAATCCGGATCTGAAGGTTGTCATACCGAAGGCTTCAAAAGCTCCCGTCATCGACGGTAAGCTCAATGATGGTGCCTGGTTGAACGCGAGCATCAAGGGTGCCAAGGTTGTCATAGACGTTGACAACAACGGTGTGGTCCTGAGCCAGTATCCGCGTATCGCCTATCTGACCTATGACGACAAAGCGCTCTATGTTGCGTTCGCCATCTTTGCTCCGGATGCAATGAAGTTGGAGACCAGCTTCCCCGCTTTCTCTCACAACGATGAGATTGAGGTCTTCCTGCAGCCCTTCAAGACCGGTTCGCACCTGCAGTACGGCGTTACTGCCAGCGGGGCGACGGGTGGTACAGGCACGGGTGCCGAAGTGGTCGTCTCCAGGGATGGCATTCGCTGGGTAGTCGAGATGGCCATTCCGTGGACCTCTACCGGTGGCAAGGCTCCCAAGGCCGGCGACGAGTGGGGTCTGAACCTCTGCGGTCGTCAGGTCGCCTACGGTGACCAGTGGTTGGCCTGGAACTGCACTTTCGGTGGATTCCACAATCCGGCAGCTTTCGGTACTGCTATCTTCGGAGAGTAATCACCATCTGTGTAAAGACCGCCGCAAGGCGGTCTTTACTTATTTAAGCGGTTAAAGCGAGGTAATACCCGTCCGAGGGAGGATCTGTATGCGTTACAGGAAAACCTTGATCGGTCTGTCGTGGTGTCTTGGGGTGTTGTTGCTGGGTTCGATGTTGGTTTTGGCCCAAGAACCGGTAAAGATAAAGGTCATGTTGCGCGGTGACAGCCCTCAACGGGAAGCGTTCGCCAAGGAGATCATCCCGGCCTTTGAGGCCGCTCATCCCGGCATCGTTGCTGAGTGGGAACCCACGGCTTCCGGTTGGCAGCAGCGGATGGTGGTCAGCTACGCGGCGGGCGTGGCTCCTGATGTCACAGAGATGTTCAGCACGTTCAGCCAGGAATGGGCCGAGGCAGGCATGTTACTTGATATGCGTCCGTATGTCCAGCGCGATCTGACGGCTACGGACATCCGAGATTTCTTCCCCCAGATATGGAACGCCGGAGTGCTGTATCACGGACCTCGGAGAGGGATCATGTACGGCGTGCCACGGTATGTGAACCTCATCGGTTCAGTGGCCTACAACGTAAACAAGTTGGAAGCCGCCGGTCTGGTGCCTATCGAGACTCTCGATGCCCAAGGCCAGTGGAATTGGGAGTCTTTCCGGGAGTATCTGGTGAAGCTGACGCAGCGTTCGCCTGACGGGCGTACGATTCAGTGGGGGTTGTGCGCGCCGACGACCCGCTGGACCAACATCCTCTTGGCCGGTGGTGGTCGTCTGTTCAACTATCCCGATGATCCATATGAATTCATGTTGAACCGGGCTGAATCAATACATGCTCTTGAGTATTGGCAGACGCTGTATGCCTTGGACAAAGTGATCGCCAATGCCTGGTGGACCACATTTGAAAGAGGCGAGGCGGCCATTGACATGAGCGGATCCGAAGTCTACGGCAGCTGGAGCTCAGAAGTGATTGGTGATCGTTTCGATTGGAATCTGGGACCTTTGCCCATGGGACCCGCCGGGCGTGGTGCCAGCAGTGCCAAGGATCAATACGGCATCATTGCCACGACCAAGCATCCCGATGAGGCCTGGGCCTTCGTCAAGTTCTGCATATCTCCCGAGGGGCAGCGGATCATGATGAATAGCTCGGGTGTCATGCCGATGCGTTCCTCCTTGCTGCGCGAGTTCGTGAGGTTGTTCCCCGGCAAGAACATGCAGTATATGGCGGATGTGGCGCCCCAAGCCTTTATCGATCAGAAAGCGGTGGCGGTGGAGGCTAAGCGGGTGATAGCTCTCATCGACGGTGCGGTGAACGCCAGCGCCATTCAGAACCTCAAATCGGTGAGACAAGCCGTTGAAGAGATCGTTCCGCAAATAGAGGCCATCCTGCAAGAGGCACCACGCTGAGGTGTCAGGCAAAAGCACGGAATATCAAAGGCGGCCCGTCAGGGCAGGCGGAGAAGGAGACAAGACCATGTTTATCGATATCCATGTGCATACGCGCCGGATACCCGGTCCTCCCCGGCGCGGCAAACAGGCCTATGCCACCCCCGAACAGCTCCTGGAAAGATACGATGCCATCGGTGTGGAAAGCGCAGTGCTGCTGCCCGGAGTGAATCCGGAGTGCTCATATGTGCCCCAATCAAACCAGGAGATTCTGGAGATCTGCCGGATGTATCCCGGCCGGTTCATCCCCTTCTGCAATATCGATCCCCGAGCGATGACCAACTCGGCCGATGCGCCACTGGATGAATTGATGCTGTTCTATAAGGAACAAGGCTACAAGGGCATCGGTGAAGTCTGTGCCAACCTGCCTTTTGAGCATCCGATGGTCAGGAATCTTTTCAAGCACGCTGAGGCCGTGGGGTTTCCGCTGACGTTTCACATCGCACCTCAGATAGGCGGGGTGTACGGTCTGTATGACGATCCTGGTCTGCCGCAACTGGAAAAGAGCCTGCAGGACTTCCCGAACTTGCGCTTCTTGGGGCACTCTCAGCCGTTTTGGGCGGAGATGGCCCCGCTGGAAAACGTCAAAGACCGCTATGGCTATCCGAAGTACCCCGTCAAAGAAGAGGGCGCGGTGCCCAAGCTGATGCGCCGCTACCAGAACTTGCTAGGTGATCTGTCCGCAGGCAGCGGATACAACGCGCTGGCGCGGGATGAAGAGTATGCCGTGCAGTTTCTCAATGAGTTCCAGGACCGGCTGTTTTTCGGCACCGACATATGTGCGCCGGATACACCGACGCCTCTTGTGGATCTCCTGCTCCGGTTGAGAGATGAGAAAAAAATAAGCGAGACCGTTTTTGAAAAAGTGGCCAGGGGCAATGCCCAAAGGCTTTTCGGGTTTGAATAACCGGGTTGATGGCGGCGACTGCCGCGACGGACGGCAGCCGCCGCACTTGGATCATCGGACTTCGTACATACCCTGGGCGTTCATGTAGTTGAAGATGCCTTCACCATGCTGTTGTTCCTCTTCTTGGATATGTTGAAGTGTCTGTCGCACTACGGGATTGGCCGACTCAAAGATGGCCGTGTCATAGGCTCCCGAGATATATTTCTCCGTGGTCAGGGCATCCTGACACAACTGAGCATCCGCTTGACCGGACAGGCCGGAGTATCCGCTGACCTGGGCGCCCGGCATGGACTGCCACAACTGCTGTCCTTGCTGGCTTTGCATACCTTGCTGTCCTGATGACATGCTTGGCGTCTGACCCTGGAGCAGTTGCGTGATGCTGTCATAGTGCTGCTGTTCATGTTGTTCGTACTGGCGAAACAGCTGTTGAAGCTGGGGATCTCGCGCTTGTTCCGCGTAGTTGGCATACTTTGTGATGCATAGCTCCTCATGACTGAGCATGTCTTGGAGATACATCCGCTCTTTTTGTGTGAGTTGGACGTCCATCGTAATCACCTCGTTTTGAGGATGTGTGGATCCGGTCTATCTTATCCAAGTTCTTGCTGGGAAGTAGGAGGAGACCATGGGGACGGACGAAGTCTTGAGCGGAAGACTTGTCGATGTTCGTTCTTGCGGAGCGCGCGGCGACGGCATCCATGATGATGCGGATGACCTTGGCGCGGCCTTTGTCGCCGACCCATTCTGATCCGTTTTCGCCAAGGCAGGTACAGGTCGGTTGCAGTGGGCGCGTAGTCTGTCCAAGAGCGGCCGGATTCAGGTGGCAGGTGCCGGGACCACCGTTGTGCACGGAGGTTCAGGACCGGCTCTTGACGTCGTAGGTCATCTTGCGGCAGTGTTGAGATCGTCGGTGATCACCGCCAGACTCCCGACTATGGGGGAGAGGGGCCGGATGGGATCTTGTTGGAAGAGCGGGGCAACGGCACGATCCAAGGCCTGGTCGTGTCCGACCCTGACACTCACGGCGGGAACGGCATCGAGGCGGTGATTGCTCTCGGATCAGTATTGCGGGGTGCAACATCACTGCTCCTCAACCGGAGAACGTGGGCGACTCCCCGTGCCATTCTCGAACCGGGGGAGTCTTTCATGAAGGCGGCCAATAATCTGAGCGCGGGTTAGCGGAGCCGATGCTCTCCGAAAAAAGATTACCCGGTCCGGACTCTTAAGCATCCGGGCCGGGCGATCTTCGTCACGAACGGGATAAATGTGGCTGTCAGTTGTCGGCGGCGAAGGTTCGGGCCACTTCCTTCAGCTGTTCTATGATCGGAATGTTTTGCGGGCACAGCGGTTCGCAGGTGCCGCACTCCTGACACTCCTCAGCCTTGAGTCCGGAATCGCCGCTCAGCCTGTTGTACAGAGATCGGGCGTAGTCGGTCAGGCCATAGACTCGATGGTAGTTCATGATCTTGAAGTTTTGCGGGATGTTGACACCGTGCGGACAAGGCATGCAGTACTCACAGCCCGTGCAGTACAGATCGGCCAACTCCTTGGTGCGCTTCAAAGTCTCTTCAATGGCCTCTTTCTCTTCGGAACTCAACGGTTCGGCAAGCGATGCGACGGCAGCGTTTTCTTCGACCATCTTTATTGTGTTCATGCCGGATAAAGCGACGTTGACATTAGGATTGGCGAAGACAAAGCGCAGGGCGGTCTCCGGAGTGCTTCTGCTTCCTGCGGCCATGCCGGTGATGATCTCAGAGGGATGTGCGAGACGCCCGCCACCAACCGGACCCATGACGCATACGGCGAGGCCTTTGGAGGCCGCGTAGGCCATCATTTCTTCGTTGCTGCGATCAAGCAGGTTGTACTGACACAGCACTGAGGTCATGACCCCGGAATCGATGATCTCTTTCATCACTTCGGGGCGGTCATGGAACGAGAAGGAACAGTATTTGATGAGGCCTTCCTCTTTCGCCTTGGCGGCCTCCTCAAACATATCCAGACCCAGGACTCTCTCTCGGTATGTTTCACGGTTGAGGGAGTGGAAGTGGTAAAAATCGATGTAGTCGACGTCGAGCTTTTTCAGTTGGTCTTCAAGAATGCGGCGGTAATCGCTTTTTTCGGATACCTGCCACATGGGGCATTTGGTGGATACGTAGACCTTGTCCCGCCAGCCCTTCAGAGCTTTGCCTACCGCAATCTCACTCGTACCGTTGCAGTAGCCGTAGGCCGTATCGATGTAGTTGACTCCGAGTTCAAACGCTCGGTGGATGATCTGCAGAGCCAATTCATAGTCGACATGCTTCCCATCGTCGGTCATGGGCAATCGCATGGACCCGAATCCCAGACGCGACATCATTATGCCGGTGTTACCAAACGGTTTATATTGCACACTTGTCACCTCACCAGTTTGGTCAACGAGTCAAGTAAGAGACTCTTCACTGTGAACGAAGCGGCTTCCTGCTTTTGGGCCGCACCTTTTGCCCCGGCGCTTCGAAGCCTATGGGGAGGGACTGGAAAGACTATGTCGAAAGGACAAAATAGAGTTGTCTGAGATGCCGCACGTACATATGAGCGTGCTGCAAACACTCCGATGTTAGAAATGTTGGAATGGAGGTAGTCAGCTCATGCAAAAGTTCAGAGTGGGAATTATCGGTGTGGGCGGAATCGCTAACGGAAAGCATATGCCGGCCCTGTCAAAGCTGGAGAACGTGGAAATAGTGGCCTTTTGTGACCTCATCGAAGAAAGAGCCCTTGCGGGCGCGGAAAAATACGGTGCTCCGGATGCCAAGGTGTACACTGACTATCGTGACTTAATCGCACGCGACGATATCGACGTGGTGCATGTATGTACGCCAAACCTGTATCACTCCGAGATGACGGTGGCTGCGCTCGAGTCGGGCAAGCACGTCATGTGTGAGAAGCCCATGGCTATCAACTACGAGGGTGCCAAGGCCATGGTTGAGGCAGCTAGGCGTACGGGCAAGAAGCTGACCATCGGCTATCAGAGCCGGTACCGCGCCGATTCTTCATATCTGAAGAGCTATATCGATGACGGAGGTCTGGGTGAGATTTACTTCTCCAAGGCTCTTGCCGTGCGTCGTCGGGCGGTTCCGACGTGGGGAGTCTTTCTTGATGAAGAGAAGCAGGGCGGCGGCCCGCTGATCGACATCGGCACCCACGCACTCGATCTCACTCTGTGGTTCATGGACAACTACCGGTGGGAGTCTGTCATGGGGACCAGCTACAAGAAGCTGAGCCACCGCAAGAATGCGGCCAATGCCTGGGGTCCCTGGGATCCGGAGAAATTCACCGTGGAAGACTCCGCGTTCGGCTTCATCCGTTTCGAAAACGGAGCTTCCGTATTCCTCGAATCCAGCTGGGCCCTGAACACTCTGCACGTGGCCGAGGCCGTCTGCATTCTCTGCGGCACCGAGGGCGGAGCTGACTTCTCCGACGGGCTACGGATCAACGGTGAGAAGTACAGCCGGATGTATACCATCAAGCCTGAACTGAAGAGCGGTGGCGTGGCGTTCTACGAAGGACGTTCAGAGTCACCCTCAGACATTGAGGCCCGACTGTTCTATGATGCCATTGCCAACGACACCGATCCGGTCGTACTGCCTGAGCAGGCCGCGGTGGTCACTCAAATCCTCGAAGCAATCTATGAATCCTCAAAGACGGGAGAGCCTGTCTACAACTCTGAACTCTAAACAGACAGCCGTGTGGCGGTGGTTGGAGTGCCTTCCACCGCCATTTGTTTATCCTTGACCGAACGTATGTCTATCATCTAGAATCGGCATTAGCTACAGGCTTTCTAGGCTTGTATTTGTCAACTGGGGGGTTGGGCCGTTGCGTGGACTGACTAAGGGTGCCATCGTTTTTTTGACCGTTATCTTGTCAGTGGGTGGATTGATGCAGGCGGGCTATAGCGCTCCGGCGCAGGTGCGGGTGTTTGCCCCGCCGGGGTTTGCTGTTTTGCCGTTGGCGTGGGCCCGGGAGACCGGAGCACTGCCCGGAGTCGATCTGAGAATTGAGCTGTCGCCTGACCATCAGCGGTCGCTCAACTTGTTGGCCACGGATCAAGCCGATTTTCTCATCACGGGTCTCAATGTGGGTGCCAAGGCTTACACGAGGGGGATCGGCATACAGCTGGTCAACGTCAACACATGGGCGATTGACTATGTCGTGGCCCGTGACCCTCAGATCAAGAGTTGGGCCGATCTGATCGGCAAGCGAGTCAGCCTTCCCCTGCAGGGAGGACCGTTGGACTTCCTCGTACAGTATCTGGTGAGCCGCGAAGGCATAGATTCGAGCAAGATCGAGTTTGTCTACACTTCGGTACCGCAGTCGGTTCAGTTTTTCGCCCTGGGGCAGATTGACGCAGTTGTGATTCCTGAGCCGCAGGTGTCACAGGTTCTGCGGTCTGATCCCAAAGCAAGCATTGTCTTGGATATCCAGAAGGAGTGGGCGAAGTGGCACCGCGGTGATCCGGATGTGCCCTATGTAGGCTTATTCGTGCGTAAGTCATACGCTGAGGCGAATCCGGAGATAGCCGATCAGGTCGCTCAGGTCTATGCACAAGGTGTCGATTGGATGAACGCCCATCCGCAGGAGGCGGCCAAATTGGCGGAACGCGTCCTGGGCATGCCGGAGCCGGTGATACAGCAGGCTTTGGGGCGGACCAAGATGCGGGTCTACGATGGGGCTCGAACCAAGGCTTTGACTGACGAGCATCTGGAGGAGATGCTGCAGTTCAACGCCGATCTGGTGGGAGGGCGCGTCCCGGATGACGGGTTTTACCGCTAGGAAAGGAGCTGACGCTGCCGAGTCCCGACGGCGAGCGCTGG
>JBMNSS010000030.1:0-21024 GCA_050945315.1 Limnochordia bacterium | reverse complement strand
TTTTCACCGGGTGTGGGTTTGTGGATAACTCCTCCGGAGTTAACACACAAGCCCCACACCCCTACTACTACGACATCCGTCAATCACTTCATATGCCGCCGTAACCCCAAACTTATTTACTCATACACGTCAGGGTAGACAAAGCTTTTGTCTCGGAGGAATTCTGTGCTGAGCTTGAGGACGATGGTGCGGGCTATGTGCTTAAGCTGCGAATGACCCCGAGACTCTGGGAGCGGATGCTTCGGGGTGTGTTGTGGCACCGAATGCAGTCTGACGAGACCACCCAGATAAAAGTGGGCATCGTCGGATTCAAAGCATACGGCTGGAGCACCATCGTATCGCGTTGGTACGTTCCCGTTTCCCTGACGAGACTCAACCCAAGCTGTTTCAGGAGCTATCACGGGAATACCAGGCCATCGTCACCAACCCGGATTGGTCAGCGGAAGACATCCGGCACTTCTACAACCGGCGTTTTGGCCGCGAGAACCGTATCAAGGAACTCAAATACGGTCTTGATTCGGTCTGTTTGACGCGTTCAAAACTCGATTTTCGGCCCGTCGAACACCGCAAAATCTCGTCGTCATACCTCCTGATCAACACGATCTAACCGATCAGCTCCGATTCGCAGCCATTGCAGCCTCTCCAGCCCTGACGACTTGCTTCCAAGGACCCACCATGCGAAATCTGGGATAGATGAGAACCTTCAGCATCGCCGACGGTTCGTAGCGAAGGGGCTCACTCCCTTCTTTTCCCATACTCGGCGCAGATCGGGCTGAGATCCAGCCCATCGATGATGTCACTGACCAGGCGAACCGGATGATTCCCGGGTATCCAATCGTCAAGCAAGGCGGAAAAAGAAGAGGATGTTCCAGTAGGTAAGGGCGATATCGTTTCATAGCCCATCAATCGGCTGTCGCTTCCCGGGATCCTGCTGCTTTGGAACGCCTTCCACAGACTCTCTGTAGGGTTGTGTCACGGGAGTAAAACAGAGTCAATACTCGATCGGGGTTTACCCGATCAGTAGGAAAACCGGGGAGCGTTGACAAACTACACAGTATCGGTATGGTTCAGCAAGTCACGTAGGAGGTTATTCATATCATGCGACCGGTCTGTATTCTTCTCGCCCTCACGGTGCTGATATCGGCATCGGCAGTCGCGGTCGGGGAACAGGTAGCGACGACGCTCGCACCAGAGATCAGCTCCGCGACCCATCCTCTGCTGCATATGCAGCCGCCAAAGGCCGGTACAGGTTTTGCCTACGATCTGCAAACCGCCGGTTCCGTCACCATCACCCAAGCGGGTTCCCGACATCAGCAGAGCGTCTCCTTGTTTGCCGGCCTGGAGATACGTTGGGGTGCTCAAACCCCTGAGGGTGCTTGTCCGGCTCAGCTGAGTCTCGTCGCTCCTCATTTGAGTCTGGGAGACCGGGAAGTCCGGTTCGAACAGCCCGGTCCCCTGTCTGCCGGTTTTGATACCAACGGACATATCCTGTGGGCCCAGACACCTCCTCGGCTGCGTGAACTGGGGTTACACCTGACCCATCTCCTTTTGGGGATTCGCATTCCCTCTTCTTTCACCCAGCTGTTTCCCGGAACCACGTGGACAACCCAGGCCACATTAGACGATCCTGCCTCCGATGAGGCCAGTCTCGACATCCGCAGCACATACACTTTCGTCGGCCTTGAGGAAAGGCGGGGTCGCGTCTACGCTCTTGTACGCGGCAGCCTGTTGCTCATCCCGAAAAGCCCGGCGACCGGTCACAACTACGTGGGACGACTTGAGGCATATCTTGATCCGGTCACCGGTCGGGTAATTGAGAGTGCCACAAGCCTGGATGTACAGACTAAGCTGCACTTGCCTTGGGTCGGAGCCGACCCTACAGAGGAAATGACCGTGCGCATGGAACTCGATAGCTATCTGTTCGATCTTGGCCCTGCCTCTATAGCACCGGCGGGGGTTTCAGAACCCGGATCCCTTGAGCCTACGGACGAAACGGAACCGTCGAGCCCCACGGTGATCTCGGTCAGTCAGCCCATAGGCGAACCCGTCGATCCCATTACAACGACTGATCCGGGAACAACCGTACCGACGCCCATCGTCATTGAAATAACGGAGCCCAAGTCCCCGACGGTACCACTGCGTCCGCTACGACGAGGTCCTGACTACATTGATCCGGCCGGCCGCTTTTCCATCACTCTGCCCCTCGATTGGGACAGCACGAACTTCACACTGACAGTAGATGCCACGTCCTTTACCGGTCCGAACGCGCCGCAAAGGATTAGCGTCTATGTAGATCAGGCCCAACCCGGAAGTCTGAGTAGCTTCGCTCGCTCCGTGCTCGATACGTACACGAGCAGTTCCGAGCAGGCCCATATCGTATCGGATCTGCAGCCCGTCTCGTTGAGCGACACCCCTGCGTTCTTGGCCCACTACGCCTATCCTCACCCCACCGGCGGTGAGTGGGTTGAGGAGCTGGTCTTTTTCGGCCGTTATCTTGATCACAACTACATCCTGCAGTACTCGGACACTCCCGAGCGTCTGCGAGCGCAAAAAGAGGAACTCATTCGCTATTTCTCCACTGCCTTTCGTCTGGGACCCACTCCCAGGGGCACCATACCGGTTTCATTTCTGAGGAGCGCCGGAACGCGCCTGCATGTTGATGAAGGGCGACACTACAGCCTTGAAGTCCCGACACTGTGGCCGGCGTTCTATCGCTCCGAAGACGGAAGCTCCATTACCTTTGCTGAGTTGGGAAGAAACGGTTATCTCACGATTTACGTCCTAAGGGGTATGGAGCGCAGGACCCCCGACAGCGTACTGCGCTCCTGGCGCGGTCAGTGGCTCCGTCAGGAGCAAGGATTCCAAGAGTTGGTGCCTATGGAACCGGCAACTCTCGCCGGCTACAACGCGACCACCATGTCATACGAATGGCTCAACGCCGACGGTCGCATCTGGCGGCGGCGCGTCATAGTCACCATACAACAAGGTGTGCTCTACGCCGTCGTAATCGACTACGTCGCAGCCGAAGCCGTGGAGAGAGCTCCGGTCTTTGCACACATCCTCAGTAGTTTCCGCATCCTGAGACCGGTGGCCCCCGGTGTTCCGACACAAACCACACAGCCGGAGCAGCCCACAGAATCACCGGCCACATCCGAGGGAGAAGAACGGGAACTACAGGATGAACATGAACTTGAGCCCGGGCATGAACAAGAAGACGAGTATGAACCGGAACCGGAGCACGAGCACGAGCATGGGATTGAGCAGGAGCAGGAACCAGAACAAGAGACTGAAGATGAGCATGAACCAGAACAACAGCAGGACCATGCACCGGAACAGGAACATGAAGTTGAGGTTGAAGTTGAAGATGGAGATGAAGATGATCTTGAGCACGAGCATGAGTATGAACCAGTGCAGGAGCAGGAGTCTGAACACCAGCCGGAGTCAGAGCAAGAAGAGGAAGCTGCTCCGGATGAGAGCATAATCCTTGCCACGGGCCGTTTTTCCTTGGCCTCAGAAGTGCGGTTGGAGGATCCCCTATCAGGTTCGCGGGTGCTGGTGCTGGGCCGCCTCGGCGAAATACGGGGCGACGAAATCACCTGGCTGAGAGGCACCACCGTCCGCATGCGTGTCGGTCACTCGGTTTACGCCACCCGCACAGATAGCAATGGCTACTTCGCCTTTGCGAATGCTGTAGCTGTTACCTCGAGCCCGTATATCATCTTGGGCGTGGAAGGTCCTATGTTTGGCTATAGCGAGACCGTCAGTGTAACACTCGACGGGGTGCAGGCAACGCCGGCCATCGACCGCGCTCGTCTGATTGAAGCCGGTTACATTATCATGGAGCGGACAGACGACAAGCTCATTCAGGTGATCCAGATACTCCCGCAGAGTATGGCAGATCCCAAGGATCTACCTCGTTACTTCCTTAACAAATACATCGACAGCGGATGGCAGGATGTGTTGCGCGGCGCGCTGAGCCTCCCATGACAAGCACCACCCTCCCGCGACTGCATACGATAGGAGCACCGGGCCATCGAAGGGGGAAGGATTCCTATGAACAGAGCAGACGCGGGATTTACTCTATGGTTCACGGGACTGTCGGGTGCCGGAAAATCCACCGTGGCAGCCATCGTCTATGAACAGCTGCAGCATCTCGGGGTTCCTGTCGAACTACTGGACGGCGATGAGGTGCGCACCCACTTGAGTAAGGGTCTCGGTTTTTCCAAACAAGATCGCGATACCAACATCCAGCGTATAGCCTTCGTTGCCAGGCTGCTTAATCGACATGGAGTGGCAGCCATTGTCGCCGCCATCTCTCCCTACAGGGAGACTCGGGACGCGGTACGTCGTCAGATCGGCAACTTCATAGAAGTCTTCGTCAAATGTCCGCTTGATGTCTGTATCAGCCGTGATGTCAAAGGGCTGTATAAGAAAGCGCTTGCCGGAGAGATCAGTCGGTTTACGGGCATAGGTGATCCCTACGAAGAGCCCCTCAAACCCGAACTCGTATTGGAAACGTCTGCTGAAACGCCTGCGGCCAGTGCTGAGAAAGTCATGTCACTGCTTGAAGAACTGGGATACATCGGGCCCCGACGCCTTACGTTGACCCTCAGCGGTCAGGCGGAGGCCGGACGCTCATGAATACGGGCCATGCCACGCTCGGATCCGACCCGGTTGAGCTCCTGAAATGGGCGGCAGAGCGCTTCGTATCCCGCATCGCGCTCTCCTGCAGCTTCGGAGGAGCAGGTGGGCTGGTCTTGGCCCACATGATTCATGAGCACAGATTGAAGATACCGGTGCTGTTTATCGACACGGGCTTTCTGTTTCCCGAAACCTACGAACTGAAAGAGACTTTCGCCATTCGCTATGACTTAACCATCCGGATCGTGGGCCCAGATGAACAGGATGAACCCATGGTTCCCGGCCTGTGGGAGCGCGACCCGGATGCCTGTTGCCGTTTAAGAAAAGTGGAGCCTATGCAACGCGCACTTGCACAGCTCGATGCCTGGGTATGCGCCTTACGGCGAGATCAAGCGCCCACGAGGAGAGATGTCGAAGCGGTGGAAGATCATCTTCTTCCCGACGGACGCCGCATCTGTAAGATCAACCCCCTGGCCTATTGGACGCACGCCCAAGTGTGGGGATATATCATGCGCCACAACGTGCCCTACAATCCTTTATGTGATCGGGGCTACCAAAGCATAGGATGTATACAGTGTACACAACCTACCGTCACGGGAATGGCAACGCGCTCCGGGCGATGGTCGGGCAGCAACAAAGTTGAATGCGGTCTTCACACTTTCACCGACAGGCTAGAAGTGCCACCTCAAGAAGCCCGAGACAGTCGTCTCCGATGACTGCCGCGCCTGATGCACGCTCTTACCCGAAACACCCATGACGGTCGAGGGAGTAATCCGAGTCTGTGCCGAAGCCGACACAGCAGCTTTCCACGACGTCTCCTGTTCGGCGGTATCCTTTATGCGTTCGATCGATACAGCGGTCTGCGCCCTCAGATCCCGCACCGCAACAGGCCCCAGCCGCGGCTGCCACGCCGTGAACTCCAGACGGGCCGACAAGCCCGGCTGGAATCTCGTGTCTCCCGTCACCAGCGTATCGAAACGCTTTAACTCGGCGCCTATGCCGTAATGAACATCAACAGATGGCGTATAGGAAATCCGATCTCCGAATTGGAGGCTGAGGCTGGATGTCCGCTCGCTGGCCCTGATCTCCCCAACCGGTGTCTCTTCCATCAGTCTGCCATACAGGATCAGGCGGGAGTCTCCGGGTCGCCCCAGACTGAGCCGCGTGCTAAAGGAAGTATACTGAGTGCGCTCTGCATCGACTTCGTCATGCAGCATATCCAGAAGTGACGGCACCCCGTTAACGCCTCGTTCGTATTCGAGCCACAAGCGCATAGCATCAAACAACTGTCGGGTGTCAAAACCGGCTCGATACCCCTCCACATTCGATGCACCCAAGCCCGCAACTGTATGGAAGTCCCTGCCAAAACGGAACGCCTTCGCTTTGATCTCGGACCACGGCAGGGCGAGTCTCAGCCCTACTTGTGCTCCGACATCGACCAGAGGCACGCCGTAGTGAGGATCCGGCAATTGGAAGAAGGACCGGAACTGATCAGGTATTTCGTCGAGCAAGCGCAAGGTGGTCTTAGACGCTCGGTCCAGATCCGGATCGTTGCGATAGGTATCAATAACACTCCATAGGTCTCCTCGGGCGTTATCGTGATAGAGGCTTAAGGCCGTCTCCGCCTCCAGGGCCAGTCTCCTGCCGAAAAAGCCCAGACCCGCCTGACCGTCGATCACGTAATTGACTTCAGGATCCGCGCCGTCCGGATCCAATGTCTCTTCGTCACGGATCTTGACCACGCTGAGCGCAAAATTGAGCGGCTCAGTATAGAGGCTCGGGCGGAGGGCTACCAGCTCTCGGGTTTGGGGCTGTTCGAGCAGTTCGCCTGTGATCCGCCCATGCACCACCTGTAAAGAGAGCGGACCCAGGCCCATGGTCATGTCGATCCCCTTGTGATATGTGTGATCCAAGCCTAAAGGTGCTGCTGCAGATGATACATGGCCTAAAGCCACCTGAAGAAGACGAGCTCGGTAATGCACCTCGTGCTCGTGCTCTTCCGAGGAGTCCAAACGGAGTCGCATATCCAGCGGACCCCAGGTTGCTTTGGCATCGACAACGCCAGAGAATCCCCGGAAGGATGCACCGCCTATCTCCAGCGTTCCGTGCCCATCGAGAGAACTCCCGTTCGGTGAAGTGTCAAAGGTCGGCTGATCGTGTACAACCATGCGTAAAGGTTTGCGAGCCGCATCAAAGGATGGATAGCTCACTGTCCGGCAATCAGCGGTCATGACTTCGACGAAATACTCCACCGCGCCGGGCTCCATGAGATCGGCGGGTATGATGGCGCGGTACTCTCCCTGAAAGCGCATCATGGGTATACGGTAGAATCCCTGGAATCCTTGCGGACGCAAGAAAAGGCTCGCGTTACGGATCGGTACGTGATCCGGGACTCCGACGCGTATAACCTGGGGCATGTGGGCCGCGGCCTCATCTATCGGTTTGTGCTCCAAATCAAGGGGCATGGCCTCGGCTTGACGTCCTCCGGAGCATGCCGTCGCCATGGATTGCACACTCACGGGTTGCTGCGTGTCATCAACCACGATTTCCACCGTGGTTACGAAGTCATCCATCCACAGGGCTATCTCATGAAATCCGGGCGACAACTCCGCTTCAAAAGCGGCTTTTCCTTCTGCAAGCAGACCGTCTTGATCCGACACCCATTCAACGGTGGCGTTGACAGGTAGATTGAGGGCCTCGAAGTAAACGGGATTACCCAACAGGAGTGTGGTTTCCCCTCGTGACAGGGGCCAGACTATGGTTGGGCCCTTCGGATTGATCACCGACAGCTGTCCGGCCCACTCCCGGTGTCTTCCAAAGCGGTCTTCTACCCTCACCGCCACGTTATACTCACCGGCGTATGGAAAGCAGATGGGTACGGCAAGTTCACCTGCCCCCCGCAAAGACCGCGCAGTAACAGGCGCTCCGTTCACCAACCAAGTGACCGTAAGCGGTTCATCGCCCTTATCGTCTATCACGGCTGCTATGTCATGGCAATGACCCGCCACGCCTACGACAGGAAAGCGCAGATCGGCGATGCGCCATGAAGGAGGCGTTTCGGTCTCTTTTCGGAGATCCTCCGCGTCCGCCGTCATCACTGTGATGCTTGTCCCTCCGTAGTTGCCTGCTCTGTCGCGGCCACTCACGGTAACGGAATACACGCCCTCTTCTTCGGGCACAAAAACCTCGACATCAGGCGGCAAGGGCTTGCCGTTTACATACCAGCTCAAGGGTAGTACTCTGTCGGGACCTTGCGGATCTTCGGCCTCCGCTGAAAGACGCACCGGTTGGCCAAGCGGCACCACGGCGCCATCGACAAGAGACTCCATCCTTATCTGAGGCGGCTGCCGATCAAGGATCCCCACCAGATATGTAGTGTCTGAAGCGCGCCTTCCGTGGGCATCGACAACCTCTAAGGTGATCTCGGTGTCTCCTTCGCTGCTCAGAACGTGATTGTATGTACTGTCGCGTCCCGCCTCAACACCGTCTGCATACCAGTACCATTCATACTCTGTCTCCATGGGCGCTTGAGCGACAAAACCTATGACATCGCCGACATAGAAAAAATGACCGGCCTCCGAAAAAAACACCTCAGGCCCGCCCTCGGCCGTGTTTGATGTAACCACAACCTCAACCCGGGGCCTGGGGAGATCATCTTCCCCAATGGGACATACCTCCAACGATTCGCAGGGGATTTCGGTTACTATCGGTACGGGTTGCACAAAACCGGGCGTGAGACCCGCCTCAACCACCACCCGCATTTGAGCCGATCCGGTCCTGCCGAACTTATCAACCGCCGTGGCCTCAAACAGATAAGCACCGGGGACATGGACGGGAAGGCTCAAGGTGCGCCCGGACGCAATGTGAATCGGTGCATCCGCCTCGGGCTTGCTTACCCACCAATCCACGTCAGTGCGAAAGCCCAGCATCTCATCTTCCGCGTCATGCACATCGGCCTTCAACAAAAGGGTGTCTCCCACGCGGGCGTGCAAAATGGCATCGCCCTGAGAATCGGCGGACTGGATGCGCACGACGGGCGCCTCGTTTTCCACACTGAAGTCCATACGTGGTGATCTGGCCAGACGGTCGCCTTGGGCATCGAAAAGATGAACGACCCACCGATACTCCAGACCGCCCACAAAAGATACCCCCGCCGGAACGGGGACCGTGACAAAAGCATCGTCCGTGTGAGCGGAACGACTGAGATTTACCGGCGAGCTCACCCATACCGGCTTACCCCGCTGCACGACCTCAACCACGGCGGTAAAGCTATGGAGTTCAGTCGGCATATGAGATATCCTGAAAGAGAAGGCATCCGGAAGGCCCGAAGACGGATAGGTGAACCCGACCTCCGGTTCTATGGCATCGATTCTGATGGACGCGCCCTCACCGCGCAGGGCACTTGTGCTCAGCAACAACGTCACGAACAAGAAAAAAATGCCGGCGACTCTCCGTTGAAACACGACCGTATCCCCCTCGATTCATCACACTTACAAATTCCTTGTTTATCCATAGGTCCCTCCCACCGATGCACTCAGCCTCATCCAGGATACGCCATATCGCTACAGCAGGAAATCTCCTCACACACAAGAAGATTGAAGGACCTGCTCTGGCGAATGCGAACCGGGAAGATCATCCATGCGCCAAGAAAAGGCTGAGTAATCAAGAAAGGAGCCTAGCTATGCAGGACCGTCTGTTCGTTGACGGTTGTACAGTGTCGATCGAAACGCCAGCGCAGGCGAACTCTTTTTTACTCGCCTTGCAGGCTGCGTTGAGGGCCGCGGCACGTCCGACCTCCTATTCGATGTTGGCCGGCATTACCGGTGTCGCTTTCCGCGCAGTCCCGTGGGAGTACGATGAACAAAAAGGATGGGAAGAGCTCGCCGTGCGCATGCCATTCATCGGCGATGCACTCGGCGTGCGATGGAGCATCATCGGCTCTGATTCAGCCGCAAACGAGACTGAGAAACACGGCAAGAGGCCTGGAAGCCAGACCACGTTGCTTCGCACTCAAACGGCGCCTAAGATCGCTCAGACCGTATGGGATGACCAAGCCATTGAAGACATACGCCTTCTTTTGCGCCGCGGTACGCCCACCATGGTATTCGGCGGTTGGCCCGGAGCCCATGCTCATCTGTGGGGGCTTATCGTCGGATGGCAAAACGACATATTCTATGGTTTTCATACCCGCAGCAGCGCTCTCGAGCTGCTGGTACAACCGCCCTATGTGGCTCTTTGCTTTGACAACCCGAATCCCCCCCGTTACTCGGCAACCGACATGGCACGTCTAAGTCTGGTTCTGTGCTCCCCGGCCGCAGAATCAGATGTCTATGATCTGTGGGCGGACTTCCTGCTTGCGCCCCACGAAGATCCCGACGCCTGGATGTGCCATCTCCGACTGGCAACGCTGACGCGTGATGCCCGTATGGCCGCTTTGCGCTATCTTTCGGAGGTTAGTGAGCTCTTACCGGGCACAAGCACCCTCCAGCTCAGTGAGTTGGATTTTTGCTACAGTCAGACCACTCGTTCCCTCATCCGCGATGTTGATCGCTCGTACGTACGCGCTGCGTTTACATCGCCTGACGAGCTCCAAGAGATGAGAGAACGGGTCCTTCTCATCAAGCGACACGAGTCCCGAGCGGCTGAGGTCTTGTCGAGGTTGGCGGAAGACCTGAAATAGGCCGCTGAGCGCTTCCCCCGTGGGTGCCAACTTCACATATAAAGAGTGACAAAAGCAAAAGTAGCAGTGATGTTGAGCAGGAAACTTGCTTTGGTCTGCGAAATCAGTTAAGAGGTAGGTCCATAGCTGTTGAGCACTTGACTTGATCGACCTTCTCAGGCCCCCCGGCCTGCGAGGGTCAATCATGTGCGGCGACAGTCGCAAACTCAATCAACCTAAGTGCGTCTGACGACCGGCTGAGTTACGAGCGAATGACATAGGCACCCCGGGATGCTTCTCCGGCTCCGGGCTCTGCGGCAGGCTATTGCCTGAAAAAACCGCTCGATAACATTGGCGAGGAGACCATCGCCACCGTTGAGGTGTGTGGCAGGTGCACAGACGTGGAGACGTGGGCAGGGGGCTCTTGACACACCCCCGCCATCCCGCTCCACAGCGTCAAGTGTCTGAACGAAAAAATGGCAACCGACCATTCGGGACGCAAGTGCCATGATCATCGCCATAGCGATTTTGCAGGGTCGCACCATCAGTGGTGCTTCCAGGACAACGTTAATACAAATGTAATAGGGAGAAAGGCATTTCCGCCGATCATCAGATGCCCGAGCGCCATGACTACCACCCAAGCGGTTCGGCGGGGTCGCACCGCCCGCGGTGCTTCCCGGTAAAGGGAGGTCCCGTTAACATATGACTGATCATCTACCTATCGAAAACGAGCAAGACCGATCCACATCATCCGACGCGAGCGGAAAGCAGTTCGTGGCCCAACTGGTCGGTGTGGAACGCACTTTTCGAGTTGGCGATCAGGAAGTGCACGCTCTGCGAGGGATCGATCTTAACATCCGGGAAGGCACGTTTGTGGTGTTGAGCGGTCGCTCCGGTTCCGGTAAGACTACCTTGCTGAACATCCTCGGAGGTCTTGATCGCCCCACGAAAGGCAAGGTGGTTTTTCGCGGTAAGGATCTCAGCACATTCTCAGAAAGAGCCCTTACCAAATGGCGACGCAGAGAGATCGGCTTTGTGTTTCAGTCGTTCGCGTTGTTGCCCACACTGACTGCCTATGAAAACGTCGAGGTTCCCCTCCGCATCATTGGAGGGCCGGGTCGTCAGCGCAGAGCCCGCGTAAGAGAATGCCTGGAAATGGTGGGTTTGTGGAAACGGGCCAGACATCGCGTCTTTGAGCTGTCAGGCGGTGAACAGCAGCGCGTCTGCATTGCTCGGGCTTTAGCCACGAAGCCTGCGATGCTGCTGGCTGATGAACCCACAGGCGAACTCGACACCGTCACCGGCCAAAAGATCCTCACGTTATTCCGAGACATTGTACAACATGAAGGCATCACAGTCTGTATGGTCACTCACGATCCAGGTGCCGCACCTTTTGCGGATACGGTGTACGCTCTCGACGACGGCCGAATCGTTTAGAATCGGATGACTTGCTGACTTGGGAGGGTTTGGACAAATGCGCTTCTCCCGCAACTTGTTGTTGCTTGTGCTTCTCGTATCTCTGGCCGGTTGCTCGCTGTTTCCCGAAGAGGAGGAATATGCGATCCCGGTTCTCGAAGATCCCCCGCCTTCGCGGGTCGTGACCTATGAGGTGGAAAGAGGATTCATAGCCGAAGAAATCAGAGGTCTCGGACGCGTGGCCCCGGTATTGGAGACCCAGTTGTATTTCACTCGTCCCGGACGCATCAAGACCATGGATGTCCGCCTGCAGCAACCGGTGGAGAAAGACACCGTGTTGGCCCAGTTGGAAATCGGTGATCTTGAGCACGAACTCAGATTGGCCAAGATTTCGCTGGAGGAGGTCCGTCTGCGTCTGGAACGGATGGAAGAACTGGCTCGTATTGAGGGCCGCAAAGACAGCCCCGACCTGCAAATGCAACGGCTGGCGTTTGAGCGGGAACAGCTCAAACATGATTATCTTGTGGACCGGATCGACCAGGCCACTATCAGAGCTCCCTATGACGGTGTCATTGTGCGTACCTACACTCAAGCCGGACTCACCGTCAAAGAGTATGATCCGGTGTTAACCATCGCTGATCCGAGCGAGCTGGAGATCCACATGGAGTTGTACAGCGAAGACGACTTCCAGCGCATCACTCCCGAGCAGCCGGTCAAGGTGGAGGTTACGCGAGGAACCTGGGTAGACGGCTATGTGGCGCAAATCCCGTCCTATGCGGAACGTACGGCTACCGGTGCTGAACGTGACCGACGTGTCCGTATTCGCTTTCAAAACCCGGGCGTACGCCTGCGCATGAACGATCTCATGACTGCCATCATTGTGGTTCAAGAGAAGCCAGATGCTTTACTGATTCCCAAAGCAGCCTTGCGCGAATTCATGGGGCGCACCTATGTACGCGTCTTGGAGGGTGAGACGCGCCGCGAGATCGACGTCCAAGTCGGCATTCGCGGAGCCACCCATGTTGAGATTCTGGACGGCTTGGAAGAAGGAATGCTCGTCATAGGCAAATAGCTAGTACGGGAAGCAGGTGCTTGTATTGAGGCTACTGGCAATCCTGTGGACGACCATAAAAAACATAGTGAACAACTGGCGTCTTGAGTTGAGCCTGCTGTTGGGCCTATCAATGGGCGTCGGAATTGTAACCGCCATACCCATATACAGCTCGGGCTCTCTGCAGGATGCTTTCTTACGGCGCTGGCTGTCTTCCAGTGAAGGACGCCCACCCTACAGCGTGATGGTCAGCCACTGGTCGCGGCGCGGCGGGCCGGAGATAACTCTTGAGCAGTACCATGAGCTCGATGAGTACCTACACGAGAATATCGAAGACCTGATAGGTCTTGAGGATATCCACTACAGTGAAGCGGGTGGTTTGGGCATCAACCGTATTGAGCCCGTGCGCGAGGATCTCCAACCCCCTGAATCACCCTATGCCGATATATCATTCATGAAAGGCATGCAAGAGCGCACGAACTTGATCGACGGTCGCTGGTACAGTACCGAGGTAGAAGACGATATTATCGAGACCGTGGTCGATGTCGAAACGCTCGAAGCACTCAATCTGCTTGTCGGTGAAGATTACATCTATTGGTATCCGGCGCCGGAAGGTGAGTTGAGCGATATACCGGTCACCTTGCGCGTGGTCGGAGTCTTTCGAACTCCGGATGATCTACTCAACCATCCCGAATGGATTTACGCCCCGCCGTTTGATCACACCTTCTTCGTCGATAAAGAGGTTTTCTTAAAGGAGCTGGCGGAAAAGCGTCATCTCACCGATGCCAATTGGGATTGGAACTGGATCTTTGATCACCAGATGGTGCGAGTCCATCAGCTACCCGATTTGGCCAGTGCTCTCGCCAAACTGGAGACCAACGTGGCCCAGATCATGCCCGAAACGCGGCTGTGGAATTCGCCACAGCGCATCTTTGAGTATTTCAGTGAGACGGCACGTGGCATAGCCCTCTTCCTGGGGGCCCTGTCGGTTCCTATTTTGGGCATGGTATTCTACTACATCATCCTCACCGCCAGCCTCACGGTATCCAGGCGACGAAACGAGATTGCCATGCTTCGCAGCCGAGGAGCCAGTGCTCTCCAGGTTGTCTTGAGCTTTCTTGTCGAATGGCTTATGCTCGGCGGGCTGGCCTTTGTGATAGGACCTTTTATCGGTCTGTTCATCGCCCGGATCATGGGTGCTTCCGCGGGTTTTCTGTCGTTTGTAGACCGCCGGGCACTACCGGTGACCATAGTACCTGATGCCTATCGCTATGGCGCATTCGCGGTGGGAGTGTCAGTGCTGGCCTGTCTGATCCCGGTCATCGGGACTTCCCGCTTCAGTATCGTCACGTTCAAACAAGAGGTTGTTCGAAGCCAGCGAAAGCCGTTGTGGGAGAGATTCCTGCTGGATTTCGTTCTCTTGGGCACCTCTTTCTATGGCTACCGCAGTCTCACACAACAACGCCTTATCATGACGCTGCAACAGACTGAAAGCAGTAGGGAAGCCCTGGCCATGTTGATGGATCCCATGCTCTTTTTCGTGCCCGTGATCTTCTTGTTGGGCGCAGGTTTGTTCGTCTTGCGCATCTTCCCCTACATTATGCACTTTATGTCATGGATCACAGGATCTTTCCGGGGGGTTTGCTGGACGCTTACCACTAAACAACTCGCCCGCAACGCTCGGCAGTATACGCCGTTGCTCCTGTTGCTGATCGTGACCGTTGCCCTCGGCATCTACTCGGCGGCAGCGGCTCGCACCTTGTCTCGCAATTTCGAGGATCGCATCATGTATGCCGTAGGCGCCGACGCGGTGCTGACAGAGCAGTGGTCATTACCCACCGCCGGCGATCCCGATGATTTTTTCAGTCTCTTTGGCGGGGACAGCGGTGAAGACAGACCGCCCGAACCTCTGGTTTTCGAGCCGCCCTTTTACGTCCATGAGGATCTTCCCGGAGTCGAAGCCGCGGCGCGGGTTCTGACTCGCAATGTCAACATCCAGGTGGGCGGAAACTTCAAGGGCCAGGGACAGATGATGGCGGTGGTCCCCCGTGAATTCGCAGATGTGGCGTGGTATCGCCAGGATCTCACTCCCGTCCACTTCTTCCACTATCTAAACCTCCTGACGCGCTACAGCGAGGGAGCATTGATATCCAACGAATTCATGGAAGAAAACCACCTCAATCCCGGGGACTGGATCACCTTGATGCTGAAGAATCAGCCTATCGATGTCTTCATTGTGGCGGGGATAGATCTGTGGCCCACCTTGTACCCGGAAATGGGGACGATTGTCGTCACCAACCTGCAGCATGTGCAGCAGGTCACCACCCTCGAGCCGTATGCCGTTTGGCTCAAAATGGAGCGCGGTGCATCATTGACAGAAGCAGTGGACAACCTGCGGGAGCAAAGCATCTGGGTCTCATCAGCCACCGACAGTCGCCTGCAGATCATTGAAGGGCGTCGCGAACCGCACCGCATGGGCTTTTTCGGTGTCTTGTCCATTGGCTTTCTTGTCTCAGTTGTCGTGACTATCATGGGCTTTTTCCTTTACACGTTCCTATCGCTGAGAGCGCGAATGCTCCACTTCGGTGTGCTGCGAGCCATCGGACTCTCAGTCAGGCAACTGGTATCCATGCTGGCTTTGGAACAAGTCTTCTCCCTGGGTCTGGGCCTCATCGTGGGTTCCGTGCTGGGCCGCCTGATAAGCAACGTCTTCCTACCGTTCCTGGAGCAGACCAGTGAGTTCAAAGAGGCCATCCCGCAGTTCGCCATCGTCATTGAACCGAATGATCTCCAAAAGATCTACGCGGTACTGCTGTCCATGCTCCTCGTAGGAGTGCTTGCGCTCGCGGTGGTGTTGTTCCGCATGCGCCTGGCACAAGCAGTCAAGATAGGGGAGGATGTCTAAGTGTCCCGGAGAGGCTTGATACCTAGAAGATGGCGTAGTCGAAGCCACCCACACTCGAAAGCTTCGACGGCGGATCTGACCACAGACACTGAGCAGATCGGCCTGCAACACTTGGAAGATGAAGACCCTGCCGGCCCGCCTCCCAATCCTACAACTGCCGATGCCGCCATCGGTGAGCCCTTTATCGTCTGCCAGAATCTGGTGAAGATCTACAAGATCGAGGATCTCGAGGTCTTCGCTCTGCAGGGCTTGGATCTGGAGATCAAACGCGGGGAATTGATGGCCATCATAGGTAGTAGCGGCAGTGGAAAATCCACGCTCCTCAATGTACTGGGCGGCCTTGACACCCCCACCGCCGGCCGCGCCTATGTAGCCGGCTGGGATTTGCTGCGCATGAGCAATCGGGCGCGCGTCTTGTACAAGAGGGACACCGTTGGTTTCGTCTGGCAGAATGTCAGCCGCAATTTGGTTCCCTATCTGTCGGCACTGGAGAATGTCGAGCTCCCGATGATTCTGGCTGGTAGATTCGATCGCAACAGAGCCAAGGAACTGTTAGCGGCAGTAGGGCTTGAAAAGCGCATGCGCCACAAGCCTGTGCATATGTCTGGCGGAGAACAACAACGAGTGGCCATAGCCATCGCCTTGGCCAACAATCCTTCGGTCTTGCTGGCCGATGAACCCACCGGATCACTCGATTCCCGTACCGCACAAACGGTGCTGCAAGCCTTTCGTCAAGTACGCGACCTTTTCGGTGTTACCATCGTCGTGGTCACTCACGACCGAAGCATGTCCAATGCGGTTGACCGCTTTGTAGAAATCCGCGACGGCAAGACCAGCACAGAGGCTGTTCGTCGCGATTTGGCGGAAGGGAGAGTGGCAGAGACTACTCACGATCAGTATACGTTGCTGGACTCTGCCGGCCGTCTGCAGCTTCCTTTGTCGTACGTGGAGAACCTGGGCCTTCAAGGCCCCAGTCGCGTCCGCTTGACCGTGGAAGGACAACGTATCATCATTGAACCTCCCAACGCAGATGCTCCCCCGCTTTCTGAAGAGCCTGCCTAATCCGCGACCTTTACCCTACCGATGCGGCACAGAAAAGGTCATTCATGAATCCTATTCGTGGAATAGGCACACATGTTAGAGTATAATACAAGTGCTGTTATGATCTTGGCTCGTTCCCGAATGTTGATAACAGTAAGGGGGGAGTGAGTAATGGCGGTTAAGTGCCCTGACTGTAACTCCTTCAACCAAACGCACGCCTCGAACTGCAGGAAATGTGGAGCCGATCTCAATCCCAAGACCACCTCCACCGAGAGTAATACTCCCGACAAGAGCTCTGTCCCTTGGTACAAGCGCTTGCTAAGCCGGCGAAAACAATGACGCGACCACGGTCCATACCTCAGACGGAGCCGCCTACCTTATAAATAATAAACGAGCGGGCGGCCCAGGATTTTCTTGATAATAGCTCGCTACCTGATCATACGTTATGGCAGAAGCCTCCGGCCCCGGTATGGGCAGACTAAGTGCCGGAGGTGAAACAGTGCGGATCAACAGCGGGGTGCCCACAGCGCTACAGGCCGCCATTGATGCCAATGCCGAATTGAAGGAGGCCCTGATACGGATCCAGATGCCGAGACGCTTTCAAGCTATGGTTCTGGGCCTGACTGCACTTGGTCAGATCAACCGTCATCAACGGACCTCAAGAGGCGAAAGGTGGCCGCAGAGCTATCGGTAGTCCGATGGTTGTCTCATCTCCCGGGAGGAGCGGTTTTTCCGCTCCTCTATCCATTCGCCTCAAGGTCTTCTTCCCGTGCTTTCCTCCAAAGCATCGGGTCAAACATAGCGCGACGACCGGGACATTTGTCCCGACGGCATAAGCGACACGTGTAGAAATCCTTCTCTGACGGGAAAAAAATGCCGGAGACGGTCTTGTTAGGCTGCATAAGACAAGTCTCGCTCAGTTGCACGCCAATCCGGGCCGGTGCGTCGCCCAGCAGACGAAAAAGCTCCACTTGCTGTTCAATAGGCCAGACGTCAACATCACCCGAACCGGGATGCATGGACGACAAGCCGGCAATGCCGTATTTTGACTTCACATGAGCTATCAAGTGGCGGCGGGCGGCGTTTAGAGCCTGTGACTTGAGACAATCGATGCTGTAGCGCAACAGCTCATCGCTGTAGTCTGCAAGAAGATCGTCCAGTTCCAGGCCACAAGTGGCTATGAAAGGAAACACGCGATACACGTCTGTCAGGTTCATGCTCAACACACGACTGGTGAAGACGACCCCGTCGATGGTTACGGTATCCCGCCCCCGCTCCTCAACATAACCCACTCCATACAGCGCTTTGGGCTTTACCACTGATGCGGCCCGTACAACAACGGCCCGTATTTCACACGCGAGATCGGACGATGTATCAATACCCAGCATCTCCAACAGATCGGCTGCGTCGGGCACAAAGGGAATCTCATCAAGAACCGTTACCATGGTTACCTCCTGGGCTCTTTGCCATAGTCGTTCGCTCTTGGCTGCCATCACCCTTCTCGAACATCAAGGAGTCGGCAGGTTATTCACGATAAGGCCAGAAGATATTCTCTATGAAAACGCGTACGGTTCTCGAGCGAGCTCCTACATTTCCCGACTTCTGCCTAATGTGTCCGAGAATCCGGCGCACTACGTGGGCACGTCTTTGTACACAGTGATGCGTACCTTCAGCCTTCTGGGAGAAGAAAGGTCGGGCGTTGCCGGGACGCGAGCGCATCACCGTCACTGACTCACATGCCCTGATGGCTTCTGGAGGGTATTGATCCCAGCGACATAGAGGTCGTTCTCTGCCGTAGCGCAAAGAGCGACACGAGGGATCAGCTTGTACTTGAGCCATGGTGAAAATCGGTCCTGAGATGACTGCTTAAGAGCTTATTCACAGTTTCCCGGATACTATGCGGTTATTCGTCAAACACAGGACGCCCTGTGCGGGCTGTCCGTCAGCTCCTTTCCATACGCTGGAAGTAGCGCCTCTTCATGATTCGGATGTAGTGCCTATGCTCAGCCAGCTGAATGAAATCATGGCTGTGGCAACGGAAAGGCAATCGTTACAAGAAGACAGCAGATGAGAGGATTGCGTAGCCGAAGTATCCAACAAAGGAGGCCGTTCATGTTCTGTTTTCAATGCCAGGAGACAGTAGGAAACACAGGCTGTACGATTAGAGGCGTATGCGGAAAACAAGACAGCACCGCCAACCTTCAAGATCTGTTGATCCACGTACTCAAAGGCATATCGGTGTACGGAGAAAAGCTGAGAGAACTGGGTAGTCCTGACCGCTCCCCCGGCCTGTTCATATACAAAGCCCTGTTCGCCACGATCACCAACGCCAACTTCGACGATGGGCGTTTCGTGACCTTGATCCGCGAAGCCCTCGAGCTTCGTGAGCAGCTGCGCTCGAAGTTCCTCTCCGTTTACAAAGAAAAGACGGGCGCGGATTTCACCGATGCCTTGCCTGATGCGACCACATGGTCATCCAACGATCCCGCTGAGTTCGCTGAGAAAGCTACCTCGGTCGGTGTGTTGGCCACTTCTGACTCTGACGTGCGTTCTTTGCGAGAACTTCTGATCCTTGGCCTAAAGGGCATCGCCGCCTATGCGGAACACGCCGCTGTGCTGGGATACCGGAACGAAGAGATAGAGGACTTCATGATGGAGGCTCTCGCCTCGACCACCAAGGATCTGCCGACGAATGAAATGATCGACCTCGTGATGCGAGCAGGCGAGACCGCTGTCTCTGCTATGGCGCTTCTTGATGAAGCGAATACAACCAGCTACGGCCATCCTGAGATCAGCGAAGTGAGTATCGGTGTGCGCAACAACCCGGGAATTCTCATCAGCGGTCACGATCTGAAAGACCTGGAGGCTCTTCTTAAGCAGACTGAGGGCACGGGTGTCGATGTATACACCCATGGCGAAATGCTCCCGGCTCACTACTATCCCGCCTTCAAGAAATACGAGCATCTTGCGGGCAACTACGGAGGTTCGTGGTGGCATCAAAACGAGGAGTTTGAAGCCTTCAACGGCCCGATCCTCATGACTACCAACTGCCTCGTGCCTCCTCGAAAGAATAACACGTACCTCGATCGTCTTTTCACGACGGGAGTGGTAGGTTACGAGGGGGCGACGCACATTCCGGAGAATCCGGATGGGGAGAAAGACTTCTCGGCTATCATCGCCAAGGCCAAGCAGTGCCCGCCACCTACACCACTCGAGAACGGAAAGATCGTCGGCGGATTTGCTCACAACCAGGTGTTCAGTCTTGCAGATAAGGTAGTAGAGGCCGTCAAGTCCGGAGCGATCAAGAGGTTTGTGGTCATGGCAGGCTGCGACGGACGCCATAGGACGCGAAGCTACTACACCGAAGTGGCACAGCAGCTCCCCTCCGATACGGTGATTCTGACTGCCGGCTGCGCCAAGTATCGCTACAACAAGCTTCAGCTCGGTGACATCGGTGGTATTCCTCGCGTTCTGGATGCCGGGCAATGTAATGACTCCTACTCACTGGCCCTGATCGCTCTCAAGCTCAAGGAGATCTTTGGCCTCGATGACATCAACGATCTGCCTGTGTCCTATGACATCGCTTGGTATGAGCAGAAGGCGGTAGCCGTCCTGTTAGCGCTGCTCTATCTTGGAGTAAAGGGTATTCGTCTTGGCCCGACACTGCCCGCTTTCTTGTCACCGGCCGTGGCCAAAGTAATCGTTGAGAATTTCGATGTCAAATCCATCGGCACCGTGAAAGAAGACATCGCCGCCATGATGGCCGGTGAGTGATGGATCGTCAACACAGACAACAAATCGGGTAGGAGGCGGGATCGCTCCCGCCGTCCTCCCACACCACTGGGCATACGGTTCCGTACCACGGCGGTTCATGTAGTGTTCTGAAAACGTCGGTGCCAATCGAGCGGCGGCACGAGTCCAAGTGCACACAAGAAGGACTTCTTGAAGGCTTCGTTCATATGTGAGGCTCCTGCATTCCACCAGGGGCCTCGTCCGTTGCCGGCGGACCTCCATGTCCGTTTCTCACCCAGCGTGGACGCCTCCTATGCGATTCGTGTTCGTCATGCCAGCACGTTGCCTGCGGCTTCCTTCAGACCCCACCTTACGATGGACACCCCCTTGCCGTCCGGCTGGCGGTTCCCCCCCCATCGGACCTGCAGGAGACTCTCACTAACAAGTAACCCAAGTAAACGCGCCATGCCGGGCGCGCAAATCGAGTAGGGTGACGCTGCGCTGATCGGGCGCAGCGTCGGCCCTCTCACAGAACCGTACGTACGGGTCCGTATACGGCTCCTGAAGAACCTTGACGTT
>JBMNSS010000029.1:0-21931 GCA_050945315.1 Limnochordia bacterium | reverse complement strand
TCGACCTGACTCACTTCGCCAACAGTGGCCATCACGAGGCGCATCGCCAAAAGGCTCGTGAGTGCAGCAGACTCCATCCTGAAGTGACGATCGACATCATAGGCGGTTCGGGAGATAACACGCAGAGGATACCGGTCCCCGCTCGCTGTCGGAGTGACGCGTGATGTCGTCGGACTGACATCCGCGCAGCTGTCCGGTATCGTCAAAGCGAGTCTGCTTACGGATCTGCGTCCGTCAATACAACGATACAGCCTTTCCGAGAGTGATTTCATACCTGTCTCGTTGATACCCGTCAAATGGGAAGGGGCCCTCGTGGGTTTGCCGACCGAGATCAACGCCGTTATCAGGCGACGCACCATTGACGGAAGATGCCCTGATCGTTTCTTCGACAAACACCATGATCGGAAATGACGGGCCGTGGAGACTCTCCACGGCCCGTCATGTGAGACGATCGTGATCAGTCTTTCAAAGCCCTCAGTTGTACATATCCCAACTCCACTGCATCATCGTCGCTGTCGCCGGAGCGTATGGAAAGGCGGATCAATTGGCTGCCCGCCGGAGCAGTGCCTTCTATCTGCAGTCTGAACCACCCACCGGCGGAGGGACCTTCAGAGGAGATCTTGCAGGGCAGGACTGTCCAGGAATCTCCATCCTCTGAACATGCGAGCTGCACTATGGCGTCAACGTCGCTTCGGCGAGCGTAGAGGGTGAAAGCATACTCCTTCACATTGGGCAGGCTCCAGGTGAGATACCCGTCAGTTACTCCTCCGGCCAGGCATATTCTTTGGGCATCGTCAAAGAAAGCTCCGGGGTCTTCAGCGGTATACTCCCAGCCTTCTGAACGGTCCACTGCCAAGAGCCTGTCAACATCCCCGAACCACCCGCTCGACAGAGGCGGGAGTATTGTGTCCTCAAGGAGCTCCCAATTGTCGAAGATGACCCGCATGTTGTGGCGCGTGTACACTTGCGCCCCGGTCACCAGATTGATCTCCAGGTCATAGGCCCCATCCGGGAAGTCGCTCGTGGTCAAAAGCAACGTCTCCAACGGGAGGTCGCTTTCGTAGATGCCTATGGACTCGGTTACCTGACCGTCCGAGATCCGATTCAAGCGGACCGAAAAACTGTGAGCCTCATCGGGACGCACCATGCTCTCAAAAACCAGCGGCACGGTGCCTCGCAGTCGTTGACCCCAGTCGATGCTGTCACCCGCCAGGCGAACGTGTTCGACGTGGAAGTCATAGGCATACCGCCAGGTTTTTCCGCTGTCTGTCGTGATCTCGACTTCGCTCACATGGTGGCCTGAGGGCAGTTCGGCCACTGGCAGAGAAAGACCCGTCGGCGGTTGCGTACCCTCATAGAGCGTCATCCCGTCCAAGCTGAGGCGCACGGTACTGACTCGACCGCTTTCCTCGCCGCGAACACGGAAATCGAGAACCATGTCTTCTTTTGGTGAACCTCCGGGCGGCAGCGTCGAAGCCCATTCGATCCAGGGACCCGTCTCCTCGTAACGGGAAGGATCCTCCAGGGCGAAAAACGGTGGCAGGTTGTGGGTCTTCACCTGATACCTCACCAACGGGGATACCGGCTCGAGGCTCCACAGCCCCGCCGGACCGTCGGAAAGATCAATCCAACCGGATATTCCGCTCTCGTCGCTTACCAGTTCGCCTGCCGGATTGAAAAGATGTACAGGCTTGTCCGCATACACAGCGGGATGCAGGCTTTGCTCCGGCACTTGGAAATAGACCCGGACGGGCTCGGGCAAGGGCGGGGGAGTGAGACCGTCGGGAGCATGAATGACCATCGGTCCATCCTTCTTGATCAGCTCCACAGGACGCGGCTTGCTGAGCATGTACGAAAGCGGCACTCCCAGATCATCGAGCAGTCTCATGACCACCGGGAGTTGATTGCCCAGGGTGGAGTGGTAGGCATACTCCAGAGTCTGTCCCGTGGCCCCGATCAGAGCAGGGTCACCGTCGGTGGGGACCATGGGTTTGCTTCCGCTCTCATCGGGTCCCAGCGCAAGCTCCAGCTGCCAGAAGAGGAAATCCAAGAAGCGTTCATCTCCCGTGAACCAGTAGGCATGCGCCAGTCCCTCCATGGTGGTGTGGCGGATGTCATTGAGCACGTGGAAATCCCGGCGTTCGGTGAGCACCGTCATGTCCTGCAAGAAAAACTCTCGCATCTGCTCATCGCCCGTCAGCTGGTAGTACTTGATCTTTCCCTCATTCATGTAGACGTCATCGTAGCGGGTGAAGCCCAAAGCGGCACCGGCTCCGTAGAGAGCGTGAGCAAACTGCCTCATCGCCGCCAGATACTCCGGTCTCCAAGTGGCTTCATAGGCTTCCGAAAACAGTCGCAGCGATCCGCCCGTGTTGCGGTGCCGGTAGATGCGGTTAGTGCGACTGGAGGAAAGAGCCAAGTAGTTTTCCACGTAGTAGTTGGCCACTTCCCACACCCGCAGGTTGCCGTTTATATAGTAGTCATAGAGCATGAATCTGAGGTGCGTGTCAGGCCCGAGATCATACAGGTTGGCGGCGTAGTGCACTATTCCGCCGTTTCCGCCGTAACGCCCGCCTTTGCGTTTGCTGAACCGGGGGTGATCCAGGTGGGCGATATCGATGTCGGTGATATGGCGAGTGTTGGTCCGGTGGAAATCCCAGGCATCGCGGCGCCCGGAGCGCAGGTATAGGAGGGGAGCCACGTTGGGTCCGCCGTAGAACATGCTCGCCCACCGACGCCACAAGGAGAAAGAGATGGTTTCCGGATCGAGCGGGTTGTTCAATCGGTAGTTGACATCGCCGTAATCAATCCAGCCGTAGTTCTCCAATCTCTCTCGAAGCCACGATTTGCGGTGGACCAGGGCGTCCAGTACGGACTCGAGTTCAGGGTACTGCTCGCGGTCTTCGGGATGCACCCGGCCCAGCACTCCGGTGGCCGTGTTCCATTCAGGAGCAGCCAGTGCCAAGACGGGCCGGTTGACGAAGGAACGGGTGAGGGCGGCGGCCTGATAACGATCCTCGTCGATGTGGAATCCGATCCAGATGTTGTGTGTCTTGCCCAGACCAAAGGCCTGTGTCCAGCTGTCCAGGCCGTTTTTGTAGAAGTCGTTGTGGAAGATCCGGTCTTCGGGATAGTCCTCTCCCATGACCGCCGAGGGAGCGAAATCCAGGGCATCGACGCCTTGTGAGGGCCACAGATGCAGATGGAGTGTCTTGTCACGGACCTCAAGCTCCGCGGGATACTGCTGCCAGAAGTCCCGCCAACCGGCGGAAGCCCCCCAGCGACGGTCGGCCAGGCCAAACCATCCCCCGGCCCGTTCACCGGGAATCGGATCGGCCTCGGCATCTGAGGTCAGGATCCAGCGGTTGTGAGATTCCTGCAGTAAGCTTCCTCCCGCACCGGGGACAAGCGAGATGAGATGGCCCGTTGACGATTCGTCAGCCGCAAACCAGGCTTGGGCCCGGTCATCGACGGACACGGGGACGCTGAGGCGGATATCACGGATTTGATGTTGCGTGCTGTCGAAGGCTATGACCAGGGTGTGGTCATGACGGACTCCGGTTTCGCCGGCGAAAAAATGAGTGTAGGTGATAAACTGCGCAAAACGCGTGCCATCGTCATCCGCATACCAGCCTTCTCTGCGTATAACCGCCTCGAGCGGACCGCTACGGACGAGTTCAGCTTTGAAAACATGCGCCCCGCCGCGGGCCGTATACTCATTGCCTTCCCTGTCTACCACAACAGGCAGATGGCGCACTGCCTGATCGGGGGTGACGATCACTTCGGCATCTGAGAATGCTCCGTCACCGTCAAGATCAAGGGCCACCCGGTGCAGCAACGTGGGCGTGGCCTTACTGATCACGGCCTGCATCGGCCCCGTGTTGATAACAAAGGACTGATCCGTGTCTTCGATATGCAGTCCCTCGACCGGTGCGGGTGCACTCTTCACCTCTTGATACTCCAAAAAGTACTGCGCATCTTTCTCCAGCCGGGCGCTGACCAAGACCCAGCGCACGGGCCCGTCTTTTTGATCCCACGTGGCGGTTACTTCAAACTGTGCGGGGACCAGCGCACCTTGCGCCGTGACCAGGCACAGCTGCTCCGTGTCATAGACCGCGTGGTTCGGAAAGGGAACGCCAAAGGTGACCGGGGTGTGGGCCAGATGATCATTGTCGGCCCAGTCGACGACGATGGGAATCCGCGGGGGCATTGGCGGTGTCTCCCGAAACTGCGGGGCCCAGCCCGGATCCGGCTTAAACTCCGGTTCCGGTCGGCTCTCATCCAAGCGGAAGAGGCGGACATTGTCCCAGTAAGAGACTCCGACGTTGGTATCGGTGGAGACCAGTTTTACGGTCAAGGCCACCGTACCCTGGGGAGCATGCGCCTGGACCATGATGTGATACCACTCTCGGTCATTGATGACCGACTTGACTGCATAGATGCCCTGGTCGATATTCGGCTCCCGGGGATCACAGCACTGTCTGAAACTCTGGATGAGGCGGCCTTGCGAATTCCAGAATTCAAGATAGATGCAGGCGCTTGTGCCGATGCTTTTTTCAAAGAAGACATCAGCCGCCGCCGCATAAAAGATGTCCGGTGCGGCCTCGACGCGCTCACTGCGCAGCTCCACCGTGGTCGTCGGGTCATCATCGACCAGCCGCACGCTGAATGCTCCTTCCGAGGCCGTTTGTTCGCTCAAAGCGATGTGGCCGCGCTCAGAACGACCCACGACAGACTCCGGCCAGCCCGGGATCAGCCCGCCTTGTTCCGGCAACTCAAAACTGGCATTGGACAGACTGATCCTCTCCCAGTAGAAGCGCGATGTATTGGCTGCCGCACTCAAGGACACGGTGAGAAGGATCAACAGCCAGAACACGATCCCTTTTCGCATATGCCTTACCTGCCTTTCGAGGTGTGCTCCAGACTAAACGAGGGGAGCCTCAAGCCGATGCACGGAAGACTCAATATAACGCTTGATGAGTCACTGAAGTCGGGTGATACAAACGTCTGCCGCTCAGGCCTTCTTTAATGGCCGCGGCCTCGGTTTGTAAAGTGAATATCGGGGAGCTCAAATCCCGTCGGTCTGTGCATTCCAGTCAATTCCCTACAACCGATGATTATCCTGCACAAGAGGAGCATAGACGGATGAGACGGGCATTGTAAATCGGAGTATAGGGTTATGCGGGAAAAAGGCGATCAGGATTTAAACAGGTACTGTCTTCTCAGCGCCTAAATGATAAGTGATCGGAAAATCTAGCGGTATGAATAATCACCAAGTGGTTTCCGATGATTCTTGACGAGGAGGTCTGTATATGGATTGCTGGCGAAGGTTTTTGGTGTCAAAGGTCTCCGTTGCCTGTTCACTGCTGTTGGTTTTCATCTTGGGCCTGGGAGCCCCGGTGCTGGCTTCTGAGCAGATCACGGTCTTCCTGTGGAAAGCTTGGACCGGTGCCCAACACGGTACCGTCGGAGAGTGGCTGGAAGTGGTCAAGGATGAGGCGGAGTCCAATTTTCCGAATCTGAAAGTGCACTATCATTACGTCGATTGGGGGGCTGATCCGCTCGTCATCTCCATCGCCGGCGGAGTCGCTCCTGATGCCTCGATCGCTTCGATCGCCTATGCCTTCGACCTCTACGATCAGGGCGTGCTCATGTCGCTCACGGAGTATTGGAATCGCAGCAGCCTGGTTAAGTACGAATTCTTCCCCTCGGCACAGATCTACAACCAATTCCGGGGAGACATCTTTGGCGTACCGTGGTCGATGGAGGCTCACACCATAGTCTATAACGCTGAGATGATGGAACAAGCCGGCCTGAACTCATCGCCGACCGCTCTGGGTAGTTGGGACGAGCTGGTTGCGGCGGCGAGAAAAATGTATCGGGCGGACGGGAGCAGAGTCACGGTAGCCGGGTTTACCACCGGATTGAACTTGCCCATGTTTGCCGCTTGGCTCTATGCCAATGGAGGGCAGTTCTACAACAACCAGTTCAACGGTGTGGCCTTCAACAACCAACAAGGACTTGAGACATTGACGTTCTTGGGCGATCTGCTCAACCTCCATCGACTGGGCGGTCTTGGCGGTCTGCCGGCTTTCCATGCCGGTCAGGTGGGTATGCTGACCAATCAGATTCCTGCCGGGGCGCTTCTTCACGGGGCCACATTCCGCGTCGGACAAACCGATTTCCCTCCGGGCCCGTCGGGTAAGAGACGGTCCACCGTTGGCTGGAGCAATATGTATGTCATCCCCGAGGCGGCCAAAAACCCCGACCTGGCCTGGGCCTGGATCGAGACCATGGTAAGCATTCCCATGCAGGCCGCGCTTACGGAGATCCATGAGCCCATGTCACCCTATCGTCAGGCCTTCGGTTCCTCTACGGCCAGGGAAGTGTTCCGGCAGAGACCGTATATAGCCAATACGCCGGACATTCTCGCTGCTGCAGGGCCGTATCCCTACATTCGCTACGATGAGACGAGTCGGGTTGCCAATCCGTTGCTGACCCAAGTGGCCAATGGTACCATGGCTCCTACAGCCGCTCTCGATGAGATCTCACGTCTCATGGATCAGATATTGATCGATGTCGGTAGACCGAAATAGACTTGATGTCCGGAGGAGTTGTCTGTGAGACTGAAGGCGTTGATATCATTACTGGTGCTCTTGCTTTTCGCCCTGGGGGTGTCGGCCATGGCCTCAGGTCTGTCCGTAGTCGATGACGGCAAAGCCCGAGCCGTCATCGTCATCTGCCCGGACGCTGATGTTCAGACGCAAAAAGCGGCCCGTGTGCTGGTGGAATATGTGAGAAAATCCACGGGCGCGCAGCTGCCTTTGATCTATGGCGACAGGCAGGAAGCGGACGGGCGGATCCGGATCTACGTCGGGGAAAGTGCGCTGGAAGTGCAACCGGACGTAACGGATGAGTTGGCCGCCCTCGATGAGCAAGGCTTTGTGATTCGCTGTCAAGGTGACCGTATTATCATCGTCGGTCCTTCGGTATGGGGCACCCTCCACGGTGTCTACGACTTCTTGGAGCGCTATGTGGGCGTCAGGTGGCTTCTGCCCGGTCCGGACGGCGAGGATGTGCCGCAGTTAAGTTCAGTCGTTGTGCCCTGGGGAGATATAAAAGATGAACCCGCCTTTGCGTATCGCACCATCAGCCCGATCAGAGGCTCACCCGACGGTTCCGGAGCCACGCAATGGCATAACGAGTGGGCTCAGCGCAACAGGCTGCAGGGCGGGTACAACGACCGGATTCGCTTCCATCACAATCTCCACTCCGTCTTTCCTCCGGAGAAATACGGAAAGACGAATTGTGAGTTCTATCCCAAGTGCAATCCGCCTGGTCCGGATCAAAAGACGGGCTGGCAGCCGTGTTTCACGGCTCCGGGAAGCGTAGAGACGGCCGTGGCGGAGATCACCGCCTATTTCGCCCAGCGACCTGAAGAGACGTTCTTTTCGTTGGGTGTGAACGATTCCCGCGGCCATTGCGAAGCGGATCCGTCTCATCCGGATTATCCGGGGAAGACCAACTCCATCGGCATGGTCCACGTGTCGGATATCTACTACGCCTGGGTGAACGAGGTCGTCACCGGGGTATTGGAGGTCTACCCGGACAAATGGTTCGGCCTTCTGGCTTATTACGAAGTGATGGACCCTCCGTCATTTCCGCTGCACCCGCGAGTCATTCCGTTTATCACCAAAGACCGCCTGTCCTGGATCGATGACGAGATCCGGGAGGCTGGTTATCGGCAGATGGAGGCCTGGAACGAGGTGGCCGCGCAGGTGGCTTGGTACGACTACATGTACGGCGGGAATCTGTATGTCGTGCCGCGGATCTTCAGTCACGTCATGGCCGAGAACTTCCGCTACGCCAAGGCTAACAATGTCGTGGGGACGTATACGGAGATGTACCACACTGTCGTGGACGGACCCAAGCCCTGGCTTTCGGCCAGGCTGCAATGGAACCCGGATCAGGATGTCGATCAGCTGCTCGACGAGTGGTACGTACGGGCCGTAGGACCCGAGGCGGCCGCTGACTTAGCCGCTTTCTACGATTTGTGGGAGCATTTCTGGACGGTGCGCATAAAAGAATCGCCGTGGTTTGACTCGGCCAAGGGGCGTACCTACATGCCCTTTAACGACCAAGGCTACGTGCACATGGTGACTGATGAGGATATAAAAGAGAGCAAGAGGCTGTTGGCGTCAGTGGTGGCCAAAGCGCAGACCCCGCAGCAGAAAGCCCGAGCCGCCTTGATACAAGAAAGCTTCGAGTACTGTGAAGCATCGGTGCTTAGCTATCCGCGGCAAATACAGGCTCCTGAAGATGAGGCCGCGGCTCTGGCCTTGTTGAACGGCGTGGGTGACATCCTCCAAGAGCGCGTGGAGGCGGCGACGAGACGTCACGCACTGGTCGCCTCCTATGGATCAAATCCGTTGTTGAGATTCTTCCTGCCGGACCGCATCGGTCACTGGAGCGGTTGGCCGACCGAGGAGTTCTATCATCTGGCGCGTTACATGCAGGAGAGAGAACCCGACGGAGGGCCGGTGACGAAACAAGTGGAAGAGTGGGCTCGCCTGCCCCGGCCCCGGCAACGGCGCGCTTTTGCCGAGTTGCTGCTTCATGTCCATGACGGCGAATCGTCATCGACCAAAGCGTCTTCTTTTGAGGATGCGACGGAGACGGGGCGCGTCTGGCACAAGTGGATCGTCAGTTCCGGCAACATACGGCGGGTGGAGGGGACGGCCTACACGGGCCAGGCCAGCTTTCTTATCGAGGGCATGATGCGGGGCGGACCCCATCAGACCCTTGACATCCAACCCGGTCTGGTTGCGGTGGCCGCGCGCTATTTCGCACCTGCGGGCACTGAGGAAGGCACCATCCAACTGATCTTCCATTTGAAGAATGAGCAAGGGGCGAACCTGACCACCTATCAGACCGGCCGCGTTCCGCTCGCCTCAAGTGCCGGTGCGTGGTCAAGCCTGGCTCTCCTCGAAGAGATACCGGCTATGGTGGATGGGCAAGAAGTGGCCAGGGCGCAAGTCGTGGTGACCATTGACAGTGCTACGAACAGCACAGTCTACGTGGATGACGTTGTCGTCTGTCACACCAAGACGGCCATTCCGGTCTCGGTTTACGAAGAAGCGATTGAGTTTCAGGGCCTGGCGGAGGCACCCAAGCCCGTCATCGGCATGCTCGATGCCCGTGTCGCCCTGCCTTTGGCCGAGCCGGAGGCGATCGAGAGTGTGGAGATACTGCTGGATAATCTGACGATCTATAGGGGTTCGAGACTGCCCACCCCGGGGGAGGTAATGATCGACACACGCACTCTGCCGGACCGTGGTCACGAACTCACCGCTCGAATTCTCATGACGGACATCGGCACTCTGACGAGTTCGGCGGCCTTTGTGACTCGCAATTTCTGGACCTTGTGGGATCCTTTCGAGCCGCCCACGGAGACCGCCTGGTTCGGTCTTATCGATCGCTCCAGAACCAGTGAGCGGTCCGCGGGGTGGCGGCACGCTACGGGTTGCAAAGAGGAGTTTTGGGGTGATGAGACCCGCCTGACACGGACGGGGAACAGTACCGAGTACTTGACATGGGAGACGCCTTCGTTGTCCGAGTTCAGCATAACGCTGTATGCGGAAGACAAGGAGATCACGGAGATCGTCGGCGTCTATGTCTCGGCGGACGAAGAGACCTGGCAGGCATTGCCCTATGAGATCAAAGGGGCGGAGCAATCGGCGGACGGCCGGTTCAGATTTCATTTGGAGGGAGCCGTACCCGAACCGGAGGGCGTGGCCTCGTTCCGCCTGGTCTTGCGGGAGTCATCGACCTATCGCGAAATCCATCTGGGTGAGGTGAGCTTTCGAGGCTTTAGTCAGTAGACAGGCACAGTAGACGGCCGTAGTGCGCGATGATGGGAGGGGGAGGACGCACCGTGGGGCATCCTCCCTCTCCTTGTTTCCTACCTGTTGAGACCCGTCAACTCGGCCTGCGAAATCTGCAGTTCATCGGGGGCGAAGTGTCCGGGCAGCAGACACAGTTGGAACCATTGCACATCGGCGGTGGGCGCCACCTCAGCTTCGACGGCCAAAGTGTAAAGCCTGTCTGGAGATGTCTCCCGTTCATGCGTCGTGAAGGCCACGGCATCCCACGTCTCACCGTCCTGGGAGACCAGGAGGCGCAGTGCGGGTTCTACCGTGGTCTTGGGTGCGTGCACCAAGATCCTGACGCTTCTCAGATGCGGAGCCTCCCAAATCAGATACTCTTCGGTGTCTTGGACTCGTATACGACGGTCGACCCCCCCGAGTTGTCTGCTGGATTCAGCAGCGGTATAGGCCCAGCCGTCGCTTTCGGAACTGGTCAAAGAACGGATCAGCGTACCGAACCAGCCGGTGTCGATGGGCGGCTCCATCCGGTCGACAATGCGCCACCAGTTGGCCACTCTGAATGGGTACTCTCTTCGGGCCGGCACTCCGTCGATGACGGCATCGACCACCAGCCGATGAGATCCGTCGACCACGCTGAGGGTGTCAAACACGATCTCTTCGGGCGGTCGGTCTTCTCGGTAGACAACCTCGTCGTCTACGCTGATACGCACCTCTTCCACACGGCTGAGAGCGGGAAGATCCCACGCCATGGGGATGGAGACGACACCGCGCGCGGGCTCTTTGGGCAAGCTCACCGACAGCTTTGTCCGCTCCAGCGGCGACCATAGGCGATGGCCGGCAGCCATGCTCTCTTGCCACATTTGAAGCGGTAGTATCTCCGGGGCGGCGGAACCCAACTCGTGATCCTGCAGCGGTGTAAATTGCACGGTGATACGGACGTCCGTGACCTCCGGGAGATGAATGGCCAGTTTTTGCACGTTCTCGTTCGGATTCTGTCCAAGCGGATTGGGCGAGGTGGGCAACGGAACGGCGGACAGTACGGTGAAGCTCGCTCCGGCGGGGGACAGAATTCGCACCGCCATGCGCTTGCCGCCTTGTTCGAGGAGGGCCACCCTGCCGTCGCCGTCCACGGTGATATCAGCCCGGGTATGCATAAACCACCAGACTTCGGCGGGTTGCAGAGTCTCAAGCTCGTCTTGCACAAGCACCTGACTGCGCTCATCCATCAAAGCGATACCACGCTTGAACGAGCGTGCATGCTGCTGATACCCCGGGGTGAGATCCGCGATACAGACAGCTTCGCTCTCATCGGATCCCTGGAATACGATGTGAGAGACCGCACGGGGATCTTGGTCGACATCCTTGGACGGATTGATGACCAGTGTGTTGTGTCCTTCGGCCCGTTTGCGGTAATAGGTCCAACGCTGAGTGCCCCAGTAGCCCGGGATGTTGTAATCCTCGGATCCCAAGTCTATGGCCCAACGCTGTCCCAGCGCATCCAGGACGAACTGGCCCATGTGCAGATCGCCGTGATTGGCCTTGTTATCGCCGGCGATGAAGCCCACGAAAAGCGCTTCTTTATCCTCCCAGTCGCTGCGCATGGTCGCCACTTCGACATGGCGGAAGTGTCTGTCGAGCGGGAGAGTGGCATGATCGAACTCCTCAATCAGATCACGCGAGTACCACAGCAGACCTAAGACACTGGCTCTGTCGCGGGACATTCTGTGTTGCCACCAAGCGTAACCGGGCTGTCCGTAGCGCCGGGCCATCCAAAACATCTCGGGGCTGTTGACGACACCCGTGCCGCTGTCGGAGAAATTGAAGGCCATACCTGCGGGAGAGGTGAGATAGACGGGAAAGGTTCCCGCCAAATCCAGACCGGGAGTGTCGGACAGGCCGCAACTGTCGTCGAGAGCACTCTCCAGGGCGGCGATGTATGGGATGAGGTAGCGAATGGAGTAATGCCAGTAGCCGACTCCTTCATTCCATCCGCCGTCCGGAGCGAACTGGGTGATGGCATTGGGAACGCTTTTGATCCCGGCCTGCAGGATCAGTTCGGCGATGGCAGGCTCTTCGTCGGCGATGGCAAGTGCTCCCATGGCCAAGCCGCCGTTGCACACCAGGTTCCAGTTGTGTGTGGCCCGGACCCATGAGGCATTGCTTCTGTAGGCATTTAGACCGGCTTCGAGGCCCATGGAGATGATAGCTTCGCGCAGCACGGTGCGCTGTTCGGGAGTCCAGACGTGATACAGCCAGTCGTAGCCGATGGCAAAGGCGTTGGTCATCTCGGCGGTGTCGAGGAAGTGGCTGGGATTCCAGTCGGGAAACTGAGCGGCCGCCTCCAATTCGCGCCACGCTCTCTCGGCAAAGCGCATGTCGCCTTCAATCAGATGGACGAAGGAGAGAAGCATGACTCGGTCGAGAACTCGACGGCTCGTCGCCAACAGGCGAATACCGTCGGGGATCTCGTACTGTGACGGCGGCTGGAAAAGAAGACTGGTGGCATTCGACTTCAGCGCCGTATACCAACCTCTGGCTTGAGCGTCGTCGGCGATCAACGCCCTGAGACGGGGTACATCATCTTGGGTCATAAGTAGGCGGGGATGCTCCTGGCGCAGATTGATCACCATGGACAGACCTCCCAGTGACTGCAGCTCCCGTTCGTATCTTGTGACCTGGTAGGTATCCCAATCGAAGCTCGTGGACTCAATACGGAAGTCATCGAACCAGACCGTACCCGTGCCCAGCCAGTTGAAGAGATTGAACTGGATGCGCACGACCTCGTCGGGCACTGTGAAGACTACCTCCAATAGGTCCCATTCCTCATCAGCGGACTCTTTGAGCGGTACCACATGCAGATTCCTTCCTTGGGGCAACGCCGTAGCCCCGGGCCCCGGGGCAATCCTGTTTATATTCCAACCGATCTTGTCGGTCTCGGCGGAACCCGCCGAATGGAAGGCCATCATCCTCAACACGACGGCTTCGGCAGCCATCTCCGGACTGATCTTGTACCGAATCGTGGCTTTGTAGGTGCCGCTCTCCCAGGGAAGCGTGACGTTAAAGGAGCCTCGATCATCTCCGTCGCCCGTGATGCGGACGGAGTGCTGACCGGAATAGGCGTGATCCGAATCCAGTGCGAATTCCGGCGAACCTTGACCCGCCCAGGTGGAAAAACCAGCCGGGAGGCGGCCGGCACCGAGTTGCTCGAAATCACCGTTGGGTATGAGCGATGAGGAATGGGCCACAGTCATCGTAGAAACCAGCACAAGGAGGAGTGTCAGTACTGAAAGCCGCGATATCACTGCCGTTCGCTCCTTTCTTCAGACCTTTTTTGGGTTCGTAAAACGGCCATGTTGCGAAAACGACGCAATCACGTGCGAGCTCCTCTTCATGGCAGTGGTTCGCTTTGGAGGAGCGAAACCCTCCGCAGGGGGTTAGCGCAAGGCTATGACTCCGGGTGTCTTGAACTCAGTGACCTCAAGAACAAGGCTTTTGATCGAATTAGGCGCAATGAAGTACCTGTCGAGCCAGCTGCTTGCAGGAACTGGACAGGCAGATAAACGCGGTTCCTAAAGCGCAACTGACTGACTGAGAAGAAGGAGCAAATCGAAAGACGGGGGTTGTGCTTTCCATGTGTAACGGATCGGAACGCGCGGCGGGATCACACGATCACGCCGTGCATGTTGAACAGCGGGAAGACGCGCTTCGTATTGGGAATGGCACCGTCATGCTTTCTTCCAACAAGCATGGTGCTCTGATCGGTATGCAAAACCTTCGGAGCGGGCACGAGTATGTTCAACGTCCCGGCGGCAGAGCCCGCTCCATGCCGTTTCAGCTCCTTCTTCGGCTCTCGGACGGTCACGAGTTGAGAGTCGGCCCCGAGCAGATGGGGCCTGCGGCGCTTTCCGTCACGGAAGTGCCGGGCGAAGGAGTTAAACTCACGCATTCTTTTTGCGACATACGGATCGAAGAGACCGAGTACGAGGTGCAGCTCGAGTACTCGGTGACACTGCTTCCGAACGATCTCGAAAGCTACTGGGAGATCGCGGTGGAGAGCGAGGACCCTCACCTGGTCATCGAGACGGCTCTCTTCCCCTACATTCACGGTATACAGCTCAGCGAGGGCGGCAGTGAGGACACCCTTCTTTTTCCGCGCTATGCAGGCCTGCGGGTTCCGGGCTTTATCGCTACCGCCGCTCGCAATCTACGCCAAGCACCTGCAGGGGCCGCGTTTCGGGCCGCTCGAACGCCGCTTGACGGTCTTGTCTACGAGTACAACTACTGCGGCGGGGCATCGATGCTTTGGATGGATGTGCACAGCACTGAGAACGGTCTCTACATGGCCTCGTACGATCCGGGTCTGACCTTTACCACCTTGATGGCCATGGCCGATCCCGAAGCCGAATGCGGCGGGTTGGCCATCGGCAAGCATGTGGGCTCGTCTTCCTGGCGATCGCCAAGCTACGGAGTCGGTGTTCATGACGGCGACTGGCATTGGGGTGCTGACCGCTACCGGGCCTGGGCGGAGCGCCATATGCAATCTCCCCGGGTTCCCGCTTGATTCCGACGCCGCCACGCTCTCATGGCCCATTATGACTTCAAGTGGCAAGACGGCACGATCTGCCACGATTTTGCTGATATCCCCATGCTCTACGATCGCGCGGTTGGCGACGGTGTAGACCATTTGTTTCTGGCCGGGTGGAGTTCAGGCGGCTTCGACAAGCTGTATCCGGAGTACTATCCGGATCTCGAGCTGGGCACGATGCTCGATTTCGCCAGGGGCATCGAGTATATCCGGAGCAAGGGTGGATTTGTGACCCTCTACATCAATGCGGCGTTGTTCGGCAAGAGCTCAAAGTATGCGAACACCATGGGGCGGCGCTGGGCGGTACGCAACCGGGACGGCAGTCTGCTTGAGCGGCACTTTTTCAACGAAGACTTCTACGTCAGTTGCCGAGGAGTGGCCGATTACCAAAGGCTCATGCGCGACACCGTGCTCTGGCTCGCCAAGAGCTTCGGAGTCACCGGCATCTATCTGGATTGCTTCGCTTGCATCAGCCCTTTCCTTTGCTACGACACGGGGCACGGCCATCCGACACAGGGCAGTTGGAATCAGGATGCCGTGCGGACCCTTTTGGGCATTGAAGAGGAGCTGCGCACCCAGGCCGCCGATGCCTTCACGATGATTGAGGGCTGCGGTGACGCTTTTGCTCAGTATGTGTCGGCGCAGCTGATCCGAGCCTGTTTCTATATAGAATCCTTCCCCGAGATGTATCGCTATGTCTATCCGGATCACTGTCTTGTGGATATGGTCTATCCGTCCAAAGGACAGAAATTCAGACCGCCCTGGATGTCCGCTCAGGCCTATGAGCAGCTCTATCGTTCGGTGGTGACGGGCGTGTATCTTTGGTTCTACGATCAAGAAGATGCTCGCTACTGCAACTTCCGTACGGATCCGGACATGTGGGAAGAGATCAAGCTTTGCCTCGCTCTGCGCGAATCGGCTTGGCCTTTCTTTGCCTACGGACGTTTCATGGACGATGTGGGAGTGACCGTCTCTGTCGATGATGTGGTGGCCAAACTCTACATACTGGACGCACGGCGTCGGGGTCAAGTGCTCAAACACGAGACTCCGGCGTCAGAGGCCGCGCTTGTGGCCGTGTGGAACAAGACCGGCCAGGCACAACGGATCTCCGTGGATTCGAAACATCTGCCCGGGGGCTGGTGCCATCGTGATGGCTGGAACGTCTCTGTGCGCGCTCTGCACGAGACGACCTATTCATCCATGGGGTGTCCTGCCAAGGCTGGTTCCGATGTCCCGGGTCTGATTGACATCCCGGTCTCAGAGGCGAAGATCACCTTCGTGTTGCTGGAAAAAGCTGAGAGTTGAGATGATTGGCGAGTCTAAGGGAGAGTGCGTCACCTACGCGCCGCGTCCTGTGAACCAGATTCGCGGAGCACCTGTTTCCCGTGATCAGGCCGCAAGCGGCGTAACCCGGCACTCGAATCAGTCTGTCCTTTTTGCGGACGATCAGTACGACCATTCGGCTTGTCGGGATGACGGGCCACGCTCCCAATACTCCCTGAGATCACCGGGCTCGCCACGGAGAGTCGATCTCGAGACAAAAGGGGCCCATATGGCAAGTATGGACGGCTTGCCCTATGGGCCGCCGGTGCATTTAGGTGGAGGCCTTCTTGGCCACCCGCTCATGGATCTCTGTGGTGAGACGGTGCGTCTGGGCCAATGTCGCTTTGATCTCACTTACCGTGCCGTGAATGCTCCGTATCTTGTCCAAGACCTCGACCTGGTACTTCCGGGCATCGTCTGTATCGGCACCGTTGGTTTTGGTTTCCGGTTTGTCCACGGCCATGGCGCCCCTCCTTCTTTCGTCCGTGATTTCGTTCTACCATTATTCCGGCTCTACGAAGATCGGAATGGGAATCAAGAGGCGAAGTGAGAGAGCGTTGTGGATCAAGTCCGGCGCGATGACGGAGCTGGCGGCGAAGCCGACAGCTCCTGTAGAAGAGAATGGATCGCCTGCAACTCCTCTTCCAAAGATCCCAGGGCTTCGGCAAGACGCCTCCAGTCCCAGGACGACTCCGGCGAGGCGGGTTCGCAGACAGTCTTTTTCTTGCTCAGTTTGCGCCGCAGATAACCGAGGACCCGCTCCACGGTGAGCGGGCGCCTCTTCCACGTCGGTCGTATCACGTCAGCACCCCGCAATAGCATATTCAACAGCGGGCGGGTAGGAGACAACTACCGTCGCCCATCGTCCGGAGGATGTTAAGAAGCGGATCGACCGGATTGAGAATTCAGGAATCCCGACTTATCATGTAATACAATAGCAGAGAGTCGCACAGGTCTATCCGTGAGAGTTCACAGACTGCCTCTGAAGTGATGAGGCGGGAGAGGGTGTTGCGTCTTGTTTATCTATGTGGAGGAAGCTTTCGTCCGTGAGTTGGAACGCGATGTGCAAAGCGGTGAAAGAGCCGATTTGGCGGCCGTGTTAAGGTCAGAGGCTGAAAAGCACATCGATGCGGGTCCTTGGCGGATCACAGACCATCCCAGTCCTGCGGCCAGTGGCAATCCGCACGACTATTTCAGCGAAGGCCCGTACTGGTGGCCGAATCCGCAAGACCCTTCAGGTCCTTATATTCGCCGCGACGGCGAGGTGAACCCCGATCATTTCACTGCCCATCGACGAGCCATGGGGGAGATGTCCAAGGCCTGTCAGGCGCTCTCCTATGCAGCCTTATATCTCGGGGAAGATCGATACGCTGAGCGAGCGGCTGAGGTGCTGCGAGCCTGGTTCATAGACCCGGCGACCAGAATGAACCCGCACTTGGAGTATGCTCAAGCCATCCGGGGCCGTTGCGACGGACGGGGAATAGGCATTATTGACTCCAACAGCCTGATCGGCTTAGTGCACAGTATCGGGTTTCTTGCCGCCACCGGTCAATGGGCTGCCGATGAGCAGCAGGCTTTGCGTGAGTGGTTTTCAGCATATCTGAGCTGGCTCATGGAAAGCGAAAAAGGGCTTGAGGAAATGCGGCAAAAAAACAACCATGGGACGTATTGGACCGCTCAGGTGGCCACCTTCGCTTCATGGCTGGGTAAGGAGGCCATCGTCGACTCGATGATCGACAGGTACCGGGACGTCTTGGTTCCCCAGCAGATCACACCCGAAGGGGCTCAGCCACTGGAGGAACGGCGTACCCGATCCTTTTCGTATACGCTGTACAATGCCAACGCCTTAGCCCTCTTGTGTGAGATGGCTTACCATCGAGGTGAGGACCTTTGGAATTACGCAACTCCGGACGGTCGGGGTATGTCCGGGGTGGCGGCCTATCTTGATCCGTACTTGGCAGATCCGAGGCGCTGGCAAAAGCAGCAGATCACGGGCGTTGCGCCTCAGCCTCAGCTCTTTATGCAGTTGGCCGCCCTGCGTCTCCAAAGACCCGAATACGAGGAGACCAACCGCAAGCTCGGTCCTTTGGGCGACTCGATCATCGGCCCTCTGGCTCTCTTGCCCCGGTGCTCACCGTAGCCGACGGAGACTGCGGTCCGTACATGGCCCAAGTGGGATGTAATTGCGGATAATACAAAACAGACATTTACATAACAAGAAATATGTTGTATAATTTTAGCGGAGCCAGCCTGTATGCTATCCGGAGTGGAGAGGACGCCAAGTTCTCAGACGCGGCTGGGTCGCGGCTGGTCAAGGCACAACAGGGGATCCCTGGCGGATTGCCTGTTGCGCGACCACCCCTGAAAAAACTCGGGGGTGGTTTTTCAATGCTCACCGACAAGATACCTTCGGCGCAGCGGGCTTTCGATCCGGGCAGGGGATCTTGGCCGGGTCATTCCCGTTCGTGTTTTGGAGCGGGAGGGAGGGGATTCATCCGCAGATAGTGTATAGACCCTTTGGGAGGGATGATCATGGAGTTCATGCAGTTTGGAGCGACGGATATCAAGGTATCGCGCATCGCTTTGGGCACCTGGGCCATGGGCGGCCGGCTTTGGGGCGGCACCAACGTCGAGGATGCCATACAGGCTGCCTGTGAGGCCCTGGAAATGGGCATCACCACGATCGACACGGCTCCGGCATACGGGTTTGGTCTGTCAGAGAAGATTGTGGCTGAGGCCATCGCCCGCAGCGGAGTACCGAGAGACCAGGTGGTCATCGCCACCAAAGCCGGCCTGGATTGGGATGAGGACGGCGAGGTATTTCGGAATTCAAAGCCTGAGCGTATTCGCAAGGAAGTGGAGGACAGCCTGCGCTATTTGAACACGGATTATATCGACATCTACCAGATACACTGGCCGGATCCTGATACGCCTATAGAACAGACGGCGGCCACCATGAAAGAGCTCTACGATGAAGGGAAGATTAGAGCGATCGGTGTGAGCAACTACAGCGTGGAGCAAATGGAGACCTGGAGAAAGGTTGCCCCTCTGCACTCCAATCAACCCAAACTCAACCTTTTTAACCGGCAGACTCTGGAAGAGGTCATCCCATACTGCCTGGAAAACAACATAGCTGTCTTGGTCTACAGCCCGCTGGCCCGGGGTCTGCTCACGGGCAAATTTGATGAGAATGCATCCTTCCCTGAAGGGGATACCCGAGCCAATGATCCGGACTTCAAAGGCGAGCGCTTCCAAAGGAATCTGCGGATCATTGCGGAGCTGAAGAAGATGGCGGAGGCTTGTTCCAAGACCCTGGCGCAGTTGGCCGTGCGCTGGACGTTGGATCAGCCCGGTGTAACCATAGCCCTTTGGGGGGCTCGTCGTCCGGGGCAGATCAAGGAAGCCGCTGGGGCGGTCGATTGGAGGCTGACGCCTGAACAGTTGGCCCGGATTGACGAGATCTTTGCGAAGACGGTGTAGCCGTGCCTGCTCGTCGGCGGTAGCCGGAAGGGGGTCCTTCACCGTGAAGAAGGTGGCTTTTTTGCGACGGCCTTTCTTGGTGGAGCTGCCCGTTTGGACGGGTGCCGCCGACGTCACCGTCACACGCTTCACCTATACGCATCATGGAGACGGGTACCACGCCTACCTGCTAGAGATGGCACAGGAGTCTGAGAGGCTGAATCCCGACATAGAAGTCGAGATCACTATAGGTCTGCACGACAAGTTCCGGACCATGCTGCTGGGTGGCCTCGCTCCGGATGTGATGGACTTGCCCGGCTTCGCTTATCCGGGGCCTTGGGGACAGCTGGTTGACGTGCGGCCGCTGCAGAAAGACGGGCTTCTCAGAGCGTACAACCAGGCCGTTATCGCCGGTCTGACGGCTCCCAACGGAGCGATCTACACCGTACCTTTTGAGCTCGGTCTGTTCATCACCTTCTTCAACCGGGACTTGTTTAACCGGCACGGTGTGGTCACAGCGGATCGTCTCGGGCGAGGGTGCAATTGGGACACTCTGGTGGAAAGCGGGAAGAAGCTCACCAGAGATTTCAGCGGAGACGGAGTGCCGGATATCCACGGCGTGGATCGCCCCACAGGGGCGGGGTGGTGTCTGTCCGTGATTCGAGACGGAGGCTTGTTCTACGCCTTCGATGAGGCGATGAGGCCCATTCGCAGCTTGTGGTCCACACCCGAGGTGGTCTCGGCGGTGGAAAGCTATGTCCGTATCTTCCGGGAGGGCACTACCCAGCTGTATCGCGTGAGTGATCCTGCCTCGTTTTGCTTTTGGATCGGGAAAACACCCATCGATGTCCAGGACGGAGTCGGGATCATCGGCACGTATCTGGATAGTGCTCCCTTTGACTGGGATATGGCCTTGTTGCCCTGGGGCAAATTAGGACCGCTCAGCATAGGCGGCGGCAGTGGACCTCATGTTTTGGCTGAGGCCAGACATCTCAACGAGACCTGGGAATGGGTCAAGTTCTACGCCACGAAAAAGGAGAACGTGGATCAGTGGGTGAGATCCACCGGGCGTATGCCGTGTCTGCTGTCTTCATTGCCCTCCTATCCGCCGGCATTGGGCATCATGGACAAAAACCACGCGGCCATCTTCGATCAAGCCACCTATCCGGCTCCGCCGGAGGCTATGTATCCGGTGTCCAATGAGCTGAATCCGCGCCGAATCAGTGTGGATCCGGTGTGGCGAGGGACCATGGCTCCGGTCACGCATCCGGAAAGCATTCACCGTCGAGTGACGGGGATTGCCCAGGATGCCTCGACGTAGTGGCTGCATGAGAAGTTGATCCAAAGACTGTCGGACCCCTGGGCGCGATAGCCTCTCCCGGGGGTCCTTCTTTTTTCCTACCCGGGCCAAAGAAGGTGCGATCGCCGGCGGCGGTACTTGCCCCTCGAAGACAGATAATTGCCTAAAGGGATATTATACAAGGCTGTGGAAGGATATATTGTGTCCGTTGTTACACTGCCATCGTTTCCGATCCCTTGTCGCTATCGAGAGGAGTGAAAAAGACTCTCAGGAAAGGAGTATTGTTGACATGTCGCTCAAGAATCGTCGACTGTGTCTGAGCGCTGTGCTCCTCATGCTGTTCCTGTTTGCCTGCGGCTCTCTGGCTGCGAACACAGAGATCACCTTTCTCACCTCGGGGTACTCGGCAGCCATGATACAATACCTCCGGGAAGATGTAGCCTCCATGTTCTTGCGTAGTCATGGCGCTGACGTCACCGTGATGACCGTCAACTGGGATCAGCGTCAGGAAAGGATCATGGTGCTGACGGCGGGAGGTACGCCGCCTGACGTCGTGGTGACGGGTTTTTACTCACCGTATGAAGAGGGCTCTATGGGCCTTTTGGAGCCTTTGGATCGCTATATGCAGGGGTGGAAGTACACGACTCGCTTCTCAAAGCCGTTGTGGGAGGCCATGAGCTGGCGCGGCCAGGTGATGGCCGTTCCGCAGAGCCTCGACTTTCGCGGGATCGGGTATAACAAACGACTCTTTGCAGAAGCCGGATTCGACTCCAACAGACCTCCTGACGGTTGGGACGAGATGGTTCAGTATGCTCGGCGCTTGACGAAGATTGAGGGTCAAACGGTCGCCGTGCGCGGCTTTTGGTGTACGGACACCGCCGCAGGAGCCGCTCAGCAGCTCTTCTGGTATATGCGTCAAGCCGGCCTGACCGAGGTCAATCTGGATACCTTCACGTCAAATCTCAAGGACCCGCGGGCTACGCAGGCTTTGCAGGTTCTGCAGGAGCTTCATGAAGCAGGCCAAGGAAGGCTGCCGGTGTTGGGTGGAGGTTTCGGACAGGGGCGGATCGCCATGCGCTATTTGGCCCCGTCCAATGTCGCTTCATGGGTGGCCGCCGATCCCGAATTCATGGACAATGTAGGCTTGTTTGCTCCCCGACAGACGCCTCACAGTGAGCCTGTGTCTCATGTCTTTGCCAACGGATTGGCCATCCCCGGTGCGAGCAAGAACAAGGATCTGGCTTGGGAGTTCATTTCGCTTCTGACCAGTGATGAGGTGATCTTTGAACTCCAGCGCATTGGCTGGCACTTTGCAGGACGTCTGGACATGTTGCAGCGCATGACCACGGTGCAGCCGGGCATCGAGCTATGGTACAA
>JBMNSS010000028.1:0-22404 GCA_050945315.1 Limnochordia bacterium | reverse complement strand
CCTTCGGCTTCCTTCAGACCCCGCCGTTACCGGCGACGCCCTTGCCTACGGGTTGTTTTCCCACTGGCAGGTAACGAAGGTTTCTTTCAACCTTCCGGCTCGGCAAGCATGCCGGGCACACACACAACTGTCGGCCCCTCTGGTTGGGGCCGACAGTTCTTTCCCGGCAAATCCTAACCCAACGAAGCGATCAGTTCCTGCAGGTACTTCGTACCCCGGATGATCGCCTCTTTGGGATCATACTCCTGTCCCTCATACTCCATGTTGATGTAACCCTCATATCCCGCTGCGGCCATGGCCTCCAAACAAGGTTTGGGATCCACCACTCCTTCACCCACCAAGGCACCCTTGTAGAAACGTCCGTCAAGGCCCTGCAGCCGGCCTTCTTCCACGGCATGCCAGTCCTTGAAGTGAGCATGGACGATATGCTCATGTACACGCGTGAAAGCTTCGGCCGGATCCTCTCCCGACGTATAGACGTTTCCGTTGTCATAGGTGATCTTCAATCCCGGAACGATGGCCACCGCCTGCTCCATGTCTTCAGAGGTGATAAACGGAGCCAAACGGCCGTGGAAATGCTCCACCGTGACCGTAATACCCTGCTTTTCCGCCATGGAGACGGCCTCCGCCAGGCCTTCCAGGGCCAGCTGCCGGCTGTACTCCCTGCTTTGACCTTCCACTCCGCCCAAAGGAAGCATGATCTTATCTGCGCCGAGAACGCCAGCCGTATCCAGACCGCGCTTGATCAGATCCATGGCCTCCGCTCTTTTCTCGGAGTTGTGGACGGGAGCAAAGAAAGTATAGCAGATGTTTTTCAGCCCGTAGTCAGCCGTCACCCGGACCACCTCTTCGGCAGCAAAGCCATAGAGGGTCACCCAATCGACGCCGTCGATCCGTAGCGAGGAGGCTAACTCGCACAGTTCTCTGAGGTCCGGATTCTTTCCCCAACGCCCGCGAGCCAGGGTGTATGACATCAGCGCAATCTTCATCATCTTTCACCCCTACCGCTCCAGCTGGTCGATGTTGGTCATCACCTTACGGAAAGCCTCCGCGACCAGTCTGACGGTGTCCAGATCGTTCGGCAGCCGCAAAGGCGTCGTCATTCCCGTATGCGTGTCGCAGTGCTTTTGAGCCACCGGATATCGTTCAACGGAGTAATCGACCGGTTGCGCATGAGGGCAATCCCACGGACAACCCTTGCCGTAACCGTTCTTGGCCTGGAATACGGCCATGGCCGGCAAGATGAACCGCTGCCACACACCTGTCTCCACACCCTCGGCCCGGAGCGCCTCAATGATCTTGTAACGGAAGGCGCTGGCATCGTGTTCATGGCCCAAGGCTTTCATGTCGAAGCGAATTGTGTAATTGTAGCCGTTGGTCTCATACCCTTCCGGAACCGTGGGCAGGATCAGGTTCGGCACATCGCTGAGAGACTCCGTGAGCAGCTGTGTGCTCTCTTTTTGGTAAGCCAGATAATCATCCAGCCTCCGCAGCTGCGCCCGGGCAAAGGCCGCGCTCAGCTCGTTGTTTCTGTACATCCAGCCCATGGAGTAGACGTGGTAATCTCTTTTGGCCATATCTTCGAAAGTCTCACCGAACGACCACAAGGCCCGGGCTTTGGCCAGCATCTCTTCAGAATCGGTGACGAACATGCCGCCTTCCCCGGCGCTGAGGCATTTGTTCTGGTTGAAGCTGAAAGCCGCGCAGTCTCCGATGGTGCCGACCTTTTGGCCTTTGTACTTGGCACCGTGTGCCTGACAGGCATCCTCGATGACCTTCAAGTTGTGTTTTTGGGCGATGGCCGTGATACGGTCCATATCCGCCGGCAAACCGTGCAGATGGACCACAATGATGGCTTTGGTCTTAGGGGTTATGGCCTCTTCGATCTTGTCCGGATCTATGTTCATGGTCTCAAAGTCGATATCCACAAAGACCGGTATGCTGTTGTGCTGCATCACGCAGGTCGCCGACGAAGACCAGGTGTAGGCGGGGACTATCACTTCATCACCGGTGCCGCAATCGCAGGCCACGAGACACATATGCATAGCCGCCGTACCTGAGTTGGTCGTGATGGCATACTTGTTGCCGTTCCAAGCGGCGAACTCATCCTGAAAGGCCTTACAATGCGTGCTGTAGGTATGGCTGGGCGCTTCCAAGGCGCTGAGCACCAATTCTCTGTCAGTGTCATCGATGGGCGGCCACTTCTTGATGGTGCCTTCGGGAATGACTCGCTTACCTCCGCGTATAGCCAGCTTCTCACCCATTGTCCAGACGCCCTCCATCTTTCGAAGTTAAAACATGCTGTTGATCAACCTGACGGTCTGCTCGACCAGAATACGCCCTCCCTCGGGTCCCACGAGATTACTGGCCACTATGGCACTGTAGCCTCCTCCGGCCACCGCCTTTTCGGTAGGCAGATATCGTCCCTTGTCGCAAGCCAGCTGGACGACAAATGTCTGAGCCGCTCGGCTGCGTGCCTTCATACGCAGACCGTAATTCAAGAACAGCTCGAAAGGATTGCTGGCAATGGCTATATCCCCCAGCCGAATGACATGAATCTCCGGCGAGTATAAGGACGTTGTCTGCTGCATTTCATATCTGGCCATGATGCCCCCGGCCGGGAACAACTTCACGATATCCCTGACTTGCAGGGGTTCGTTGGGGTTTTTGCCCGCCAAAAAGGCTTGGAACTCGGCCTGGGCCTTTTCATACTCGGCCCGGGTGACCGTACGAATGGGCAGATCCACGTTCACCACCAGGTGACCGAACTCCAACTTCGATCTTTTTTGGGCCAAGGCCGCCTCGTACTTGCTGACTATGGCAGCGGTGATACGCGACCCCATCTCGACCGCACCTTCAACGTCGCGCATACTCGGCTCGCCCCGGCCGCGCCTGATCATATCCCGGGGTGATTGATCACCCGCCGCGCCACACATGGGCAAGACATGGAGCGGAGCCGGGAAGTGCTCTGTCACTTGCTTTCTGACCTCGCCCCAAAAATCAGCCGAGATGAAGGAATGACCCTCCACCACTTGTGACGGGCAGGCCACGTTGGCCACCACTCCGGTAAAGCGGTCATTCTTGTCCCAGAAATACAGCAGCTCCACTCCCGGATCGCTGACGCCTTCTATGCAGTCAAAATTGATCGTGTCACTCGAACCATACATCTGGGCACTGCCGTCATCATAGACCACACGCCGGTTGTACCCGACCACCGCATGGCCCAACTGCCAGGCGGCAAAGCCCGGAGCCCGCTTTTCCCAAGCTTCGACAAAAGCCTCGCACAGACGCTCCACCAGGAATTCACTGTACTGTTGAGGGCTCATTACCTCATCGTCCACGGACTCGGGCACCGGGTGCATCTTTTCGGGGATGTACTGGTATATGTAGCGTCCGGCCGTGACTTCGCCCTGGGTCTTGATCGGCGCCGTATGGGTATGCGTCGCATTGAGGAAGAGCTTATCCGTACTGAAATCCGGTAGCCGGTCTTTGATTCTTTCTCTCACTTCGGCCTGCACCTGCGCAGGTATGCTGCAAAGGTCACAGGCCCCGATCATCATCTGCTCCAGCGAGTGGCCCTCTTCATCCTTGGTCTCCACGGCCAAGACCGTAACCACGATCTCAGACTGGACGTATTTGGAGATTCTCTGGTAAAACTGACCCTGCAGCCGGACCGGTCTGTCCGGTGTAATGCTGCGTCGACCCCAACCGACATAAAGATCGCCTGCCGTCAAAGGTGTACGAGAGGAATCCACACTGATCAATCCTCCTGACGCGTTTTTTCAAAAGCGACGTCTGTCACCGCAAGCTCCGGGTCATACTCCTTGTCGACACAACGACGCGTCCCGGGCAATGTGGCCGACGACAGAACATGAATACAGAGGCTAACGGCTCCTTTGTAAGAAAACCAAGCCTTGGGTCTTTTTCGACAACAAGACAAAAGAGGCCTGCCCAAAAACGCTATGCCGGGCAGGCGCATGACATGACGAAGAAGGCCTTCTCGGGCACCGTCCTTCGAATTGAACTCCTATCGGGAATGAGTGGAGCTCATCCACTTCAGCTTTCGGCGTTGCGGAACTTCGACTTCCGGCATCTCCGCAGCCTTGTACCCCATAGCCTTCGACACATGGCGGGTATCACGTACCAGTCTGCGCAGCCCGTCGGGCTCCAGTGACGCCGCGTGGTCGGTACCCTTCCAGGTTCGATCCAACGTGAAATGCCTCTCAATCCACCGGGCCCCCAGGGTCATGGCGGCGATGTCAGCGGCGATACCCAAATGATGTCCGGAAAAGCCGATTCCCTTCACCTGCGAGCCATATGCCGTCCGCAGCCGCCGGATCTCCAACAGAGACAGATCCTCGAAGGCCACGGGATATCCCGAGACGCAATGGTACAATACTACGTCTTTCAGACGCGAGCGGCTTTCCAAGAAGGCGACGATGAGTTCTTCTTCTTCCCTCGTCGTCATCCCTAAGGAGATGTGAATCTCGCCCCCGAACTCATCACAAAGATATCCCAACATGGCCAGATGCATATTGCAGGCCGAGGGCACTTTGATCATCACCGGTTCCAGAGATGCGATCTGGCGGGCGCTGGTCATATCCCACACGCTCGAGCTGTAGATGACCCCCCGCTCTTCACAGAGCCCTTTCAGCCGTCTGTGTTCATCCAGGGACAGTTCCAGGGCCATCCTGTGCTCTCCGTAGGTTGCTCCGTATGCGTTTTCCGGCACCGGATGAGGCGCGGCATACTGTTCGGGAGTCAGCGACTCGGGCGGATTTCGCTTTTGAAACTTCACCACATCCACACCACAGAAGTCGGCCGCCACCCGAACCATCTTTTCGGCCGTAGCCGATTCACCTCGGTGGTTGCACCCAACTTCAGCGACTACACAGGGAGGATTCATCTCATCCCTCCTGATCAATAAAAAATGACCGTCCGGCTTTACGGACGGCGGCTCAACAACGGATCCGCCAACTCACGGATGCAGCCGTATCCTCCGGGCGTGAGCAACACGACTTGCGCTGCCTGTTTGGCCGAAGGGTAGGCATCGGCAGGTGCCACGCCACAAGCGACATGAAGCATACAACCTACATCAGGGACATCATTGCCGATGTAGACGGTGTTTTCCGCCGGGATCTCATGCCGGGCCAGCCACTCCTTGAGTACCGGCAATTTGTCGCCGGGAGCCACGATGCACTCCACCGCCAACTTGGCACAGCAGTGTTTAACACAAGGGTTTGTCTCATTGGTCAGCACCAGCAGACGGATCCCGGCTTCCTTGAGCCGTTGCATGGCCCACCCATCCCCGCGATGGCGAAGCACGGCTTCCCGCCCGGTCTCATCCACGCCCACCCGGTTGTCGGTCAAGACCCCGTCAAAATCCATGACCAAGGCGGCTACTCTGTCAGGCAGGCGCGCCGCCCGATTCACATCCAAGCGGCGCCGCATCAGCGTCTCGGCGAGGAGAAAATCCGTTTCGTCGTCGATCTCTATGCTTCTTTCCCCCGGTATGAGATGCATCGCCACCCGCCCGAAGAAACGATGACGCGCCTGTAGGAATCCGGGGATCTTCATGGCATAGACGGCCCCTACCTCCAGGAACTCAGGCTCTTTTTGCTGGCGCATGGGCCTTTCTTGCTTGCTGTGTCCCACAGGCACGGCCCCTTGCGCCGTCATCTTCCACAAGAAGTGGTACCAAGAAGTGGCCGTAAAAGCCGAATCGGCATGCTCAAGAGCAGCCACGGTGGAGTCTATGTCCTCGGGAAGCATGAGCGGTGCGGTGCACTGCAGGAAGACAAGCACACCTTGATCGATCTTCAGTTGGCCGAGAGCATGCAGCAGAGCCTCTTCCGAAGGTGAGGTATCATCGCTGATCCGTTTCGGACGCCGGACCACCTGCGCTCCGTAGCGACGGCTCACTTCGGCGATCTCGGCATCATCGGTGGACACGACAACCCGCTCCACACTCTTGGCTCGGGTGGCTGCTTCTATGGTCCAGGCGAGCAAAGGTTTGCCGCAGAGGAGACGGACGTTTTTTCGCGGCAATCCTTTCGATCCGCCGCGGGCCGGGATCACCGCAAGTGCACTCACGAGTTCAATCCCTCCTCCATGACCCAAGATCGGGATCATCCTACGTCGGTCACAGAGAGGGAGGACCAGGAAGGCAAGGCTATTTCCGCGGATTGAGCGCCTGCCACTTCAGGCCGCGGGCCGGGTTGGCACGAACTCCAGGTTGCCGCATACCATGTATGGCTCTGAAATCCTGAGGCAAAAGACACAGCGGAGGATCGATCATGAGCGAACAGACACAACCGCCCCGACCCCCTCGGAAGATCGCTATCGTCGGCGGAGCACGCTCGCGTCTTCTTGCTCCTTATGATGATCCTTCATGGGAGATCTGGGCGTTTTCGAGTCTGCGTCTGCCCACGCCGCGCATCACCCGCTGGTTTGAAATGCATGCTCTAGAGGATCTGAGAAGTCAATTGACAGGCGACACCAAGCGCAGGCTATCGTACCGCAGTTACATGAAGTTCCTCAAACAACTCGACTGCCCCGTCTACATGCAGAAGGCCCATGAGTCCATACCGATGAGTCTTGAGTATCCGCTGCAGAAGGCTGTGGATGCCTTTGGCAAATGCTTCACCAGCACCGCTTCTTATATGATCGCCCTGGCGGTACTGGAGGAGTGTGACACCATCGGTGTCTGGGGGATCCATCTCACCGAAAAAACGGTGTACGCCCGGCAGCGCCCCGGGGTGGAGTATCTGCTCGGTGTGGCCAGACAGAGAGGAATAGAGATCTATCTGCCTCCCGGCTGTCCGCTGCACATCCCGGCAGTGCCTTCGGTGCCGCTCTCCGACGTGCTCTATGGCTATGACTGGCAATCTCCGATGGCCTGGTGGCGCAAAAAGCGACGGCGCAAGAAGCGCCGCTCTTCCCGAACCACAATCTAAGGATGTGTATTCGTATGTCCGCCGATAAAAGACGGGTCGCTCGCAAGAAGAAGGTGGCCATAGTCGGCGGCGGCCCTTCTCGCCGCCTGGCGCCCTACAACGATTCCTCGTGGGAGATCTGGGCCTTTTCCAGTCGACTCTACCGTTACCCGAGAGTGACGCGATGGTTCGAGTTGCATGCCATCACTGATCTGAGACAGCAACTGGCGACCAAAAGGCCGGGGCGCAGATCTTTTCCGGGCTATATGCGCTACATGCGCCGGCTGAACTGCCCGGTATATATGCAAAAAAGACACCCCGGGATTCCAAAGAGCGTACCCTTTCCCGCCAAAAGGCTGCGACGTGAGTTCGGACGGTGTTTCACGAGCACGGCCTCCTATCTCATTGCCTTGGCCATCGTGGAAGGCTACGACACCATCGGTCTGTGGGGAATCGATGTCAGACGCAAAGAGTATCTCCGTCAGAAGCCGGCCATCAGATACCTGCTTTCGGTAGCCAGACAAAGAGGAATCGAGGTGCAGTTTGCGCCCGGATGCGCCATCAGACTGCAAAAGACTCCGCGCCGGGTCACCACACGGGTCCTATACGCCTATGACTGGCGTTCCAGACATGCTTGGTGGAGAGACAGAGTGCGAAGAAGACAGAGACGCTTCCGCGTGTCCAAGGGACGGATTCGCAGACGCTGAACCCCCGTACGCCTCTCAAGGAGAAGCATGCCATGTCCAATCGAGTGGGCATTCTGGTCAATCAATTTGTCCTTCACAAGGCCATGCGCGGCCGACCGACCAACGAGCAGTTCTCGCTCTACAGAGAGATCGCTCTGGAACAGGGGATTGACATCGTCATATTCTCCATCGAAGGCATCATGGTCGGCCGTCGCAGAGTGCGAGGATACGCGCCCTCGGAAGAAGGTTGGCGGAGACTGACGACCGGCATCCCCAGGGTGATTCACAAACGGACTCTCTACCGCTCAGGCGCTCCGCTGGTGATTCTTGACAAGCTGAGCCGCCGCGGCGTGACGTTCGTCAACCCTCATCGCATCCAGAACAAACAGAAGATGCACGACATCCTGGCCGGCAATGAATCGGCGAGCATCCACATCCCGGCCACCTGGCCCGGCTCGTGGCAATCCATCAAACAGCAGCTTGATATCGGCCAAAGTGTGATCATCAAGCCCAGGATAGGATCGGTCGGCGAGGGCATCGTAAGAATCGCTCCGCTTCCGAGACGGCGCGTCTTGATCACAAGTCGCTCGATGAAAGTGCTCACTCACTCCGCTCTGCGTGAGTTTCTCAGACGCCGTATACACCTGCGCCACTACTTGGTGCAACAATGTATCACCCTGGCTAAGTACCAAGAACGCCCCTTCGATCTGCGCGTTCCGGTGCAGTGCGACGGCCGGGGAGAATGGAAGGTTGCCGGTACGGTGGCCAAAGTGGCCGCCACCCATCCTTTTCTTACCAACATCGGTCAAGGAGGCTATGCCATCCGGGGTGAGACAGCCATCAAAGCCGCCTTTCCGCCGGAGACGGCGGATGCAGTGTCCGGGAAGATCCTCTGCCTGGCCTTTGACGTGGCGCAAGCCGTCTCAGGCCGCTACCGTCATGCAGTGGATCTCGGACTTGACGTCGGAGTGGACAGCGAAGGCAGACCGTGGCTGTTTGAGGTCAATACTCGGGATCAGAGAATAACCTTTCTTCAGGCCGGCATGCATCATGAACTCCGCGAGATCTATACCAATCCCCTCCTCTATTGCGCCTCGCTCACCCAAGCAAGCGCCCCGCAGTAGAATGAACACCGTTCATAGAGTCTGATCGCAGGATTCCGGGTTCTTGCAATTGAACTTTGTTGCGTAATCAGGAGGAGGACAAGCATGCACCTGAGCCGATTGCTGTTTAAGACGCAAAAACACAACCCGGCGGAAGCTGAGGTGGCAAGTCATCGACTGTTATTGCGCGCCGGGTTCATCCGTCGGATGGGCGCAGGAGCCTACGGTCTCACCCCTCTGGCCTGCCGGGCCTTGCGTCGCCTGGAGGATCTTGTACGCCAAAGGATGGAGGGCATCGGAGGACAAGAACTTCTGTTTCCCGTCGCTCTTTCCATGAGCCATGATGAGGCGGCCACCGATCTGGCGGGCACGATGATCGATTCCTATCGCCAACTGCCTGTTGTCGCCTACCGCATTCAGACCGCCCTGCATGAGGAGGGCCGACCGCGCGGAGGTCTACTCTATCCTCGCGAGTCTCTCGTCAAGACGGCCCACAGCTTCCACGCCGCCAAGGATGATCTGCAGGACCTTTTCCTGACCGTCCGTGACACCTATGAGCGGATCTTCACCGAGCTTTCGCTGCCCGTGCTCACGGGGCGGTCGGATTCAGAAAACTCGGATGATCCGGATGCCTACGGGTTCTTCTTTCTCACGCCGCACGGCGACGATTCGGCGGTCACTTGCCCGGCCTGCCGCTACGCGGCCGATCAGAAGGTGGCCCGGGCGGTCAAGGGCAGTGCCGACTGCGCCGATGAGGAGAACAAGCTTGAGGAAAGGCATACGCCAGGTTGTGAGACCATCGCCGATCTGTGCCGCTATCTGGATTGCACGCCGAGCCAGACTCTCAAGTCCGTCTTCTTCGTAGCCGATGAGCGACTGGTCTTGGCCCTGATCCGCGGCGATCTCGATGTCAACCCGCACAAACTCAGCAAGACTCTAGGCACTGAGGTGCAGACTCTCTCTGCCGAGGAGGCCGAGCGGGCTGGTCTTTCCGTAGGATTCACGGGTCCGGTGGACTTGCGCACCGCCGCCCCATTGCTTTTGGTGGCCGATGATTCGGTGCCCGAATGCGGCCCTCTGGTCACCGGGGCCAATCGCCCCGACTACCATCTAACGGGGGTCCGCTACGGCCGGGATTTCACCGCCGATATAGTCGGCGACATCGCCTTGTCCGAGGCGGGTCAGCCCTGTATCAACTGCGGGGCACCGCTGGAGACCCACCGAGGTGTGGAAATTGCCGGCGTTTCCCGGCTTGGCAGCAAGTATTCGGCGGCCATGAACGCCATGTTCACGGATGAAGGGGGTAATTCACACCCCCTGCTGATGGGCAGCTACAGCATGGATCTCACCCGATTGCTGGCCTGTATCGTCGAACACAGCCACGACGAGCAAGGTATAATCTGGCCGCCGGCTATCGCCCCCTACCCCTGTCATCTGATCACCGTGGGCAAGAAGGACAATGTGCGCGCCGCGGCCGATGAGCTGTATCAGGCCTTGGGCGAAGATAGCGTACTCTTTGATGACCGTCCGGTCAGCGCCGGTATCAAGTTCATGGATGCCGATCTTTTGGGCATGCCCGTACGGATCACCGTCGGTGACCGGTCTTTGGCCGCCGGAGGTGCCGAGCTGGTCTGCAGACGCACCGGAGCGACCAAGACCGTTCCTTTGGCTGAGGTGCCGGAAGCCGTAGCTCAAATGCTGAATTCATCAACAACTGACAGGAGAGATTGATCAATGTCAAGCGACGTGATTTCAGGCGCCTGGCGCGCCGAATACGATGTAATGTACTCATCCTCCCGGGATGCCGACTGCGCGCTGTGCATGGATGTCTATCTGCCGGCCCGCCCGGCACCGGTGCTGCTGCTGTTTCACGGTTGGCACGGAACCCGCAAGAGCACCAGACCCACGGCCGAGATTCTGGCTCCTTATTTCGTCGTAGTCAACGTAGACATGCGCGGCCGGGACAAGAGCGGCGGCGCGCCGGATGCCAACGGTTGGGAGCTGCTCGACGGTGTCGATGCCGTCAACCACGTCCGAGGCCACTATGCCGAGTTCATCCGTGACCCCGAGACCGTCTACGTCCTGGGCTCCAGCGGCGGAGGAGGCAATACATACGCTATCATGGCGAAATTCCCCTACCTCTTTGCCGCCGGTGTCGCCCTCTGCGGGATATCGGACTACGCCGTCTGGTACAACAACGACCGAGTCGGTGAGTTTCGGGATGAAATGGATGTCTGGGTAGGAGTGGCTCCGGATCAAGATCCCGACGCCTATCGGGCCCGTAGCGGGCTACACCTGTTGCCCAATCTCAAAGCGCCTCTGCTCATGTTCCATGGTACGGAAGACCCGCGGGTGCCCATAGTCCACGCCAGGCTTTACAGTGAGTGGGCGGATAAGTTGGATAAGCCGGTGACCTATGTGGAGCTGCCCGGTCTCGCCCACAACCTGCGCCTTCCGGACTATCTGAGCATCGTGCTCAATTTCTTTGAAGAGAACGGGCATGCCCCGGCGCCCGACAGACAAACGCGGTGGCTCGTAGGCGGCTACATCCAGTTGGGAGAGCAACGCCTGGAACTTGATTCGATCAACGATTTCGCTGAAGTTGAATGCGTGTTGGATGAACAAGGGCGCGTGGTCAGTGCCGCCGCGGTGGATGGATACACGGGAGACATAAGGATCGTGCCGCTTTGAGCTTCGATCCCGGACAGGACAGGACACTGAAGGAGGAGGCGACCCGAACGCCTCCTTCAGTGTCAAGGCAACGATCTCTCGGGCCTGCCTGTCCGCATGGTCGTCACTGAACAGTCCGTCACAGCCGGTCTGCGGAAGCACCCCAAAAGACCAAGGCCGTTCCGTTAGCCCAGGTACGGGAAGCGCCGGCCCAAACGACAGCTGTATCAATAACTGACAGGAGCGAATGGTCCATGGCAAGTGATGTGAAGGCGAGCGTTTGGCGCGCTGAATACGATGTGATGTACTCATCCTCCCGGGATGCCGACTGCGCGCTGTGCATGGATGTCTATCTGCCGGCCCGCCCGGCGCCGGTATTGTTGCTGTTTCACGGTTGGCACGTGTCGCGCACGAGCACCAGGGGCATGGCGCAGGCTATGGCCCCCCATTTCGTCGTAGTCAACGTCGACATGCGGGGTCGGGGAGAAAGCGGCGGCGCACCGGATGCCAACGGCTGGGAACTCCTCGACGGCATCGATGCCGTCAACCACGTCCGACGTCATTTCGCGGAGTCTATCAGTGATCCTGAGACAGCCTATGTGATGGGAATCAGCGGCGGAGGTGGCAATACATACGCCATCATGGCCAAGTTCCCCTACTTCTTCTCCGCCGGTGTCTCCCTCTGTGGGGTGTCAGATTACGGTGTGTGGTACGAAAACGACCAAGTGGGTGAGTTCCGCGATGAGATGGATGTCTGGATCGGAGTGACTCCACGGCAGAACCCGAGTGCCTATCGGGCTCGCAGCGGGCTGCACCTGTTGCCCAATCTCAAGGCTCCGATTCTTCTGTTCCACGGCACTGAGGATCCGCGTGTGCCCGTCAATCACGCCAGGCTCTATAAGGAGCGGGCAGATGAGTTGAACAAACCGGTGAGCTACGTGGAGCTGCCCGGTCTCGGTCACGGCCTGCGCCTGAGGGATTATCTGAGTGATGTACTCGATTTCTTCGCCAAAAACCGCAAGGCTCCCGTGCCTGACGGGCAAGACCGCTGGCTCGTAGGCGGCTACATCCAATTGGACGGGCAACGCCTGGAGCTGGATTCGATCCACGATTTCACTGAAATTGAATGTGTGTTGGATGAACAGGGGCGCATTCGGAGTGCCACCGCACGTGATGACTACACGGGAGACATACGGATCGTGTCGCTTTGAACGATTCGCCAACTGAAGGCCGTTGCGTCCCGCCCCCGTCCCGGACTTGAGCATCGGAGAGGGGGCGGGCTCTTCAATCAGGTATTCCGCCAGCCCGATCTTATTAAAGACTCGACACACTAAGGAGCAGAAGGGAAAGTGGGCCGCCCTGCGGCGCGCCTTCTTGCCGGACCGAGCCCGCCTCGCATCTCTTGCGGGCTTGCAGACACCGTCTTACCGGCCTCAAGACTCGTTTGGCACCCACTGATCGAGCAATCCGCGACATCCAAATGTCATGGCTCACCCACCGGTACTTACGCCCCGAGTTTTATGCGCCGTGCCGGGCGCCAGCTTCATGACCGTCCGGATCGCATTCGAGCGGTCATCACTTGCGCGATGGGGGCATTCACAAGCCTCGCGTTGCGAAATCCGTTGCGACGCGTGAAATCTGGCCACCTCCGTCGCGTGATTCATGAAGTTGCCTTCCAGCGTTTTTCCCTCACCGTATTGCAGTAGCCCGTCTGCATCCACTGTGCCCACTGCGGGCATCCTCGCCTTGCTCCGTTCGATCGTGTCGACCGCCACAGACCGTTTGAGGCGCCAAGGATCATCAGCAACACACCTTTGGCGTTGGTCACTCGCTTCTCCGGCCTTTGTGGGCTCGTCGGCATACTCGCCGGGTCGGGTCATACTCACCCCACCTCTTCTTGCGAACAGGCTGGGATCGTGCGATGGACCCATCCCTGGCCTTGTGCCGCTCAACTGACCACCACTGTCAGGTGAGCTATACGCTCACCGCTGTCCGACTCAGGCCTCTCAACGACCCAGACTCTCTGATCCTGTTCACTCAGGATCAGATCGATCACTTAGCTTACCCCTGTCAACGGCGTTCTTAGATTGACCCACCCCGGTTATCCGGTGCTGAGTCCGATGCTTCCGCTTCAGACGGCTTGCTACCGGAACGACTTGATCCACGAAACACCTTCCCACCGGTTAGACAATGTGGGCTTTTTTGGCTCCTAAGCTCGGCAGACGTGCCGGGCACATACGTCAGACACCGCTCCTGATGGTCCCCTTATAACACAACAGGTTTTTTGCAAATATCATAGGTTAGTGCCAAAGAGAGGCAGGTGTGGACCCACTCATGCAGAATAACTGCCTGCTCCATTATATGATCATAGTATGATTAGTCTATCAGAAGGCTGGGATGATTTCCGCGGGGGGTATATCTTGTGTTGATACGACGCTGTAACACTCTGTGCGTTCTCTGGCTCATGTTGCTGTTGGTCTCGCCAACTGTCATCGCGGCATCAACGAAACCGGTGACGATCACTATGAGTGTAGTGGACAAGGTAACGTCAATCCCATGGCAGGAGGAAGTCGTTCGACGCTTTCACGAGGCCCAGGATGCCATCCGTATCGAATTAGTGCATCTCAGCGGCTCGGGGAGGCGCGAGAAGATGCTCACCATGGCGGCAGCAGGAACCCCGCTGAACATCGGCTACGATGATCCGCCCCCTATTGTATCTTGGGCCAAGCAGGGCCTGGTTAAGGAGCTCAACCATTACCTGGAACGCGATCAGGACTTGTACCAGCCTTTCTGGCCTGTCTTGAAGCAGCTGGCACTGGTTGACGGCAAGCAATATGCCGTACCTTTGGATTTGCAGGTCACAGGGCTTTACTACAATGCTACGATGTTCCATGAAGCCGGTGTGACGGTCCCGTGGGACGGTATGAGCTGGGAAGATATCATGAGGTTCGGCCCAAAGCTGGTGAAGCGCAATCACGACGGCACCGTCCAGCGTTGGGCCGTTCAGTTTCCCCGCTGGATTATCTGGTGGTATGTAGCGTGGGCGTTCGGAGCTGATTTCTTTGATGATCCGACAACCCCTACCAAATTCATCGGAGACTCGCCGGAGATGATAGCCACCCTCAACTTCTTCTACGATGCCATTCACGGTTCAGGAATCATGGCCCCCAGAACGGTAAGCCAGGGCCCCCAGGAAGTGCTCTTGACACGAAAGAACGTCACCATGTCGATGAACACGACTATCAGTATCGGTCAATTCCTTCAGCTTGGATCACCGGATGCTTGGGATGTGGCTCGTCATCCCTACGGCCCGGCGGGCAATTCGGCCGAAACCCATGGGCTGATGTGGTTCCTGTTCAAGGATGCCAACCACCCCGACGAAGCGTGGGAGGTCCTCAAGTTCTTCAGTTCCGAGGAGTCAATGCGCTTATCTGTTGAGATGCAAGGAATATTGGTACCACATCGTAAAGCCGCACAGTTGTGGATGCAGCTGGATTCCACACCAACGAATCGATTGTCATTCATCCAAGCTCTCGACAGCGCCAGGACCATCCCGGCTGTGGCAGGAGGCGAAATAAGAACAGCGATCGAAAAAAGCCTTTTCCCGTTCGTGGAGGGAAAAATCCCGTTGTCGCAGGTGCTGGAGGACTGGCGAACAACGCTTCCGGAGTTGGCCGAGAACTTCTAGCCATCAGCAAGACCGATTGTTGTTCATAGTCATTGACGGGAACCGGGACCAAGGATACTCTGTCCCGGTTCCATCCCAGGTGCCACTGATATCGGATCTTCGACATGTTATCGGAAACGGCCGTATGTCTTGATCGATTACTCCGTACCGGTCTCCCGGCGGCTCCATGGGGTGTCCCCGATCCCCTGAAGATGACAAAGCGGGGATCAGGTGTGCATGTATGGGCCTCCATGTAAACGTGGCAACTGGGTATACCGGGCTCCTCAAAAAGCTGCACAACCTCCAGACCGCCGCTGCTCTCAGGAAGCAAGTCGTGACCCTTCACCGGTGCATACCCCCCCTTGGAGACAGCTTGCGAGACAACCTCAGCTGACGTTGCGATTGACCGGACGTCCTTTGGAAAACATGAACCCCGGCAGTCCTTGACGCCAACGGTGTCCGGACGGAGACGGCAGGCACCCATCCTGATCTGATCATTTCTACGGGGCAACTCCACGCCTTGTCACGGCCATAGTCGAGTCGATGGAGCGTGTGCGTAAAGGATGCGTTCGCTTCTCGGTATGCGACGTGGGAGCCCTGACAAAAGATCGCTATCGGCTGTCGTATGCAGCACCAACCGGCACGAAGGAGATTCGGGCCCACCCATGCGTCAAACGAGAAGGAGGCGACTTCGCGCCTCCTTCTGATCAGCTAGTTCATCATCGTCTCACTGATGATTGATTCCAAAACCGGCTTTGCCTCTTGGGCCGCCTGCTCGTAGGGTTTCTCATTGTCAACCAGTGAAGACTGTAACACCTGGGTCATGACCTCAGCGACACGGCTTACATCTCCCATGAGATAGTTGGCGATAGGCGGCGCGGCCTGTTGCATGTTCAAAGCCAAAGAGTATAGATTCAGCTGCGGGCGGATCCCGGTATAGCTACGCATGGCCGATTGGCGCACCGGAGCCAGCCCTTCATGTCTGACCATCAGGTCCTGGCCGTCCTTCGAGGTCATGAATTTCACGAATTCCCAGGCCGCTTCCGGGTGCTGAGTATGCGCCCAAATCGAGAATCCGTCATCTCCGGTATAGGCGTTACGGCCCGTCGGCCCCACGGGGGTAGGAGCGATATTCCAGGCAAACGCATCTTTAATGCGGGTTTCAAAACGATCGATGATGGCGTGTATGCCGTCTTCTATGATCCCCACCTTGCCCTGATAGAACGATGTATGGATCCATCCCGGGGCCATGCAGCGGTCTTGCCAGATCATATTCTGCAAAAACGAGATGCCTTCGACTGCTTCAGGCCTGTCCCCGATAAACCGCGTCGGATCACGGGGATCAAAGAAATCGCCTCCGGCAGCGCGAGCCCAATTGACGAGACGCCGCCAAGCGGTGGTATTGGTTACAAACCCGTGGATGTTGACCGTGTCCCCGGAGTGCTGAGTCAGTTTTCTGGCCGAATCCCGAAGGCGGGCCCAATCCCACTCACCCCGGGCATCCAACTCCGCCGGTGCGACCAAGCCGCTGTTTTGAAAAAGATCCTCGTTGTAGTAAAAGACGGTGGTCAGCATGTAGCGCGGAATGCGAAACTGGATCCCCTGCTGCGAGCCGAATTTCATAAACGATGCATCCCACGCCGGCGGCCAAAAATCCGCAATCTCTTGAGCGGTGAAGTCTCTTTTGACATAAGGGCGCAAGTCCAGGAGCATCCCGTTGCGGGCCAGACGTTGAGCAAAATCCCCGAAGACCTCAGTGATATCGGGACCGACACCGCCCAGCATGGATACGACGACCTTTTCCTCTCCGATGGGCAGCCATTCAACCCGCACGTCAGGATTAGCACGCTCGAACTCCCGAATCCAGGTTTCTACCACCTGCTTGCGGGGCTCTCCACCCGAGCGATACGCAAACTGCAACACCGTCTCCGCTGAGACCCACAGACTGCCTGAGATCAACAACAGTACCAACCCAACCATGATCACCGGGTAACGTCTGCCACTCATGCGCTGTATCCCCTTTCACTCAAGATCTGAGCACTGTGCACGCTTGCACTCAGACAGCCAGCGTCTCTACTTGGCTTCTACGGGGTGGAGACCCGATAGGATGAGCCTGCCGATCTGCACGCTTTCCTTGGCGGCATCTTCCGTCAGGGTCAGACGGAACCAGTTCGCACCGTCGGCTTCATCCAGATCGACTTCGATCTTGACTTGTCGCCAGCAATCCGGTGCCTCTTCGTACCGCGCCTGATAATGCAGCTCCCGCCACTCACGCCCGTCGGATGAGACGGCCAGAATCAGCCCGTCGTCGACACCCACATCACCGTCGACGTAGGCCGTCAGATCTACGTTCCTCAGACGCGGAGTCTCCCAGATGACATACTCCTCGGCATCCGTCGTGCGCACCAAGCGATGAGGATCACCGAAGAACCGTTCCTCGTCATCCGTCTCATAGCCCCAGCCGTCGGAACGCTCAGCGCTCTGGAGGAAGTCCAGATAGCCAAACCACGAATCCATCGGCGGCTGCAACTCCTGAATCATCCGCCAGACGTTGTTGACCACGATCCCCAAAGACTGCGTCCGAGACCCCAGTTCGCCGTGAACGGCGCTCACCGTAAGGGTATGCGTCCCATCATCGAGCAGCTCGGTGTTTAGGACGATCTCGTCATGCTCCGGCATTCTCTCGGCGGAATAGATGACCTGATCATCCACTGCCACCGTCACTTGTTGCACTCCGCTTTGCTTATTCGGGTGCAAGATGGAGATGTTGATCGGGATGTGCCCCGAAACGCGGGCCTGGTTTCGCAGTGAATGAAACTTGATCCGAAAACCCGGATACTCCGGCAGGTCTTCATAGAATGCTTCCATGTAGCCCCGATCCTGAGCCGTGGCCAACAGGCTCTTGGGCCACGTGCCATGCCAGGCGTAATTGAGTTGCCGCTCCAGCTCTATTTCCGACACGTCATAGCGCACGATACCGTCTCGTCCGGCAAATATGGGACGGCCCGTACCGATCTCATAGAAACGAGCCCAGCGACCGTCCGGCAGTTGAGCACCCTCAAACCACTCGAGAGCACTGAGAACGGCCAACTTGATCCTGGGCGAAGGATCGGGAAGAGAAAGCAGAAACTCGACGACTCCGACAGCCTCGTTGCCGGTGATGGCAATGGGCTCAAAGGCTCTGGCGGATCTGGGTTCATAGGAGAAAGGATCGTACTGCTGAGCCCAGGCCGTCAGACGACCGTCGACCTCGATTTGAGACTGAAGAATGAAGTCAATGCCTTTTTCAAAGGCCGCGTTCAGACGCTCACGCCACTGCTGACTCACAAAACCATAGGGAGCCTCCCCTGAGACAACCTCTTGAATAAACGAGAGGATGTTCACCATGGCGTTGTCATTGAAGGTCACATAACGGTTGTATCCGCTCGGGTCGGGATAGCTCTGCGGCCACCCGCCGGAATCGTATTGAGCGCTCACGATGAACTCCAGACCCCGCTCAAAGGCCTCACGAAAACGCGGCTCTTGCGTGGCATCGTAGAGCTTGGCCAGATAACGCATCGGGTCAATCGTCCCGTGATCGTCAAAGGTTGCTCGGTCGCCACTGGGTCCCGTGGAACGACTGCGAGTCATCCGTTCGGGAGAATAGGGGAGCACGGCCATGGCTATGTCTTCCCACCATCCGCCGGAAGGCACCTGCCAGGAAAGCAAGTTGTCGCCTATGCGCACCGCCTCTTCGGATTTCCACCAATCCGCACCGCGTGAAGCATAGTCCCGATATAAAAAGCGTTTGATGCTCCCTTTGGCCGGTATACGATCCAACGTATTCCCCACAAGGGCCGGATCGAGATCCAAAATGCGATCATACGGCGATTCACCCGAGAGAATCGCCTGGAGCAAGTGCGGTATCTCATCCCATGTGGAGGCGGCATACATATCGCCGTGCAGGTCCCACTTGGCGTATCTCGGATATATCGTCGGCCAACCGCCGCTTGGGTACTGAGCATCGATCAGCATCTTCAACGCCCGATTGAAGGCCTCTTTCAACTCCTCACCGCCCTGAGCGGCATAGACACGGGCCAGGACACTCAGCCGTGTCGGGAGTATGCCGTCGGGCACGCTCAGTTGCCCCAAAGGCAGACTCAAGATCAGCTCACCGGACTTGATACCCTCCGCAATACGGGCGGCAAAGGCCCGGGCCTGCTTCGTTTCCCACCATTCGGAAGGCAGCTGCGCCACCTCATGATACTCGATCTCCATGGGGCCCGTCGCCGTCTCGGCATCCTCGGACGGCTCTTGCTCACGGCCCACACTCCAAACCTTAACATCGGCATAGTACGATTCCGTGAGGTCTTCCCTTTGTCCCGAATCATAGAAGGAGAGTTCGATCACATTCCAGTTGTCGACCGGGGTGCGGAAAGGCAGAGGCCCCAAGGCCGGATCTTCAAGATCGTTGAGGTACACATACACCTCATTGCGCTCATAGTCGGCCCGGAGGCGCACCCGGTTCCATCCCGGCTCCAGAGTCCCCACCCGCGCCGTTCTGATTCGATCGTCCTCAGTGTATCGATATCCCAGATTGCCGCTCCCATCGATGTACCAGTTGAGGTTGTTGCCTTTGGGGCGGCCCACGACGTAGTAGTTGAGACCGGAATTCTTCACCCAACGTACTTCATGCTCCACTATGATGATCGGATCCTCGGTTGACAACTGCATCATCATACTGGTGGCTCTCGTAGGATCACCCAAGATCCTGACCGCTCTGCCGCTTTTGGCCGTGGGATCCTCCACCACCGCCAGATGACCTTCACGGCCCGATATCCGCCAACCGAGGGGAAAGCCGCCCACAGGAGCCTCTGAAAAATCATCGCTGAACAGGAGCTGCCCCTCGGCCGCTGCCGCCACTCCAACCATCAAGATCAGTGCCACTGTCAAAAGCAATCTCTTTGACCGCATCATCTTATCGCCCCGCCGTCTTTTGTATTGAATCATTTCAACGCTCACATTACTTCCAACTTCAGCGATTGCGGATTGGCGTCCTCCAGGATGGCCTGCGCGTGCCGGGCATAATGGCCGCGCAAATCATTGGCGTAGGTTTCCAGGATCCGACGGCCCAATCCCTCATGATCGCCGCAAAGATAAAGACCGCGCCCCAAGATCAGTTCCTTGAGAGAGCGATTACGCGCCTCGGTTTCCACCGGGTCATCATTCGCTTCGGCAACGACCTCAGCGGTCCGCAAATGAGCATGACCCAACATCCCCGGCTTTCGCAGCAAATCATACAAGGCCCGGGCGAGTCTCGGATCAGTGAAGGCACCGGCCGCCACGGATACCGCTCGGCAATGCGAAAAAGCGCTGTTTTCGTCCAGGCTTTCTATTTTACGCAGAACAACGGGGATCGCCGCCTCGTCTTTGATCTTGCCCAGGGCGATGATCAAAGCGCCCAAACGGCTCATGCTCATCCCGAACTGACCCATGCCGGTGTAATCCCAACCCTCGTCCCACTCCCGCCCGTCGACCATCTCCATCAGCGGCGACAGCGCTTCCTTCCGCCGGTTCAACCCCAGAATGAGTGCGGCATCCTCGCGCCGCCGCTCATCGGGATCATGCTGCAGGGTCTCCAGAAGAATCGGGATGCTCACCTCGGGATACTCCATGATGATCGCCGCGGTATAAAGATCCGTCGGTCCTCGTGCAGCAGCCTCTCGGACGATCTCCGAGGCCAGGGGGAACGAATCGGTGTGCTCAAGCACCTTAGCGTCTAAGATGCCGACTTCAACCAACTCCCGCTGCAGTTGTCGGATATCCAGACTGCGGAGTTCCTGTCCGTTCCGGACGGCCATGGCGGCGGCCAGACCGGCGGCATAGCCTTGGTTTTGCACATCCGGTTGCATACGAATGACAGGCAGAGCATCGCGATGCGCACTCACGCCCAGACCGGTGACTAATACCTGATCAACGCGGCGCGGCAACAGACAGCGGAACGGGACGTGAGCTGTCAGGGCCTGCTGATCAGGCGGGACGACCATGAAGACCGGATGAACCGTGAATCCGTGGGAATCGAAGTTGCTCCGGGCTGTGACGACTGTGTCCGGATAGATGCGTTCAGCGAGAATATCCAGAGGCGAGATCTCAAACTCACCGAGGATCTGGCGCCGTTCACGGCTGCCGACCATCACGGATACGTCAAATTCATCTTCGAACTTGGCCCGGGCGTTTACGTAGGCATGGGTCACACCCAAAGCATCTGAGTCATCGATGAAGGTGTGGTCTGAGTTGCGATAGTGAACTCCCGGCCGTCTCGAGGGTAATCCCGTACCTTGGACGGCCACGTGCCGGCCGTCGATCACTCGACACGGAGCACCTGCCGCCGCGGCGATATCCGCATTGCCGGTGGCATCCACAACGGCCCCTGTTTTCACCAATCCCGTGCCGTAGGGCGTCGATACCAAAACCCCTGTCACCCGTGAGCCCTGCATTTGAACTCCGAACGCGAAACTGCCGAACCAGGCCCGGCCTTCGGCCTCGCGCAGGGCGCGTAAGTACCAGCCCATCTTCTCCTCAGGATTCCACCGTCCGGGTCGCTCCGGTGCCTCCTTGGCGCAGGCCTTGATTCCGGCATCCATCTCAGCCGTAAAGCCGACCCGATTTCCATACCAGTAGTGGGTGATCAGTCCCAAGGTGCCCAGGCCGCCCAGCCCGTGCAAGCGCTCCAAGACCAGCGTGCGAGCTCCGAAACGGGCAGCCGCTATGCCTGCGGGAGCTCCGCCCGTACCGCCCCCGGCTACCAAGACATCATAGTCGGCAAAAAGTGGTATGCCGCCCATCTGTACGGATTCGCTTGTCGCGCCCTGCATGGGCCGCAGGAGCGGTTCCGCAAAACGAAGGCCCGCCGCCTGTTTGGCCTCTCCCGCATGGCAGGTCAGCGGCCCCGCCACAAACGGAAGATCAAGCACCCGTTCGGCGGCCATCCGTCCCGCACGGCACCCCAAGGCCAGCTGACCGGCCATCGTGTCCAATGCCGCCGCCCCGTTGTTCGTGAGTGGCAACAGTCCGTTGGCCATGATCATCCGGCCGTTCAAACAGACGAACTCCTCTTCAGTCAGCTCCCGCAAGTCGTCTTTCAGCTCGCCGGCGCTCGCCAAGCGCTCGTCAAGCGAATCGATGAAGGAGTCCGCGCTGTAGACGATACCCGAATAGTGCGCCCGTTCCCGATCCTCAAAATCCGCGGCGAGCCGTGCTTCCAAAGCGGTGCGCGCAGGCGTTGAGAGGCAAAGCCGGTATGAAGAGATCTCCTCCCCGGCGACGGACAAAGGAGTCTGGGTCGGTTGCCACACAAAGGAGCC
>JBMNSS010000027.1:0-22637 GCA_050945315.1 Limnochordia bacterium | reverse complement strand
GCATACGGTTCCAGATCACTGACTTTGGCGAGATTGAGTCGTTCCGCTACAGCGGCGGGCAAAGCAACCGCATACACGTTGTTATAGCCGAAGGGCCCGAAGGTCCAGATCCCCCATTGCTCCAACGCTTGGTCGTGAACATACTCCCAGACCTCATCTTGTGTCTGCAGACCCGGCTGCAGTTTCATATTCATAGGACCCAGAAACAGAGTTCCCGTAAAGGTAATGAACATGTCGAGATCGCCTGTCTGAAGGGCTTGAAGGCCGGCTAAAGAACTGCCAAGATTCTCCACGTGATGAACACTGTGATCCGTCTTGGCTTCAACGATGGTCTTGACCAGTTCGCAGTGGATTTCCACTTCACTGTAACCTTGAGAGCCACACGTCAACACTGAACCTTTGTCGTTGCCGCCTCTTAGCATGTAGAAAGCACCTAAAGCAACGACCAATAATACAAGGACGCCTCCAATTGTGCGACGACTTCCAGGATTCATGAAGACTGCAACACACCTTTCCTGGCATCATTTCCTACCGTTCCAGTTTCAGACCGCGAGGTGTCACCGCCAATTCCACTTTGCCGAGCAGCCAGTCAGCCAGCAGAGCCATAATCGCCGCAGGCAAAGCACCGGCCAAGATAATATAGTCACGGATCAGATTAAGACCGCGCACGATGTACTGTCCCAAACCACCGCCTCCGACCAGAGCTGCCAAAGTGCCGGTGCCGACCGCTATAACAGTTGCGGTCCGAATGCCGGCCATGATCATCGGTGCGGCTAACGGCAACTCCACTCTGACCAAACGCTGAAAGGCAGTCATCCCCATACCTGTCGCAGCTTCCTTAAGGAAGCCATCTACTCCGTTGATTCCTGCGTAGGTATTGCGGACAATGGGCAAGAGAGAGTAAAGGAAGATAGCGACCACCGCAGGTCTGTAACCGATGCCCAGGCCAAGGGGGATCATAACAGCGATCATCGCCAAGCTCGGAATGGTCTGAAGCGTACTTACTACGCTTAGAATTATCACCTCGAGGGGTCGCCACCGCGTGGCGGCTATACCCAGAGGGACTGCTACGATGGTACCTAACAACACTGGTACGACTACCAGCAAGAATAGATGATCGCGCAGGGCCAAAACAAAATCGCCCTGATTAACGAGAACGTACTCCCACGTTTTGACCAGAGTGCTCACGATGATGCCACCTCACCAAAGCTCATATTCGCATTCGCATCAAGCACACTCATCGGCTCACATTCAGTGTTCCAGACACCTTCTACTAACACGTCTACGAGATCCGAACGCCTAACCACACCGAGCACGCAGCCGTCTTCGGTGACCACCGGAACGAAACCGGGCCGAGTGCGGTTAACAAGCAAAGCCACCTGCTGTATCGGGGCGTTAGGACCCACAGTTCGCATCTCGCGTCGCATCACATCGCGCACAGGCACGCGTCGTCCTTGACTCAGATAGGGATGCAGATCCAAGGCAGAAATAACTCCCGCAAAGACCCCATTTTCCAGGACAATGAGGTGATCCACGCGCTTGTTTTTCATGGTACGCAGGGCCTCAGCCAAGCCTTTGTCGGCATCTGTTCGAGCGTAATCCACCGTCATGACGTCCCGGACAGTGACCTCAAGTGACGAATGGAGTGAGGCTCCGGCACCAACGAATTCGGCCACGAAATCGTTGGCAGGATGGCGTAGGATCTCCTCAGGGGTACCGACTTGCAGCAATTCTCCCTGGCGCATGATCACAATCCGATTCGCCAGTTTCATGGCCTCTTCCATGTCATGTGTAACAAGAAGGATGGTCTTTCGCAGCTGAGCCTGCATGTGTAACAATTCATCCTGCAACTGATTTCTCGTGAGTGGATCAAGTGCACCAAACGGCTCGTCCATGAGAATGATGTCGGGGTCTGCAGCAAGTGCCCGCATGACCCCGATGCGTTGCTGTTGACCTCCGCTGAGCTGCGCGGGATAGCGGTCTCGATACTGCTCGGGGTCCATATTCACAAGTTCCAAGAGCTCCTCTACCCGAGTCTCGCGTTTTTCCTCCGACCACCCCTGGAGTTCAGGGACCAAAGCGATATTCTGCGCTACGGTCATATGAGGAAAGAGTCCCACCTGCTGAATCACATAGCCGATGTTGCGCCTAATCTCAACGGGGTCTTCCTTGGAAATATCGACCCCGTTGATATGAATGCTCCCCTCAGTAGGTTCGTGTAAGCGGTTTACCATTTTCAGGGTGGTTGTCTTACCGCAACCGCTGGGCCCGATGAGAGCCACCAGCTCTCCTCGAGCTACCTCCAGATTGAAATCCTTAACGGCTATTGTCTGATCATCGTAAACCTTTGATACATGAACAAATCTAATCATGAACTGAAGTACCACCTCATTCAGGTGTTCGTCCCAATACTCCCGCATCACATGGACATTGGGTTTCATTATACATTATTCAGGCACATGAGCACGAGATGAGCGAGGCACATGACGTGATGCAACCCGGAGAGCTTTACGTCCTGTGTTTGAAAAAGAGGTAGGCAACACCCATCGAGACCACCGTTGCCCTGCATAGGGTCGATAATGGGCGGCCGCATAGGAGCAGACATGACAACTCTATCACACGATAGGTTCTGACTCAAATGAGCTCATCTGAGCTTAACGAAGCTCTGATGCTCAGAGAGGCCCTGAGCTGAACGAGGCTCCCGCAGATGCCCATATGCTAGTACTCGCTCAACAGCATGGTGTCGTGCAGCTGCTCAAGACTGGGATATCCGCTTCTGCAGGTACCGGCGCAAGCCTACGATCACAACCGCCACGAGCGCAACTCCGAGAGCATAGGGCCACAGGCGGCGGCCCCAAAGAGTGACTGAGCGCCACTCCTCGCCCAAGAAGCGCCCTAAAGCGACGGCCACGGCGAAATACAAGAAGTTGGCGAGATAAATGGCAATGAGCGCCTCGCGCTTGCCCAGGCGAAAAAGACCGCTTGATACCACGGTCACCAGACTCATACCGGGCACCAGTTTGCCGGCGAATATCATCCACAGACCGTAATGACGGAACCAATCTTGCGTCCTGTCAAGGCGGGCGGGAGTGACCTGATTTTTGACAAATCCCAGTTCCAATAGACGATAGCCTTGTGAGCGCGCCAAAAAAAGCAGAATCGTACTGCCTACGGCACCGCCTAAGGCTACCGCTAACACAATGGCATATGCGTTGCCGTTCACCGCTTGACTGAGATAGCCGGCAAACACGCTGATAGTTTCAATGGGAACCATCGGAAAAAAAGCGTTAATAAAGGATAGCGCGAACAACAGCATAAACAGCAGTGAGCTGTTGCCGGAAGATTGCGCCACCCAATCATAGATCGCGTCCATGCCAGTCCCACCCTCGCCCGTTTCGACAATTTCAATCCACTATGCCCGATCCAGGGAGACGTCCCGAAATCATGCCCTCTGCAGATGAGACAAAAGCCAAGTTCCCGCGACTTCGAGAACCTGCCCGTATTCCGGCGTCAGTCCCGGCTCGCTGTCTGTCTTTCTCCCGCATGCAACCAAATGTGCACCAAGGGATCCTGTTCATCGCTGACCAAATGGTGTTCTTCACCGGGTTCTATGACGAGAACATCCCCGGCAACTATGGGCTCTTGCCGCCCGTCGATCTGCACCCATCCTTTCCCCTGCAAGATGATGAACATCTCTTCATCATCGTCATGCCTATGCTCATGACCGTCGTGGGTGCGATGCCCGGGCTTCGTGAAACTAAGACCGCCTCGCGTCAACGCTTCTCCTTTGATCAGGTGACTGGCGACCTGCTCCGTTCCCTTGGCATCAAGATCACTTATCCGATATCTTCGCATGACACGGCCTCCTCGGGTTATGCGTAGGCAGACGCACAAACGCCCAGTCAGTCGGACAAAAACGGCTGTGCATATTTGTCGAAGTCAGCCTCTACGCTTGACAGCAGTTCCTCAAATAGAATAAAGTGCCCGTCCAGAATCCGTTGCCAGTCCAACTTCAGATGGTCTTGGTCTGTCTCAATTCCTGCACAGCTTTCAATAGTCAGCGTCGCCGCTCCGCAATGGTGGTGAAGGGCACGAGGCAGATTGAACTGCTCAAGATACACCTTCTGCTGCTGCTGAGGATCCGCGAAAGCTGTAAAAGGAAGGCCTTTCTCGGTCATCCTGTTCTCCACCCGTTGAGACAAGCCGTAGATGGCTTCTTGATGAACCGGCGGCAGGTGAGCGACGGAGCAGAAGTAGAACGGAGAATCCGCAGCACTGTGCAGCAAGGCGAGCAGATCCGGAGCTTCACTGTCGGCCAGCTCCATCAGTGATCGTACCTCGGCACATGGGTTGACGAAGAAATCATCATGCATCGGATTGATGTGATCGTCATTGAAATAGCCGCCCAAAAAGCCGACGTCTTCTATGGGATGAAACTCCTTCACCGCCGGCCATGAATACAACGTGCCGTCTTGGCGCGTTCCTTGCATCCAATAGCGGTAGGTCTCCGCCGTCTCACCGACGTAGCTTTTCAGGCGCACACGCGCCCGACCGTCCGGATTGAGACAAGGCAGAATGGTCAGCCGGACCCCTTCGGCCAAGGCTTGCAGATTCTTCCATGATCTGCCCAGCAGGTCATATCCGGACTCCATAACGCTAATCAGGTTGACGAGACCGACTATGCCCTCCATCTCAGAACCATGTGCACCGCCGACCAGCATCAGACTCGGACGCCGCTGCGTCTTGTCTACATAGGCTCGAGGCAGAGAGGCCCCAAAGGCTGAGTTCAAATTGGCCGTTCGCCTCAGAGGCGCTTGTGGTCCGTAGATGACGGCGCGCAAGGACCGTCCTCCCGCACTCTTGCGCAAGGAAACCACCTTTCCGCGCCTGACACCGTCCAATGCTTTGTCTACATCTTCGACAGTTCCTCGCCAGTAATCGGGCACAGGGAGATTCTTGCCTGCCCGAATCTGATCCAGCATGCCTCGCCCTCCAGATCTCTTACTTCCTGTCGTCTCGGTTCAGCTCCACCACGACATGCTCTGTAGCCGATTTCTGTGCAGCGTCCAAGACCTCCATGACCCGAGCGGCCTCATGCCCTGAGGACACCGGTGCACGTCCCTCGTCAATCGCCTGAACGAATTCCTGCAGCTGGCGGGCAAACGTGGGCAGAGCCGCCTCCTCCGAGGGCTCCAGCGGCAGTGGATCGCCATCCAAGAACAAGCGACCGGGATTATTGTAGATCAGAGTATGATCAACTCCCCCGACAATCAGTTCATCGCGGTTTTGAGGCCGTGACGGGCGCATCCGGCAGTTGGCCGACATCTGCACCGAGGCCGGAATCTCCCGTCCCTCCTTGTCGCCCAAAGCCAGGGTGATGCTGACTTCATCATCACCTTCCCATTCCGGACGATACGACGAATACTCGCAGTAGACACGCAACGGCACCAGATCCGTGACCCACAAGAGCAGATCTATGAGGTGAGTGCCAAATATTGGTATGAGATATCCGCCTGAACTCTCATTGCGTCGTCTCCACGCCGTGGAAGCCTGTTGAATGTATGAGAGCAGACTGCTGTGCACGTGGAAGACGGTCCCCAGTTCACCGTTTTGAATGATTTTTCGCACCTGAGCCGCCCCGGGTGTGAACCGACGGCTGTGCCCAACCATGAGGACTCTGTCAGCTTCCTCAAAACGCCGTACCATCTGCCAACCCTCAGCGGCATTCAGCGACAAGGGCTTTTCACAGAGCACATGCAGCCCTGCCTCCGCAGCCGCTATGGCCACGGGGGCATGCAGGTCGTGAGGCAGACACAGAATCGCCGCGTCGACCGCCTCATCAGAAAGAGCCTTTTCATAGTCCGTGGTCCAATAGGCGGCTTCATATTTTTCCGCCGCGGCCCGGGCTCTCGTCTCGTCAATATCCACGGTACTGATCAGTTCCACTCGCGGCTCCAGCACCTTCACGGCCCTGAGGTGCGCATCCGCAATGCCTCCGCAACCGATCAGAGTCAGATTCAGTTTCTTTTCCTCTCCCACATCCCCAGCCCCTTATAAGGATTGTGAGTTATTTTTCTGCGGCAAGTCCGCTATCTCCTGTAACCTTCCACTCGTCCTCGGCAGCCAATACAGGAATTTCCCCTTCTCTCGGGTATGTATCTCTTACTGGACCATGCAACGGGAGGCGAGTACTGATGCCCCTTCAAGCAAGCGTCGCCAAGGTCAACATCACTCCGGCCATAGGTTGTGCCATGGCGGGTTACGCCGGGCGGAAACACGGAGCAGTGGGAATTCGGGATGAGTTGTGGGCGAGAGCACTTTATCTGACGGACGCCAAAAACGATCTTGTCTTGTTGGGCATTGAGACTGTCGGCATATCCGCCGACGTGGTCGGGCGAGTGCGGCGACGTGTCGAGGAAGAGACCGGCATTCCCGCATCGAATGTTTTCGTAGCGGCCACACACACCCATTCAGGACCTAATATCCCCAGAAGCGAAGTCGATACCGTAACTGCCAACAACGTCGCCGTTTTTGAGGACAAGTTGGTTGGTGTCGTCGCCTGGGCCAAGAGCATGGCCGCCCCGGCTCGTGTCTTCTACCGGCGAGGGCCGGCACAGTGCGGCATCAACAGACGCGAAAAACGCGACGGACGCATCGTTTTGGGCAAAGCTCCCGATCAACCGGTCTATCCTTGGGTCGATATTCTACAGATCACCGATCTCCACGGCGAGACAAAAGCCGTCTGGTTTTGCCATCCGTGTCATGCCGTCGTCTTGGGGCAAAACAACTACCTGATCTCCGGTGATTTTCCCGGTGCCGCGGCGCGCCATATTGAGGAGCAGACCGAAGCCATAGCCATCTTTGCCAACGGATGTGCGGGTAATATCAACTCCGATCCCCACGGCGCGGACTTCGATGCCGTTGACAAATTGGGCCGCTACCTGGGGGCCGCGGTCATGAAGGAGTTGCTGTCATCAGCAGAGGGGCAAGAGCTGACTCCGTCACTCTCTTCTTTGCAGCACAGCTTCCTGTTGCCCGCGGACTCCGAAGGCATCGATTTCAGCGTACACGCCGTAAGAATCGGCGAGCTGGCTCTTTTGGGCTTACCAGCTGAAGTCTTTGTGGAGCTGGGAATGTCGATTCAGAAAGGATCACCCTTCCCCGTCACGATTCCCGTGGGCTACGCCAACGGATATCAAGGGTACATACCGACGGCACGGGCCTTCGAGGAAGGCGGCTATGAAGTCGGGGCCCGTATCCGCCGGCAGGAAAACAGGATCACGGCCGATGCACCGGCTGTTGTCGTCGCAGAGAGCCTGAAGGCCTTGCATAAACTGAAGGAGGTGGCGAAGTGAGATTCCATGTCGGATCATTGAAGACTTACCGGTTTTTCATCCTTGTCGGCGCACTGGTTCTTCTCACGATCGGACTCCCGTCCGCGGCCAGTGGTGAGAATCTCATTACCAACGGCGGCTTCGAACAGGTGAGTTCCAAGGGCCTGCCCTCAGGTTTCAACACCTTTATTCCGTCGGGTCCGAATCAGAGCTCGGTCGAGATATCAGTCGACAAGACCCGTAGCAGAAGCGGAGAAGCCTCCGTACGCGTCCACGGAGAGGGAGCCCGATCGGCGATTGCCCGCGGCCTGTCGATAGAAGGCGGAGAAGCATACCGACTGGAAGTCTGGTACCAAAGAAGCGAAGGAGTACAACCTCGCAATATCATCATGCGGATCATGGCCTACAGAGCCAAACCTCACAGCCAGGCCAATAAGGTACGCTGGCAAATGGATTGGGTCCACCCGCCCTACGAGAGCGCCTATGAGGTCTCGGGGGACAACTTCATGATCCAACCGTCAGACGTCGGGGACGATCTGACCGATTGGGCGCGGATGTCAGTCACCTTTACTTTGCCGGAGGAGATTATCGGAATCGATATCCATCTGTTCAACTCCCACGGCAACGGCACCATCTGGTTTGACGATCTGTCTCTCGTACAGCTTGATCCGGAGGTCAAAAAAGCCTTGTCTGATTCTGACACGACCAAGTCACTGTTGAGTACGTTACGAAAACAGCACCCGCGTCTTTTAGCCAGTGCCTCTGATTTCGACAGAATCAAAGAACTCATCACAGAGGATCCCTTGGCCATCCAGTGGTATGCGGCTTTGAAGACCGGTGCGGACACCATACTCCGTGAGCCGCTCCCCGAATACGTCCTCCCCGACGGAAAGCGCTTGTTGGCCACCAGCCGCGAAGTACTGGAGCGGGTGGAGACACTGGCCATGATCTACCGCATGGAGCAAGACCCGCGGTATCTGCATCGGCTGTGGCAAGAACTTGAGACGGCCGCTGCCTTTGTGGACTGGAATCCGCCGCACTTTCTTGACACCGCCGAGATGACCCGGGCTTTTGCCATCGCCTACGATTGGTTGTACGATGCTTGGTCCGGAGAACAAAAACAATTGATCCGCGACGCCATTATGGAAAAAGGACTCCAACCGGCTCTGCTGTACTACCGCGGCCAAAAGCCGGCGGGATGGCAATGGAGCCCCGGTTGGGTGCAAAACTGGAATTTCGTGGTCAACGGCGGCATATCGATGGGCGCCTTGGCTATCGCCGAAGAAGAGCCTGAGGTGGCAGAAGAGATCCTGCGCGAGGCGTTGAAGTCACTCAAGCTGGCCATCGGCCTTTTCGGGCCGGACGGAGCTTGGGATGAAGGGGTGGGTTACTGGCACTATTCGATCCGCTATCTCATCGCGTATCTGATCGCTTTGGAGACCGCACTGGGCACCGATTTCGATCTGGCTCAGACACCTGGTGTTGCCGAAGCAGGGTTTTATCCCATCTACCTTACGGGTCCCAACAACCTGGTTTTCAACTTCGCCGATTCAGGGACCGGCGTGCCCCGGGCACCCGAGATGCTCTGGCTGGCGGACCGGTTTGATCAACCTGCCTTTGCAGGATGGCACCGCCGCGTCTCCGGCACTTCTTGGGGAAGCCTGACGAACAATCTGCTTTGGTATAAACCGGGCCTCGATGAAGACTTTCAGTTTTCGGATCTGCCTCTCGACAAGTATTTCCGAGGTGTGGAGGTGGCATCTTTCCGCAGCGCCTGGGAGGATGAAGACGCCGTTTTCATCGCCTACAAAGGCGGCGCGGCCAACGTCAACCACGGGCATCTCGATCTCGGCGATTTTGTCTTGGAGGCTCTGGGTGTGCGTTGGGTAGACGAGACTGGAGCGGACAACTACAATCTGCCGGGCTACAACAATCGAGGCAGCGGCCAGCGTTGGACGTACTATCGCACCCGGGCCGAGGGACAAAACACCCTCGTCATCAATCCGAGTTCGGCTCCTGATCAGGATGTGCGAGCCTTTGCACCCATGATCCTTCAGTCCCATTTGCCCGAAGAGGCGGTGGGCATTGTCGATCTTACCTCAGCGTATCCGGCCGTGACGCGTGCCTGGCGCGGCGTAGCCCTTTTTGACGAGCGCCGGCAAGTCATCATTCAAGACGAAGTGACCGCACAAGAGCCGGTCGAACTGTGGTGGTTCATGCACACCAAAGCCGGCCTTCACATCGAAGGCGATGGAAAGACGGCGACACTGCAACGGGACGGCAAGCAGTTGGTGGCCCGCATTCTGTCTCCGCTACATGCCACCTTTGAGGTAATGGCCGCCGAACCCTTGCCGAGTTCTCCCAATCCTGAAGGCCAGAATAGGAATGCAGATTTCAAGAAGCTGGCCATTCACCTGGAAGACGTCACAGACGTATGTCTCGTCGTACAGCTGACGCCGCTGGCCGACAGCAGAAGCGCATCTGTCGCCGCCGACGTCAAACCTCTGAAGGAGTGGCAGAAGGCCGCCGAAGCCGGCGAGCGTCTGTGGCCGACGCTGGGCCGAGTCGTCTTCGACGTGGATTGGCCCTCCCTCGCCGGACAACCCGTGCGAGGCATCATCCCGCTCAACATCGGATTGGACGTGCCTGCCGTCGCCCAACTGACCGAGGTCTCAGTCAAAGTGGATAACCAACCGCTCTACAGCGCCCAGCTTCCGCCCGATGAGCTCTTGCTCGATACTTACGTGCTGGATGATGGCATGCATCGTCTCCTGGTAGAAGCCACGGTTGATGATATTATCCTCACCCATGCCTTCTCCTTCAGGGTCGAGAATCGGTGGGAGATCATTGATCGTATGGAACCACCTCTTCAGACGGCTTGGTTTGGTACCATAGTACGCTCACATACCAGCTCAGAGAGCGACGGCTGGGCCTACACCGCCGGCTCTTCACGGCATCAAATGGGAGGTCCCGATCGCCGCATTCGCCAAGGCGACACACAAGAGTATCTCATTTGGGAGACGCCGAACCTGCAAAGCGTACGGATCCTCGTCCAAGCACCCCATGCGGACGTTGAGGATGTCCTCAGACTCTCCGTCTCCCAAGACGGCCTGGTATGGGATGATCTGGCATATGAGGTTGAGGAGTGGGAGCATAATGAGGAAGGGCTTTGTGAGCTGGCTCTGATCGCCGATGTAGATGATTCGGCTTCCGGCCACTGGTTCAGACTGAGTGTGTTGCCCGGATACTTCGGTCCGGACGAACTGCAGATCGCGCAGGCCGAACTGAGGGGTATACACGAATAGGTCTCTCTCGCTGTCTCTGCCCGCGGCGTGTGCCGAGTTCTCGCTTTGCCGCGGGCAGAGACCGCACTCCGAGATCCTTTGGTTATCCTTTGATATTTTTCAGTTGACACGACAGATGCCCCCACATACAATAGACCCAACTTCCCTGGGTTGAAGATCGGCCGGAGGGTCGGTCGCCGGGGGAAGACAGGTGAGCAGAGCTGAGTGAGTCGGAGTCAAGTTGAGCTGAGATGAGCCACAATCCAATCGTGTGGTTTTTCAGCCACGGGCCAATAGCCCCCTTCTTCCGGGTTGGCCTCTTCCCGATCGCTTACTCGCCACCCTACCTCAATGAGGATGGTGAGAAGCTTGCATGTTCGTTCATTACCCAACCTCTCTTTACCTTGTTCTCAAGTCAGACCCAGCCGTGAAGAGTTTCGCTCCCTGTGTCACCAATACGATCTGATTCCGATTTACACCGAGGTCTTGGCCGATCTGGACACCCCGGTGTCAGCGTTGCTGAAAATCGGGATCAATGACACTTGCTATCTGCTCGAAAGCGTGGAGCAGGGCGAACGAGTGGGCCGCTACTCCTTTGTAGGCAACAGCGCCGCAATGGCTTTCTCGAGTCACGGCCGGACGATAACCGTCCGCACCAATGGCTCTTGCCAGACTGACACCGTAGACGATCCTCTCGAGATCCTTGAGGAGCTGATGTCCCGGTATCATCCCGCGCCGGTGGCGGACCTTCCTCCCTTTTTCGGCGGAGCTATAGGCTATCTGGCCTACGATGCAGCACGTGGCTTCTTGGATCTCGATGACGGCCCTCCTGATGATCTGGGATTGGCCGAGGCGTTCTTTCTTTTCACCGACACAGTGCTCATCTTCGATCATGTCAATCGCACTCTTCTGGCGGTGCACAACACCAAAGTGGAGGGCGATCTCGACCAATGCTACGATCGCGGTCTGGCGGCCATCGATGATCTACTGGAAAAGCTGAGCCGGCCCGAACCTCCCAGACCTCGACTGGCCCTTCCCCAACAGCAGGCTTCTTTTCGCAGCAGCGTCACCGAAGAACACTTCATCGCGGCGGTAAAGGAGTGTCAACGCCACATAGCCGAAGGCACAACCGATCAGATCGTGTTGTCGCAGCGCTTGAGCACGCCCGTCCAAGCCGAACCCCTTGACATCTATCGCGTCCTGCGGACTCTCAATCCCTCTCCTTACATGTTTTATCTGCAGTTGCCGGACTGCCAGCTCATAGGCTCATCGCCTGAACTCATGGTTCAAGTACAAGATGATCAGGTGAGCGTCCGTCCGATCGCCGGTACGCGCCCCAGAGGACGCAACTCCGAGGAGGATGCGCAATATGCCTGTGATCTCCTCGCCGATGAAAAAGAGCGCGCCGAGCATCTCATGCTGCTCGATCTGAGCATCACGGATCTGCGGAAGGTGTGTAAAGAAGGCAGTGTACAGGTGGATGGGAGGATGTCCATAGAGCGTTACTCGCACGTCATGCACATGGCGTCACACGTATCGGGTCGATTGGCCGAGGATCGCACACCGTTCGATGTCTTGAAAGCCACCTTTCCCGCCGGTACTGTGTCGGGCGCCCCGAGGGTGCGGGCCATGCAGATCATCGATGAGCTGGAGCCGGTCCGCCGAGGGCCGTACGCCGGATGCGTCGGTCATCTCGGCTTCGGAGGGAACATGAACACCTGTATCACCATCAGGACTCTGGTGCTCAAAGACGGTGTGGCCCATGTGCAGGCAGGGGCAGGTATCGTTGCCGCCTCGGACCCGAAAAAAGAGTACGAAGAGACACTGAAGAAGGCGCAAGTCCTGTTGCAGGCAGCGTCCGTGCAACGGTGTCGGTAAAGAGAGGAGGGAGCATACATGTCTCATGCACAGTCGACCCGGCTGACAAGCATCCAAGAAGCCATCCGGAGCCTGATTGAGGGTATGCATCTTGAAGAGAGTGAAGCCGCAGCGGCCATGGCCGACATCATGGCCGGAGTGGCCACCCCGGCACAAGTGGCCGCCTTCATGACCGCCCTGCGCATGAAGGGCGAAACCGTGGAAGAGATAACCGGATGCGCCCGGGTCATTCGGGAAAAAGCGGTCAGAATCCGGCCCGATGTGCCTGTCTTGGTCGACACCTGCGGTACCGGCGGAGACGGTGCCAACACGTTCAACATATCCACTACGGCGGCCTTTGTCGTGGCCGGCGCCGGGTTGCCCGTGGCCAAACACGGCAATCGATCGGTCTCCTCGCGCTGTGGCAGCGCCGATGTGCTCGAAGCCCTCGGAGTGCGCATTGATTTGGAGCCTCACGAAGTGGAGGCCTCAATATGTGAGGTCGGCATAGGCTTTTTGTTCGCTCCCACCTTCCATAGAGCAATGCGCTACGCGGTCGGACCGCGCCGGGAACTGGGAGTGCGCACTGTGTTTAATCTGTTGGGCCCCCTGACCAATCCGGCCCACGCTGACGTTCAAGTAGTCGGGGTCTATGACCGACGATTGACGACCCCATTGGCTCAGGTACTGGCTCGCCTGGGAGTCCGGACGGCCTTGGTGGTTCACGGCCTCGACCGTCTCGATGAAATCTCCGTCTCCGCTCCCACACAGGTCTCCCACGTGAAAAACGGCGAGGTCGTCAACTACACCTTCTCTCCGCAGGATGTCGGGCTTAGAATGATGCCCCGAAAAAGCATTGCCGGAGGAGATGCCCTCACCAATGCCCGGATCACCGCAGACGTACTAAAGGGGGTCAAAGGCGCCTGTCGGGACGTAGTCTTGCTCAACGCCGCGGCCGCGTTCTACGCGGCTCAACTGGCAGCCGATCTGCGCGAAGGTGTCCGACTGGCCGAGGAGGTCATCGACTCGGGCCGGGCCTGGGCCAAACTGGAGCACCTGCGGGAGTTCACAAACGCGCTCCCTTCACTCTTGAAGGAGGCCAGATAATGTTTCTGGAGCGCATCCTAAAACATAAGCGACAAGAGATTGAGGAACGAAAACGCCGCATTCCGCCGGAGACGTTGATCAGCAACCCGGAAAGCGACACCACTACCGTCAGCGGCCGCACGTGGTTTCAACAGGCACTGCATTCAGGTGATCCCGTCGCCCTGATAGCCGAAGTCAAGAAAGCCTCACCCTCAAAAGGGGTGATCTGCGAAGACTTCGATCCGGAAGAGATCGCCAAGAAATACGAACAGGCCGGAGCCGCAGCCGTCTCGGTGCTTACGGATCCACATTTTTTCGGTGGAAGTATTGATCATCTGCGCAGCATCGCCCGCCAAGTGCGGCTTCCCGTGTTGCGCAAGGATTTTATCGTCGATTCCTACCAGCTGTACGAAGCCAAAACCGCCGGGGCCGCAGCCGTTTTGCTGATTGTGGCCGCCCTATCGAAAGGCCAACTGCTCGACCTGCTCAGTCTGACTCACGCCCTCGGCATGGCCGCCCTCGTGGAAGTACACACGGAAAAGGAGCTGGAGACCGCGTTGGCCGTGGGAGCCAAGATCATCGGCATCAACAACCGTGACTTGACCACCTTTGTCACTTCACTGAACACGACTGAACGATTGGCTCCTTACGTCCCCAAGACATGCACACTCGTCAGTGAAAGCGGTATCACGACCCACGATGATCTGTTGCATCTTGCCGGGCTCGGAGTGCATGCAGTGCTGGTCGGTGAAGCTCTCATCCGTCAGGCCGACAAAGGGGCGGCGGTGCACAGGTTGTTAGGGCGAAAGGAAATCTGTCATGCACAATAGGGTACGCATCAAAGTATGCGGGATAACCAATCCGGAGGATGCCATGGCTGCCGTGGAACTCGGAGTCGATGCGCTGGGATTTGTTCGCGCCTCCAGCCCTCGGCAGATCCCCGTAGCCGAAATACGAGGCATAGGTCGAAGCCTGCCTCCCTTTGTCGCCAAGGTCGGAGTCTTCGTCAACGCTCACTTGGACGACATCCTCAAAGAAGCGGAGTCTGGCGAGCTGGACACCATCCAACTGCACGGAGAGGAATCACCGGAGACTGTGCAAGCCTGCATCAGTCGCGGTTTCAGTGTCATCAAGGCTTTTCGGGTTCGGGGAACCGATGTCCTCGGTGACATTGAACGCTACAGAGATTGTCAGCTGACGGCGTTGCTTCTTGACACCTATGTCCCGGGCCGCGCCGGCGGCACGGGGCAAGTATGTGATTGGCGGATCGCTTGGCAGGTGGGGCGGAAACACCGGATGATACTTGCCGGAGGCCTTCATCCGGGAAATGTCCGGGCCGCCCTTTGCGCCGCTGCACCCTGGGCTGTCGATGTCAGCAGCGGGGTGGAAAGCAGCCCGGGACACAAATGCCCGGATCGCATGGCCCGTTTCGTGAGGCAAGTCACGGCCCATACCAAGGAAAGGAGCCTCAACAATGCACAGGCGTGAAGGCTATTTTGGCGACTACGGGGGTCAGTACGCTCCTGAAGTCTTGATACCCGCTCTGCGGGAATTGGAAGAAGCATACCGCACCTTTGCCCAACGGCCGGAGTTTCAACAAGAGCTCTCCTACCTGTTGAGTGCCTATGGCGGGCGACCCACCCCTTTGTTTCGGGCCGACCGCCTCACGGCAAGACTCGGAGGGGCCAGGATCTATTTGAAACGGGAGGATCTCAACCATACCGGGGCTCACAAGATCAACAACACCATAGCTCAAATCCTTCTGGCTCGACGGATGGGCAAAAGGCGCGTCGTGGCCGAAACCGGCGCCGGACAACACGGGGTGGCCACAGCCACCGTGAGTGCCATGTTCAACATGGAATGTACGGTCTACATGGGCGAAGAGGACATGCGCCGCCAAAAACTAAACGTCTTTCGCATGCAGTTGCTCGGTGCCGAAGTGAGACCGGTGAAGACAGGCACACGCACGCTGAAGGACGCTACCAGCGAAGCGATCCGTGATTGGATTACAAAAGTAAAAGACACCTACTACGTGTTGGGATCTGTCGTCGGACCTCATCCCTATCCGACGATGGTGCGTGATTTTCAGGCCATCATCGGCTATGAGACGCAACACCAGATACTGACCCAAGAGGGCCGAATGCCCGATGTCATTGTTGCCTGCGTGGGCGGCGGCAGCAATGCCATGGGCATCTTCCATCCGTTTGTGGCCAATCGGGGCGTGCACCTGATCGGAGTGGAGGCCGCAGGTCGCGGCTTGCATACCGGATACCATGCGGCCAGCCTATGTTGCGGAAGACCCGGCGTGCTGCACGGAAGCCTCAGCTATCTGCTGCAAAACGCTGAGGGTCAGGTGCAAGAGGCACATTCGATATCCGCGGGACTGGATTACCCGGGGGTGGGACCTGAGCACAGCTACTTGAAGGACACGGGCCGAGTCGAGTACGTAACCGCCGCCGATGAGGAAGCCATCGCCGCGTTTCGGCTCCTCGCCGAAACGGAAGGGATAATACCCGCCTTGGAGAGTGCCCATGCCGTCGCATATGTCTGCCGTTTGGCACCGACAATGGGACCTGAAAAGGTCATCGTGATCAATATTTCGGGACGCGGCGATAAAGACGCCGCTGAAGTGGCCCGCTATCCGGAACCGGAGGTATGCACATGAATCGTCTTGACGAGTGCTTCCGCAAGCTAAAAGACGAGCGGCGAAAAGCTTTGATGCCATATCTCACCGCGGGTGATCCGGACTTGGATGTCTCGCTCGATCTCGCCGTGGCTTGCGAGCAAGGCGGTGCCGATCTGTTGGAACTGGGCATACCTTTTTCGGATCCCTTGGCGGACGGCCCGATCGTCCAGGAGGCCGTACAAAGATCCTTAGACTCGGGAACGACCTTTGCCGGCATCCTGGAGCTGACCCGCCGCATCCGCCGTGTGAGCGAAATCCCCGTTGTCTTTCTGGCCTATTACAACAGCGTCCACTGTCGAGGCGAAGCGCAGTTTGTACAAGCCTGTGCCAATGCCGGAGCGGACGGGCTGGTCATACCCGATCTACCCCCGGAAGAAGCCGAAGACCTGCGGGCCAAAGCCGCCAAACATGACATCACGGTGGTGCAAATGCTCGCTCCCACAAGCACGTCCGAGCGCATAGACCTGGTGAGCAAGCTGGCGGAAGGCTTCATCTACTGTGTCAGCGTGACAGGGTTGACCGGCACACGCGACGCTCTTTCGGACACTCTGGAGGCCTTCCTGAAACGAGTGCGATCCCTGACCGCGACTCCGCTGATGGTCGGCTTCGGCATCTCCTCCCCGGAACAAGCCGCTCAAGCCGCCCGGGAGGCTGACGGTGTGATCGTCGGAAGCGCACTCATTGAACGCATCGCCCGAGTCAGAGCACTTGAGGGTACGCCTCAGGCGATCACGGAGGCCGAACGTTTTGTCAACTCACTGCGCCGTACGCTCGATAACGCCGTTTGAGACCTATCGGAAGTGAGTAGGGTGACGCGCGTTGATCATACGTGCGTCAGCCCTCTCCAAGAACCGTACGTGCGGGCCCCGAATACGGCTCCCGAGAAACGTTATTCCCTATCGGAGTTGATAGAGATGCAGACCTGTCAGACGAGTGAGTGGAAATCGACGTAAGCAAGCGACCTCTGGGGATTCCCACAGTAAAAGATCGCGTAGTGCAAGAAGCACTGCGACGGGTGATCGAACCCATCTGTGAACCCGAGTTCCATCCGTCAAGTTATGCATACCCCCGGGACGCTCCTGCCAGGCCGCCGTGGCCAAGGCTGAGATGTTCATCAACCGCTATGGCTTTAAGCACGTAGTGGACATGGACCTGTCGAAATGCTTCGACCGTCTTGATCCTGGATGGAGTGAGCCGCCGCATCAGTGACGGGACAATCCTTGATCTGATACGGATGTTCCTCAAGGCAGGCGTGATGAAGGACGGATCATGGGCGGAGACGGAGATAGGCAGCCCCCAAGGCGGGGTGATCTCACTGGGTTGGTACCTGTTGGTTTTCAGCTCCAGATGGATACGGTTTAGCCGTTCTTCGAGATGCTTTCCGAACGCCTCCACAGTCTCCCCGTCTATGCCGGGAGCACCCCTGTTGGACCGGACGCTTCGATACGCCTGGTGAAGGTTCTCCAATCTGTACACCTTGTCGATCAAGCTAAACCATGTCCGCACTCTGAAAGCCTCTATGACTCTGCAGAGTCTTCGTCGGTTGCAGTCGCTTCTGCAGACTTCCCGGGCGTCTCTGGCACAAGGGCAATCCGCCCTCGTCCATCTGCATACTCTGCCGGGCGGTCGCCTCTTCCAGCCGCTCGTCACAGCCGGATGAGCGTACCCCCTCGCATTTCAGCGAGGCGCTATCACTCCCACCAACCAAGCTTCGTCTTGCTTTCGCTCCGTTTTCGTTTCTCTTCGCCCCTTCGCATCAACACCGGGCTTTTGACCCGTTGCCGTCGTTCACAGCATCGTGAGCGTCCCCTGTGTTTTCCCCTTCAAACCGTTACCGGCGTTCATCGGCACAAGGTTCATCGCTACTATGGGCTCATCTGACTCCCACCACCGCTTCGGTCAGCCTTGCGTTTCCGCTTGTGCTTTCCTTACCCGCTCCTTCCTGCGGGACGGTGATGGGTCTCCCCGGGTAAGTCCGCTTGTCTGAACGTGAGCTCTTCCGTCATAGCTCATCAGGTTATCCGGCTATTGGGCTTTCCCACAGTTAGTAAGGTTACCCACCTGATGAGCCAACCTCGATTCGCTTGCGCTAAGTCCCATGCTCCCCCTTGGGCTTCCTCCGGACGGCCCGTTACCGGGACCGCCCTTGCCTACGGTTTGCCTTCCCGCTGCTGGTTGGGTGGCGAGGGCTTCCTTCAGCCCTCCGGCTCAGCAGACATGCCGGGCACACAACAGTGACGCTGCGCATCGCGCGCAGCGTCGGTGTTCACGTAGTCGACTTCAGGCTTCAGCCATCTGTCTCACTTCGGATCTTTAAGCCAGTTGTTCAGCTGCACATCCCAGTCAGCGATAACCTGCGGAATGGGTTTGCGACCGTCTGCTATGGCATTGACTCCGTCTACAATAGCCTGTATGCCTTCACCGTAGACAGCAGGCAGGCCGCGTGCCGTGCCGATGGCATCGAGGAAGACTCGGCGATTCCTGGGATACTCCCACTGCTGCATCCAAACCGTCTGAGATACCCGCCTGTGTGGCACCATGGTGCCGCGCATCTCTACACACAGACGCATACTGGCTTCGGAGCTGAAGTACTTGATGACTTCCCATGCCTCAACGGGATGATTGGCCGTGCTGATGATAAACCAACCCAGCGAGTTAAACCAGGCGACATTGTTGCCGGCAGGACCTTGGGGCAGGCGCGTCACGTCCCATGGTCTCTCATGTCCGAGCCGGACCATCTCTTGCATGTAAAGCGAGTTACCGATGGCCATGGCTATACTGCCAGTCATGACCAAGTTAGGGGCGGTCGTTCCCGATATGGTCCTGGGTGACATGACCTGCCTGTCGTGAATCATGCTGCGAATATATTCTAGGCCGGCGCGCATCTCAGTGCTGTCACCCACGAAGCGCTGGGGATTCCACTCGTCGTCGAAAAACGACGCCCCGTAATGCCAGAGAATGGACCACCAGTGCCAAAACTGCGGAAAGCGTATGGCGTAGCGAGTGATGACGCCGTCCCCGCTTTGGACCACCAGACGCGGAGAAATCCTGGCGATATCATCCCAGGTCATGCCTTCCCGCGGATAGGGCACACCGGCTTCATCGAAGAAATCCTCGCGGTAGAAAAAGCCCTGCACCTGCAAGTCGATGGGGATTCCATACCTACCGTCCTTGACTTTGTACAGATCAAGAAGGGGATCAAAGAACTCGGCGAAAGCTGCCCGGTCACGGGTGAGATAGGGTGTAATATCCATCACGAGCCCCTGATTGGTCCACTCAATAATGCGATACGGGTCGTTGTAGGAGATGTCGGGAGGGGCTCCGGCGGCGATCATTGTCAACGGCTTGGTGTGGACGTTTGAGCCGGCAAGACTGATCAGCTCAATGGCGATCTCCTTCTGCGAAGAGTTGAAACGCTCAACGACCGCCCGCTGCCACTCGGCTTCATCCACCCGAGCAAACTCAATCATCTGGACCGTGACAGGGGCTGCGAAGCCTACCCAGAGGCACGATATTACAAGAGACAAAACGGAAATGGCTCCCATCCAATGTAAAGGTCTCAGCTTCTTGGTCATAAGGCAACTTCCCTCCTCATGCTGGTCTAATGCCTAAATTAGCACTATAGTCATTCGCTGTCGCTTATGTGGATACCTGCCGCCCTGCTTCAGGCAAGAAGGAAGACGGTTCGCTCAGAGCGAATCATGGAGTGAGAGTAATAATAATGCATAAAGGGGGATTTTTTGATGAGATCTACGCTCGGGAATAAGGTGTTACAGATTCTGATCATCACCTGTTTGATCGTATCCGCTCAGTCACTGGCCGCTGAGATCGCACCCGGTGAGTTCAAATCGGCAGTGGGAACGTGGAGTGTCGAAGGCAGCGTGATCAAGAACACCGACATGAGCAGCGCCAACACGAACGCCTATGCTTCGGTATCTCAGTCCGGCGAGGTCTTGACCTACGAGTGGACCGTCAAGTTCAACGCGACAACCTTCAGCCTGGGACCGGCGGCAGGCATGCACATCCTCGCCAATGAGGCCACCAGCAACAACCGCGGTAACTCGTATCTCGTTTTCCAGGACAAGGAGTTTATCCGTCTGTACAGGGCCGCGGGAGGCTCTTTGGTCAAGGTCAACGACTATTCCACCCCGGTGGTATCCGCCGGCGATGGATTTACCTACAAAGTTGTCTTCAATACAAAGACCGGCCTGATGGAGATCTTCCGCGACGGCAAGCTCGTGGGCACTTATACCGATTCTGCTCCCTTCCAGAGCGGATCGTACATCTCGTTGCGCACCAACGGCACCGCGGCGGACTTCTCCGGCATCAGCGTAACGCAGAAGTAGAATTAGCCAAGCACCGATAGGATCTGCAACGCCGCAATGAATGGGCAAGGGGAGGCGAGCGCCTCCCCTTTTTGTTGCAAAAGGTCGTTCGATCCGTCGTATCACGGGGAATGTCAGAATGACGGAGGATACTGGCGCGAAAGGGGATTCTGCCTGTGACACTCTTCAATCACAGCGATCTGCTGACGCACCTGCTGAGGCGTTATTTCAAGAGGAGCTCCTTCTGTAAAGACCTTATAGAGCATGTTGTAGAAGCCCCCGGAGATCACGCTGAAGAGGTCCTTTTGTTCTTCCGGGACCTGCCATGAGTCCTCGTGCCACTTCAGCTCTTCACGGCAATAGGCGGGAGCTCCGTCTTCCGAGGAGAGCGGCGTGGTGATCAACTGCTGTTCAGGAGCCTCTTCGGGACGATAGTACCGCCAGTTCATCTCTCTCATCGTACCCTTGAGACCGCCGTATGTGCCCTGTACGTTATACGTAAAGGAAGGATATGCACAGCATGATGAGATCTCCAGATCAATTATCGGACGATCTTTGCCGTGCAGAATCAGTTTTACATAGTCTTCGGCATCACCGAACGTGTTGGTCCGGTCCATGAAGCAGAGTACGTTGGGCATCATGTCCGTGCCAAAGAGCTGGAGCGCCTGATCGAGTGGATGAGGACCCGTGTTGAGGAGATTACCGCCGTAGTTGGCCTGAACACACTGCCAGTCCCATCTTCTTGCAAAACCGTTAAAGGCGATGCTGATCTGCACTATGCGGCCCAGAACCCCGGAGTCAATGACCTTTCGAACCTGCCGGAAGTACGGAGCGTACCTTGACTGCTGGAAAATGGCCAGTATCCGACCGGATTTCTCCGACGCGGCGATGAGCTGATCAACCTCTTCGACCTTGCGGGCCAGGGGTTTCTCGCACAAGACGTTAAAACCGTGATTCAGCAAGTCGAGAGAAATCGGAACGTGTAAGTGACTCGGCGTGGCATTGATCACCAGATCCAGATCATCGCGGTCGAAAATGGCCTTATAGTCACTGTACGTGACGCATCCGTATTTGTCTTCGGCCCACTGACGCCGCTCTTCAAGCGGATCAACGACAGCGACGATCTTGAACCTATCCTTATCGGTCATCAGATATCTTCCGTGAATGCTTCGGCCGCTTCGGCCTTGTCCCAGAATACACACCCTCAGCTGCTTCATCTTTTCTTCATCCCCTTGCAGCATACTGCAGGGCACGACTGAGGCCCTGTTAGTGAAAGTCATACAGATATATTTGGCATTTTCTGCTGACATCCTGGTAGCAAGCGTCTTTTCTTTCCGAGCATACCCGAATGCAAACCGAGACAGGGATTCGTCGCCAAAGGAGGGGCGGGTGGAGGATCCTGTCAATATCTGTACAAGGCCGGTCGACGCGCTCGCACCAGACGTTGTGTGCCAGCCCCCTCTTGTTGTATCCATGTCGTTGCGGCTGCCAACGGATCTTCGTTTGATGATTCTGTCGTTTGAGGCTTTTGTCGGTGGCACGACGAGAAACGTTGATTGTCACCGGCGACAGTTTCAGTGTGATGTGCCTGCCCCGAGTGGCGGGCCGCCATGACTCAGGACCGATGTCTCCCCCGCACGCGCGCGAAATGGTCTTACTGGGTATTATCGGATTCGGAGCGAACGCCCCATGACCGCCGCCGTGTGTTCGAGGGTATGCCCGATGGTAGCTTTTTTCCGGGGGAAGTTGGCAAGCCGTCTTTGTGACGGGCGATCCCCACAACGAGTCTTTGGGGTCCTGATGGTGAGCATTCCCTGGCCATCTTCACATGGCAACGCATGATTGCGACCGCATGTCAACAACGTGATAGCTGACCATGCCAAAAGAGAACCAGCCTTCCAATGGGAACCGCCCGGTACCGGGCTGGTAACCGGGCGGCTCTGCGTGTGCCCGGCATGCTTGCCGAGCCGGAAGGTTGAAAGAAACCTTCGTTACCTGCCAGTGGGAAAACAACCCGTAGGCAAGGGCGTCGCCGGTAACGGCGGGGTCTGAAGGAAGCCGAAGG
>JBMNSS010000026.1:0-22710 GCA_050945315.1 Limnochordia bacterium | reverse complement strand
TAACATGGCTCCTTGCTGGAAATTCCACGCATACGTACTGGCAAAGGGTATGAACTGCTGCTCGCCGTTCATCGGGATGATACCGAGTTCGGCGGGATCGGCTCCCGTCGGCATGCGGTCGCGAAAACCGACACGATGACACAGATGGAAACGTCCGTCGGCGCTCCATGGTTGCAGATCGTAGTAACCAAAGAAATAGTGCCCAGGCTCACGGGTGAGCCGCTCAATTGGCAGAAGCTGCTGCTTGATGTGCCTCATGATCTACACCTCACATATCTCGAGCCATGCTACCACCTTGTTTGGCATAATCTTTCCAACTCCTTCAATCGTCCGTATCCACAAGGAAAAAAACGCTGCCCCAGGACGGACGACAGACCCGGCCGTCTGTCAAAGGTGATTTCTTAGTATGTTTTTTGCCCGCAGAAGTGCCAAACGGAGAGTAATGTACTATACTGGGGAAGGCCGACAGACTCAGGCCACAAAGGGGAGATTGAGCTTTGGAAGCCGGTCCTGGTAGTTGCCGGACGATTTATGCCACACAATATGTCATGATGAGATCGACCTGCGTGCCTCTAGAGCCGTCAGCCGTATAAGCCAAGGGCTTACGGGCCGTGGCCTCGACCTCATCAGTCAGAACGGAGGAGAGGCCTGTGCTCGAACAGACACTGGATCTTGATGCCCTTGTTGCCACAGTCGACAATCTCTTGGATTCTGCAGTCGGGGAGAACTCCTCGTCTGAGAAGACCACCCTGTCAGAATACCTCAATGAACTCCAGCCCTTCGATTTGGCCAACGTGCTCAACGGGCTGGAAGATCCCAAGCAACTGTCTTTTCTTACACTTCTTCCTGCAGTCTCCGCTGCCGAGGTCTTAAGCCATCTCGAATACGAGCAGCAGTATCGACTGCTCGATCACGTCGATGAACGGGTGGCTCGCGCCATTCTGGCTGAAATGGCCAGTGACTCCCTCGTCGATTTACTCGGGGCCGTTCATCCCCTACAGGCCAACGAGATCCTCAAACGTCTTCCCCCGGAAGACCTAGACCACATCCGACAAATGATGACCTACCCACCCGAATCCGCGGGTGGTCTGATGACCGTTAGCTACCTGTCAGTCAGAGCCACATGGACCGCTGAACAAGTGATCTCCCATTTCCGCAAAGTCGGACAGACGGTGGAAGAAGCCGGCTACGTATATGTCATCGACCATCATGGCCGCCTGGTGGGGGTAGCCTCCATGCGGGAGGTAATCCTGGCTCAGCCCACAACGCCGGTTGCGGAGATCATGGTCACGAAGACCATCTCCATCCCTGTCGATTCCGACCAAGAAGAAGCGGCGCGGTTGCTCAGTCAGTACGACTTCACCGCTTTGCCCGTTACGGATCGGGCCGGACGCATGGTGGGCATCATCACCGCCGATGATATCTTGGACGTTGTGGAAGAAGAGGCCACGGAAGACATTCAGCGCTTGGGCGGGACCTCTCCCTTTGACAGTCCGTATCTTAAAGCACCTCTTCAGGAGCTGTATCGCAAGCGCATCGGCTGGCTTCTCGTGCTCTTGATAACCGGGTATCTCACCGGTAGCATCATGAGCCGCTTCGAGCATCTGCTGAATGAGGTCATCATGTTAGCGTTTTTCATACCTCTTTTGATCGACGCGGGCGGAAATGCCGGTTCGCAGGCCTCCACCTTGGTGATCCGCGCCATGGCTTTGGGGGAGGTCGATTCACAGCACTTCCTCAAAGTGATTTGGCGGGAAGCGCGAGTGGGGATCCTTTTGGGCGCTACGTTGGGCATCTTTGCCTATGCCAGAGCTCTGCTTATCGGCACCCCCGCCGATTTGGGCCTGACTGTAGCCATCAGTCTCAGTGCCATCGTGCTGATCAGCTCGACCATCGGAGCCGTACTGCCGATTATCGGGCAGAGATTCGGTCTTGACCCGGCAGTCTTCTCATCGCCGCTGATCACCACCATCAGTGATGCCGTCGGCCTGCTGATATACTTCGAGACGGCGCGCCTGCTTCTGGGGTTGAGTTAGCAACCGGCAGGATTTCTGCTCTTTGAGTCTAAACTTCATTGTTTCAGGGGCAAAAGGAGGGCATTGAACTGGATACTCAGTTCTCGGCACAGGAATTGGTCGGTACTCTACCCATGACTACGGTGGTCTTAAAAAGACCGGGTCATGTAATCGCCGCCACGCCCTGTTTTTGGCACACTTTCGGTACTCCGGTACCCGCTGCCTACCCCGCCAGACTCCCCTCGGGAGACTTGGGCACCGCCTTGTTGAACTTGCTCTCCTGCGAGGGTAATGACACCAGGTTCATGACCTACGATGCCCCTTCAGGCACTGTGGGCATCAAATGGTACCCGTTTACCCTCGCGGATGAACCTGCCATAGTAGCCTGTCTGGTGCCTCAGATGGGGACCGGCACCAACTCGACCGCGATTTCTCTTGTCAAAGAGAAATCGTCCGATGATGGGTCACTGGATCCCGAAGCGACTGAGGTACTGCTCGAACAGGCGGTTGACACTTGTCGGCTGGAGCGATTGCCCCTCAGCGTGGCTTTGTTGCGCGTACCCACGGTCAGCGGTCGTCCCTTGCGCCTTGTCCACCCCAGACTCTGGGCTTCCGTCGCCCGCAAGATAAGAGGTCTGTGTCGCATGACTGATCTGCTGGCAGTGACCGACGCGAGTGACTTCCTTGTCATATTGATCGGGGCCAGGCTCTGTCAAGCCCGGGCCGTCATGAAACGAATAACGGGCTTCCTTGACGAATGGGCAGCGGTCAATCCTAAGCTCTTGCATCCTCAGAAGCGCTTGGTCACCTGCTTACCGGCGCAAGAGACGGTCACCGCCGCCAGGATCTTGGCGGCCCTGGCCTTTGATCAGTGATCACCCGCGAAAAAACCCGACAGCAAATGCGCTGTCGGGGGTTTCGTGCCAGACCGATCTCACCTCGTGGCCTAAGATCACTCCGCTGACAGATGACGATCGGCAAAATCCAGGTACTGCCGCCAATCATACTCGGTCACGGCATGCCGTCCGGTGCGGATATGATAGCCGATCCTACTGTGGATGGGCTCGTTCACCGGAGGCATCTCAGTGGCAGCCAAACCGTCGGTACCCAACAGACGGTAAACAGGATCAGCCCCCAACGCCGCCAGGAATTCGCCCCGAGGATCCGCCCATAGATCCTCTTCGGCACTGGCCACATAGACCGGCCTGGGGGCTATCAAGGCAATCAGCATGTGTTGGTCCACGGGCAACTCATCCGCACGCCGGATATAGTGACGGAAGTTGCGGCAAAACCAGTGAGGAAAAGCGTTGTTGATGATCTCCACGGTTTCACCGAAGCGCCTGCGGCTGAGCGAAGCCCCGCCACACCCTGAGTTGTTGGAGATCACCAAAGCAAACCGCTCATCCAGAGCTCCGGCCCACAGGGCGGTCTTCCCCAGTCGGGAGTGTCCCATGACGCTGACCCGCTTGGCATCAATCTGCGGGTCTTTTTCACAGTAGTCCAAGGCCCGACTCAGGCCCCAGGCCCAAGCCCCGATGGCGCCCCACTCGTCGGGTTCCGGCTCGGTCTGTCCTTCCCGGTAAAAAAGAGGATGCACGCCGTTTTGAAAACCGTCGTGGTAATCCGGGTCAATGTCACCGTAATAGACGGTCCCCAAACCGTAACCGCGGGAGAGAATCAGATCTACCGCCCAGCGATCGGCCGACAATCCCCGCCCGGCCTCCGTAGCCCGATTGTCAACCACACCCTCCCTCGGACGCATCCAGCCATCCGGCAACTTGATCTTCGGATCCGGATGTATGGAGTGATTCCCGTGGAAATTCAGCCCCAAGAAAAACGGCACGGGTTGCTTCGCTTCTTTGGGCAAATAGATCAACATCTCCATGCCCGGTCCTGAGCTTTCACCCGTAAAGCTGATCCGGACCTGCTTGCGCACGGCCTGACCTTCGAGAGCATTGGAATCCTCTTCGAATACTTCATAGAAGAATCGGGTGAGGGGTCCCGGCACTTTCCCATACACGTGTGTCTTGAACAACTCCAGAATCTCAGGCCGACGCCGCTTGTGCCAAGTCTCCGGGTCCGTCACCGGCTCACCGTTGCTGAGCGTTAGACAGTCCGGTAACGTGTACGCAGGCACCTTGCTTTCGTCGTAGTTCACATCGCGTCTTGAGGCAGCCATGGGCTATCCCTCCTTAACATACATCCAGTGTAATGGGGGGTCTTCTGACCCTGTCCCGGGGCATGGACCATTTGCCCTAGGCGGTCTCATTTTGGCCCCACATCCGTCCGGCGCACTCCCAAAATCCGGAGGTCCTGTTAGAATTTAACCGATAGGTCTCTGATGCCACCCGACACTGGATTGGCGTCAGGGGGTTCGGGGAGGTGGTACAAGCTGTTCAGACTATGTCGGTGACGCACGGATCGTCCGACAGCACTTTCCGTAGAACCACCCCCCCGGTACGGGAGTCAGTCGGCGAACGCCCCGCGTCACCGGCCTATATCGATCCCCCTTATCCCTCGGTGTCACCACCGGGGTTCCACGTCGCACTGTATGGCGGCAGATTCCACCAACCTCCCGGCCTACCCAGACGAGTATACAGATCCTCCGCCCACAGGTAGCTTTCCGGCCGCGGACCCACAAAGACCAATGCCGCGGGCCACAAGAGCCCGGCCACCTGCGGTAAATCCGTGATGCGCAAACAGTGTAGCATCTCCACCAGCGGCCCCACGCCGACATCGCTGTCCGGCGCGTTTTGAGTCGCCGGCGGATCACGCAGGATCACTCCCGCCAGATTCCCGTCCAGCAATGCCGCGTATAGGGCTACGGCCGCCATCTCCCCACGAGCAGCCAAGTAGAGTCTGGCAGGATCCACCCCGGGTTGGCTTCTCAGCGCCCGCAGGCCCTGGAGAACATCAAGCACGCGCAGCGAAGCCAAAGTCCTTCCCGTCAATGCCGCGGCTCGACGCAGGTGCCAGTTTAAAGCCGGGTTCCAGCCCGTCTCACCCGTGCCTCGCGGGTAAAGATAGGCTCGCAGCCAATGCCGCGGACACACGGCCGACAGCCGCTGCGCGGGCAGTCGATCACGATCATCCGCATTGGCCAGTTCGACCACGACCGGCAGGAGGTCTTCTTGGTCCACCGCCCTGTACAACGCCGCGGCCAGTTCCCAGTTTTCTTCGGGCGTATAGCGCAGATGTACATACTTGTGTCCATCGCCCGTGAAGGCCTCCATGGCCACCCGAGGCTGCGGATCCGGCAACGGATCGGGGAAGGTGGCGAAGGTCTCCGTCTTGAGAGCGGCCACCACCCGCTCGCGCTCCTTTTTCAAGCTCTCGGCATCTTCGATCCGCGGGGCCGATGCCGCCGGTACGAACCAATCCTGCACCGTAGTTGAGCGGTCATTCGCCGGCAGTGCACCGCCGAAAACCTCCAACGTGCTCATTTCCTCCACATGACCGTCGATATCCGCGATCTGCTCAAGCGGTAGATCTTTGCCGGCCAGATGGCGCAAGAACCACTGAAACGTCACCCGGCGCGACATCGGCTGATAGGAGTGATGAGCCCGGAAGGTAAACAGGTCCAGGTTCTCCGGTACTCCAAGATGCTCATAGACCTTCCCCAGACGTTGGCGAAAATCGTTGATGGAGTCAATCGTAAAGATTCCGTCGCGATCCGCGGAGACGATCAGCATCGGTCTGGGCGCCACCAAAGCGGCAAAATCAATGAGTGACCAACCCTCGGGATTCATGGGGAACATGCAGTCGCAGTGCCCGTCAATCGTCCGCTCCCGGACATGAGCGGCGATGGTACTTGTACCGCAGGATGAAGAAGCCGCCGTGATCCGATCGTCAGCACAGGCCAGCCACCACGTAATGGCTCCGCCTCCCGATGTCCCCGTCACGCCGATGCGCGAAGCATCGACTTCCGGACGCTCGCTCAACAGATCGATGCCACGGATGCCGTTCCAGACCTCCACGGCCGCCGGTGTGTAGCCCCGGCTGGCCCACTGGAAGGCGCCGTATCTGTAGGTGCCGTGATGATAACCCCGCACTTCTCCGTATTCGATGGTATCCACGATCAATGTGACAAAGCCCAACTGCGCATAGCGCCGCGCATGCTCTTGATAGTGCGAAGCCTTCTGCCACCGCGAATGCCCGCAGACATACAAGATGGCCGGAGCGTTGACTGCCCCGTCGGGAATATAGAGGTTGGCCCCCACGATGAGACCGGGCAGGCTCTCATAGCTTAAGCATTCGATACGATAGCCGTCTCTCTGATGGGTCTGCGTCACCTGGATATTGAGAGGTGTGCGCGGGGCGGCCAAGTGACGATCCAATCCCATCATCTGCAAATAACGCTGCTGCCGTTTACGCCGCCACTCCTCCCATTCGGAGGCCGGCGGCAACTGGGTAAGTGAATTGGCCGTGATCTGCTCAGCGACGTGGTTCAGATACTCTTTGATATGCATGGCATCACCCTCTTTTCGTCTCCCTGTCCTAGAGATGCTGTCCCCTCAGGCTGATACGGCCCAACTGCATGTCAGGTGCCCCGGCCTTAATCAGCACGCGTATGAATCCGGTGTTCGCATCCGGTATCTGCTCTCCGCTCAGTTCAAAGCGTTGCCATCCCGCCTCAGAGACGGGCCCCTCGTGCCGACGATAGGGTATGGCTTCCCACCGTACACCGTCACCGGAGACGGCAAACTCGATGTCCTCAATAGCAAACGCTTCTTTTGCGTAGACGATAACCTCGAAGCTATGCAGTGCCGGGCTTTCCCAGACCAGATACTCCTCCGTGGAGCCGACGCGGGTCATACGATGCGGATCATCATGGAAAGCCTCGGCGTCATCTTTGACGAAAGTCCAGCCGGCTGAGCGATCATAGATTTCGTTGAAATCGATATCACCGAACCAGCCGCCGGCGGTGGGTTCCCAGAAATCGGCGACGAAATCCCACCAATTCTGGACCCGCAACGGCATGGTCTTGACGACGGTCTTGCCGAGCGAATCCGTGACCGCTATCCTCAGCGTAGCTTGGCCGTCTTCAACGGCAGTCGAATCAAAGCTCAACTCATCACGGCTCGGTAGCCGCGAAGCGCTGTAGACGGACTGACCGGCAAAGCCGATCTCTATGTGAGACAACTCCAGCTCGGGCGGTATCTGCAACTTGACCTCCGGTTGGACCACGCCGCTGACCTGTTCATCATACAACGGCGAGACAACTTCTACGGCGACGGTGGGTACCCGCAGCTCAAAGGTCCCCGGCTCAAGACGCCATTCCCGTCCGTCCCACAGTATCAGGCGTCCGGTGGTATTGCTGCTGACTTCGTATAGACCGTCGCCTTCAGTTCGGTGCAGACGGGCGGCACTTGCGATGCGGAACCGGTCACCGGCGCCGAAGTCATAGATGTGAAACATCATCCCCGGCCTTAGACCATGCTCGCCTTTATGCAATCGCAAATTGCCTCCCGAGACACTGTCGATGCGTACAGCCTGCCCGCTCGTCGGGTTGACCACCTGCTGGCCGACGTAGTGGTTAGCGAGAGGAAGCGGAGTATCGGTGCCTATGGCCTGCGGTGCAACGCTGATCACTCTTCCCTGACCCGTCAAATCCATGGGCTCTTGTAAGGTGATCTTGTACTGCCGATCGGTTAGCGCTTCCACCCGGTTGACCAAAAACTCCGTGGCATGACGTTCATTGGAGATGACTATGCGCTGACCGTCCAACGACAGCCCCTGAGGCATGGCCGGGACCTCATCGTCCAGTTCGACGATAAAGCTACCGGCAGTGTAGTCTACGCTCAAGACACCGCCCGTATAGGACGGTGCGGTCTCGAGAAGGAAATCCCCGTCCTGCAACGTGCCCCCGCCGAGGAGCTGGGCGTGGTTCACCATGCCTCCGGGAGTCCGCGAGAGAACACCGAGCAGACCTTGGAAACGAGCACCGTCGATGCCGACAAAGGTATCCGCTTCGCTGACGGACTGAAAGACCAAGTCCTCGCCGTAGGCATGCTTCATCTGAAGCGCTACCACGGTCCCGTGATCACCGTCCGCCGGCTCCATCCGCCTGATATCCTCCATAAACGGGGCTCCCTCAAAAGGCTGCAAGACCGTGACGAAAGTGCTGTCCAGATTCGCCCCGTCCGCCTTCCTGCGGGCCAGCACATACTTCAGCGCAGGGGGATTACCTGCCTTGTTCTGCGGCGGTTCTCCGTCGGCGACGAGGACCTCGGTGCCCGCCTCGGGTACAAAGCTGACACGAATACCCTTTCTTGACCCCAGAGCCCAGTCGGCGTGCCATAGGCCTTCCGGCGCACCCGCCTGCACCGTACGCAGGTAGGAAAAGCCACTCCCCTGATAGCTCCCATAGGCTCCGGTGTAGCCCGGACGCTCCAGTTGAGGAGCATCGTAGAGATAACCGAACGGCACGTCCGGCCCTGCCAACGTCCCTTCAGTGCGCGGCGGAGTCAGTTCGAGTCCTTGCACGGAGAACTCACCGTCAGGGCCGTGGATGGAGTAATCGTGTTGATACCCGCCTTCCACGCGGAAGACATCGACTGCGTAGACCTCAGCGGGAGTAGGATTGATCATGGCCACGGAACGCTGATAGCGGCTCGTGATACCCTCATAGGCCTCCTCGGCCCGGACATCCACATACTGCACCTGAGGCGAACCGCTGAAAAGCTGCAGCCTTCCGCCATTTTTGTTCAATTGTCTCCGTTCGTTGACCAATACCGTGTTGTGACTGACGGTATGAGCGGTCCAGCCCGCCAACTTCTTGTGAAACCCGCTCATGTACTCCGGATACCCCAGATCAGGCAACAGACGCTCATCCTTGGCGAAAAGCTCTATGTTGAGCCGATCATAATGACCGTGCCCTCCCGCAGGGCCGTAGTACAGACTCAACCCGGCGGACTGTGAGCCCTTACCGCTGCGCAACATGGCCAGCCCGTAAGCGCTCATGTTGTCGCTTGCCGTCGTCTGCGGGGTGCCCGTCAGATAGGTCCGGTCACCCCACTGTTCGAAAGCTGTCTTGTACGTAGAGGATCGCCACCCCGTAATTCCCCTGGCCTTCACGCTGCCCTCATCCCCTATGTTGGGCGAGAATTTCTCGGCCATCACAATCCGGAGAGGGTAGTCAAAAAGTCGCTTCAGCTTGGGATAGTCCTGATACAAGTTGATACCCCGGCGCAAGAAAAGCTCGGCCACCATGTTAAACTGGCCGATCCACAGGGAGTTGTAGCCGGGCGAGCTCTCAAACGGAGCCCCGTCCCGATAGATAAGATTGGATAGGCCCATGATGATCCCCTCATACGGATATGAACCCATCCCCGTGGCATAGAGCACGAAGTCCAGATAACGATCGGTATTCTCGTTGTCGAGAACGATGGCCAAGGTGGCCAGGGCACTGTGGTGCATACCGAAATTGCCGCGGATTCGCCCATCCATGGTGTAAATGGACTGGGCAGCACTCTCCAGCAGATTCTTCTCAATGTTCTCCTTAATATCGGCGATGCTCTTACCGGTGGCCTCCTCCAGGGCCTGATTGCCCTGCAGCCCCTCGTAAAGGTAATCATAGGCGGTGGCCAGATCACGGGCCATACTGGTCTCCCAAATGCAGTTCAGAATGCGCCCCTGATAGGTGCCCACCTGAATCTCAGTACCGTAGCGAGACTGCTTGACGTGGTCCATATCAGGGTACTCTTCGGCAATGCGATCCAGCAAAGCGGCTCCTTGCGTGGCGTAGCGCGCATCACCGGTGATCACATAGGCCTGCCCCAAAGCCACGGCAGCCGGACGCAAGTGATTGTGATACAGCCAATGAGCGTAATAGGCGACAAACCAGTACTTTTGCGGGTGATTGGGATCTTTCCATCCCCAGCCCGTATCTACATAGGGCTCGGACGAGACGTCTTCCGGCCCACCGGGATGGTGATGATCAAAATCATTGGTCGGATACACTTCGCCCCCGACCGGACAGATGAGCTTGTAGGGCTGATCCGGATCAATGATCCACGGATAGCTGCCAAAGGCCTTAATCTCTTCGCTGTGTTGAGGACACTGCAAAAAGTGCGTGTCAAAGGCGCGGGGCACGCTCGCCGGGGGCACCTTGTCACGCAACTCTTGCGGCGTGTAATTCATCCAACGATCCGCTAAAGCGAGCACGGACGCCACATTCACATCAGGCCAGCTCCGGGCACTCCTGATATCCGCTATTTCCTCGGCAGTCAGCAGATTCGTCTTCGTTTTTGCGGCAACCGGAAACACCGACACTGTCATCAGCAGCACCATCCACAGACAACACACGGCTGTTTTGGCCAGCACACCCTGGCGAGACATATGCTCCCTCCCATCCGTATGTCAGCGCACATAGACCAGACGCTCACCCGGTGCCATGATCTTGAAAGGCTGAGCCGGATATGTGCGATAGATATAATCGACGAAGAACGCGGGATTCTCGCCGTTGTGAGCGAACATATCGTAATGCATGGGGATGATCAATCCGGCCCCGGCGGCAACCGCCACATCGGCCGCCTCCCGGAAATTCATGTTACCGACGATATTGCGTCTGCGACGTAACAAGTCACGTCCGTTAATGGGCAGGCAGACCACATCAAGATCCCAGGCGCTCAATGCGGAGACCATCTCAGGGTACTCGACGGTATCGCCCGAGTGGTACAAGGTGATTCCGTTGAGCTGCAAGATGTACCCGACACAGGTGTAATCACCTTGGAGGTCTTGTTCCAACTCCTCGTGCGCGGCAGGAATCGGCGTGATGGTCAAAGGTCCCCGCTTCAGCGGTTGGCCCACCTGAGCGGCCAAGACACGGGAATCGGCGATGCCTGCCCCGGTCAAGACGTCGACATGAGGCGCCGGTACCACAAAGCGCGCCTGCAAAGAAGCCGAAGCGATTTGCTGCAAAGAAGGCAGATCCATGTGATCACTGTGATTGTGCGTACCCAACACCACATCGGCGTGACGTATGTCACTGCCTGCAAACGGCGGAGGATACCTTCGCCTGGGCACCGAATTGCCTGCGTCATCCTTCCTGTACGGATCACTCAAGTAAGGATCGATGTAGACCGTCGTATCCGCTCCTTTGATCACCAAACCCATCTGGCCCAAATACCACAGGGCCAAGGCATCGGCAGGGACCTTTGTCCTGTCGATCTCCTCTATGAGCTGTTCACCGTGGCGTACCCACGATCCGTCCGGCATGCCACACCTCCAAAGACGAACCAAGGCCGCCAAAGAAGACCGGATGACTCGGGCTTTTTGGCGACTATGGCTTTTTCAGTGACACTCGAGACAGGTGTTAGCCATAGCCGAGCGGTTATCCTTTCTGTATTTCGGGAAAAGAGCACTACTGCAGACGCAGCAGTTGCATGAGGGAGGGAGTGAGGACGACCAAGGCCCGGTGCAGTCGCTCAAAAAGCAGGCCCAACACAAACCAGGCGGGAGCATAGTCCAGACGAATCAAGCCCCCTACGGAGAAGCGAACACCCGTATAATCCCAGGGGCAAACACCAGTCAACTCCCGCAACAGCCATCCGGAGGTATACTCGATGGAGAATATGCTGAGCGTCCACACCAGGCCCCGAAAGGGCCATCGCCATGGCCCGACAAGGCTATGAACAGGTTCAAGCAGCAACGCCGCCGAGCCGTAAATGAAAAACATCCACAAATAGGTGCGGCCGGACAACCGCGGATCACCGCGCAACAGGGCACTCAGACCCGTTGAGACAATCTCAATGGCCCATCCCAAGACGCCGTAAATGACAAAGCGGACCCACATGACTGTAGGATGTCCGGCCTGCGGCAAATCATCAGAACTGGACTACATGGCCTTTGTGCCGCATTGGCATCCGCACCGAGGCGCATGTCGCCGGTGGCGGATCAGTCGCGGGGCAATACCCGGCCCCCCACGATCGTCTGCTCACACAGCAAGTCAGAACCCAACAAGCACAGATCGCCGTCTTTGCCGACCTGAATGGTTCCTTTGCGCTCGCTCATGCCGATCTGTCTGGCCGGCACCGCCGTGGCCATGTCCAGCGCTTCAGCCAAGGGCACCCCGACCAGTTCCACCATATTGCGCACGGCCTGGTCCATACCGAGGGTGCTGCTCGCCAAGGCGCCTCCGTCCACAAGGCGAGCCACGCCGTCTTTGACCTCCACCGGCAGCTCACCCAGCACGTAACGGCCGTCCGGCATATCCATGGCCATGCCGGAGTCGGTAACCAAGCAGATGTGGCTGCTTCCCTTGGCTCTCCACACAACGCGCATGGCACCGGGATGGACGTGAATCCCGTCGGCGATCAGCTCGGCTGTCACTTCAGGGCTGCCCAACACCGCGCCCACCACGCCCGGATCCCGATGATGCAGCGGTCCCATGGCGTTAAAGATATGCGTGCCATGATCCGCCCCGGCGGCGATGGCCTCCATGGCCACTTCGTAGGAGGCGGCCGTATGACCGAGGCTGACGCACACCCCCCGCCCCCGCAACCAAGGAATGATCTCCAACGCCTCCGGCACCTCCGGGGCCAAGGTGATTAGACGAAAGCCCGAACCCAAAATATCCGTGAGGCGCTCGATCTCATCCTTGGAAGGCGAGCGGACATACGCCGGGTTTTGCGCTCCGGCCTTCTCCAGGTTTATGTAGGGTCCCTCAAGATGCAGACCGAGCACTTGCGCTCCGCCCCATTCAGCTTTCCGGGAGACGCTCATGGCCTCCTTAATCATCCGGGCTACGGCCTCCAATGCCTCCTGGGAAGCCGTAACCGCGCCGGCCAGCAATGAGGTGGTGCCGTGTCTGCCGTGGGCGGCGGCCATCTGCTGCAAAGAGTCCAAACGACCATCCATCAGATCGCGGCCCGCCCCGCCGTGCATGTGGACGTCTATGAACCCCGGACTGATGATGCAGCCTCGGGCCTCGATGACAGGCAGCTCAGTAACCCGAACGCTCTTTCCGGCCCCCGGTACCTCCAACGTCTTGGGCAATGACCGGTCTGCTCCGGCAAAGGCGATACGCCCGGCGCTTATCACCACACTGGCGTCGTCGATAAAGCCCTCGGGTGAATAAAGACGCCCCTGACGTACCAGAAGATCCCCGCCCGTATGCTGCCGCGATTGTCCGCTAATCTCTGACATTGCAGCCACCCTCCGATACATCGTTTTTCGCTTCCCGTCCGGCCAACTCTTCGTTCAAGGTCTCCATCATCAGTTGCACCGGGGCCTGCTTACCCGTCCAGATCTCAATGGCCAAGGCCCCTTGATGGGCCAACATCCCCAAACCCGGTAACACCCGGCATCCGACCCGCTCCGCCTCTCTCAAGAGCGCCGTGCGCCGAGGCGTGTAGACGATATCACAGACGAGAAGCTCGGAACGCAACAAAGCTCCCGGCAACAACGGGGGCTCATTGTGATAGGGATACATCCCCGCGGATGTCGTATTCACCAGAATATCCGCATCGCCAAGGGCCCGCAAAAAGCCTTTCGACGTCGTATCCAAGGCAACCGCCTCGACGTGTGTCTGGGATACCAGTCCGTTCAAGAAATGACACAGCTGCTGAGCCCGGGCCAAGCTGCGATTGGCCAGCACCAGGCTGCGGGCTCCCGACAACAACAACTGAACGGCAATGGCTCGGGCGGCACCGCCTGCTCCCAACAACAGGAATCGCCGCCCTTGGGGGTTGACACCCGTCTCTTCAACAAGAGAGCGCAAGAAACCCGAGGCATCGGTGTTGTGACCGATCAGGCGTCCGTCCCGGTTTTCGATGGTATTGACGGCACCAATCAGGCGGGCCTGCGAGGTCACCTCATCCAAGAGGTCCAGTACGGCCACCTTATGAGGTATGGTGACGTTGACGCCCTTCAGGCGCAGAGCACGAATGGCAGCCACCGCATCAGCCAAATGTTCAGCTGACACATGCCAAGGTACATAGACGTAAGGCAGCCCCATGGCCGCAAAAGCCCTGTTTTGCATAGGGGGCGACAGCGTATGCTCGACCGGGTCACCAAAGACCCCCACCACGCGTGTCCGACCGTCAATAGCCATCGTCATCATGGCAGAACCACTCGCCCTCCTTGCTAAGCTCCCGGAGCGCGTCGTACGGGCAATGAAGGCCAATCCACCGCCGCCGCGGCTTCATCTGCGACCGCTACCTGGTCACGATGAGACAACGGGCGATTCTTCGGCTCGCCCTCAAACAGTATCGGCAGCATCTCTTCCACATCAGAGACGGAGATGACCTCCAAACCGGGCACCTCATTCGGTATCTCCGCCAGGTTGTCACGCGGTATCACGGCGCGTACGACTCCCGCCCGTCTGGCACCGAAAAGCTTCTCGTAAACCCCGCCCACGGGCTTGACGTATCCTTGGATGGAGACTTCACCGGTTACGGCTACATCCTGACGAATCGGCCAATCCAAGATCGCACTCGTCACGGCCATAACCACGGCCGCTCCCGCAGAGGGACCGTCAATGCGGCCTCCGCCGACCACGTTGACGTGGACATCCCAGTTGGCCAGGTTCTCACCGGTGAGCCGGCGCACCACGGCTGTGGCATTAAAGACTGAGTCCTGGGCCATCGATCCTGCCGTCTGGTTGAAGCGGAGCACCCCCTTGCCCGGTTGGGCGGCCGGGAAGGCCACGGCTTCAACTTCCAGCACGGAACCGAGATAACCGCTCACGGCCAAGCCTAAGATCCGTCCGACGACCGCCTCATTACTGGCGCGCACAGGCGTATACGGTACCAAACGGCTGACGCGCGCCACTTCTTCGACATCCTTGCGCGTAATGATCGCCACCGGCGGCTCGGTCGAAGATGCATTGCCGCCGTTCTCGTTGACGCGCTGGAGGGCAATTCCGTAGGCATCGGCAAGCAGACTCGTCGCTTTGCGTCCTTCCACGGTATAGGTGCTGATTAGCTCCGCGCCGCCCTCCTCCATACGCACGTTGAGCTTCTGTGCCGCATTCTTCACAATGGTGATCACTTGATTCGTAGTCAAGGGTTCAAAGAACACCTCGGCACATCTGGAACGCAGGGCCATGTTGATCTCCGACGGATCGCGCGTCGTCGCCCCGATCAGCAGAAAGTCGGCCGGCGCACCCTCGTCAAAGAGCTTGCGGATGTATTTCGGTATATTGGGATCGCCCGGATCATAGTAGGCGGATTCAAAATACACCCGTTTGTCTTCCAGTACCTTGAGCAACTTACTCTGTAGCATCGGGTCGAGCTCACCGATCTCGTCTATGAAAAGGACGCCTCCGTGAGCCTCTGTGACCAAGCCCGGCTTGGGCTCCGGCACCCCGGTGTCGGCCAGATCACGCCGAGCCCCCTGATAGATGGGATCATGTACCGAACCCAAAAGCGGATTCGTTGCCTCCCTGGGATCCCAGCGCAAGGTGGCCCCGTTTACCTCCACAAATCGGGCCTCTTGATCGAAAGGAGTGAAAGGCAAGGACCTGGCGTACTCCAAGGCCAGACGGGCTACCGTGGTCTTGCCCACACCCGGCGGACCGTACAAAAGCACATGCTGAGGGAAGGGCGAGGCTATCTTGGCGAACAAAGCCTTAATCGCGCTTTGCTGACCTACGACCTCATCGATCGAAGCGGGCCGCAATACCTCCGCGGCAGAGCGGGCCAGGTGCCGGCGATCCAACTTCTCCAGCTCGGCATACTTGCGCAGAGTCTGAGCGTTGTCAGGACCGCTTTCCTCTCGCAGGACCTGCATCCGCAACTCCCTGAGATAATCCTCGTGACGCACCTGCATCTTAACAGCCACTTTTCTCTCGAGAGAGTCTTCCACGCTGCGCCGGGCCACCATCTCGGCCAACTCTTCCTCGATGGCATCCAGCACCTCGAGGATGTCGCCGTCCCCGCCCAGCTCGTCTATGGTCGGATCCTCGAAGACTATGCGCTTCAAACCCAGGACACGCTCATAGATATCCCGTGAACGCATCATGTCCAAGGCATCAAGCTTACCGGCTTTCAAAACCAGCCGATCAGTGCCGATGATGCCGGCCAACACATCGTACAGCGCGTCAACTCTCCGAATCAGCTGCTGCTTTTCAGAAGATGAAATGCGACGACGTTTAGGCTTTGCTTTACGCCTTTTGTACCATGACAGTCTCATGCACTACGCGGCACCGGGCACCGCCCCCTCCTCCCAAACGGGCTTCTGTGAGGGTAGCCCCCTTCATTTCGCACGGACCAGCCCGGCTGGCCCAGGGGTTACTACTCTGCAGTCACTTTCACCACGACTTCGGCATTAACCCCTTGGTAAAGCTTGACGGGAATCGTATACTCACCCAAGTTTTTTATGGGCTCCGCCAGATCAATGCGTCGCTTGTCGAGCTCCACGTTGATAGCCCGCTGCACGGCATCAGCGACATCCTGGGATGTCACAGAGCCAAAAAGACGACCGCCTTCGCCTGTTTTCGCAGTGATGGTCACTGTCAGTCCGGACAGACGTCCAGCCAAGGCTTTGGCTTCTTCTTCCTCTTTTAGAGCCTTCTTGCCTGCTATTTCCTTTTCGTGTTCCAGCCGACGCATATTGGCCTTGGTGGCCTGCACAGCCATACCGCGCGGTATGAGGAAGTTGCGTGCATAGCCGTCCGCCACATTCACAACATCACCGGCTTCGCCGATTTTTTCCACGTCTTGAGTCAATATGACACGCATGCTCAACCCTCCGTTGATGATTGTCTTCGACATGCATTATCCTCTACAGCAAGTCAATCCGCCTGAGGTCAAACCACGAGTCCAGCAATCCAATGAGGACCATCAAAGGTGTCAGCAGGGTCAAAAGCACCGTGATCGTGACAGCCACCCATCTACGGACGTTCCATTTGGAAAGATAAAACCAGACTACGGCAAGACCCTGAATCGCAAAGACAAAACGGAATACCATCTCCAGATTGGCGGCCAAAGCCAGCAACCACGAGGTTCGTAGAGTTCCCGGAAGCAAAGGCAGGCCTACTCCGGCAATATAGCCCCAGGTGTAATACCAGGGGAAACGCCAATGACCAAAGGGGGGAAACCACGGGATTTTCGCTCCTAAGCGTTGGAGCCAACGTCCGGCAATCCAGTAGTTGACGAAACAGACAAAAGCGGATGACATGGCAGTCATACCCGGCCATACCATTCGCAAATGGCTGCTGACGGCCGCCAGCTCTCTCTCCGACAGGGCCAGGGCCCCACCGGCCGTCGTGCCAATACGGTTCAACTGCTCTATCCACAGCTTCAGAGTCTCATCGAGCAGGTCGACTCCAAAGACCAGGCGCGAGACATAAAAGAAGGCTCCGAAGGCCAAGAATGCAGCCGCCCAACCCACAATCAGCGTCTGCTGCAAAGAAAGCCCGTCACGCCATGCCTCGCCGAGGGCAACTCCCAAACCCAGCATGAATAGAATCAGTATCATGGGTATCGGGTGTTGCATCAATACGCCCACGACTATTCCGGACAGAAGGGCGGCGGTAATGCCGGATCGCAACCCGTGGCGATACAAAAGCACGGCCAAAGGCGCCGGTGCTAAGACAAGTACGGATGAGAATATCGTGCCTAAGACAGCGGTGATGAGAGTGGCAAAAACCAGAAACAGCCGCTCACGCCCCATCGGCACGCCAGGATCAGAGGACATGCGCCCCCCCCTCGCGACATTATTATCTCGCCATCATTTCCTCGAGACAAGAGCCTTGTCCTGCCTCGTCCGCAAGGAAGCTCATGCAGACGACAAACGGGCCGCTACTGCAACCCGTTTGAAAATCGTTACACATATCATGTTAGGCAGCGACAGTGCTCTTTATGGAAAAAGGCTCTTCTGTCACTCACTAATCAGCTGAGTAGGGCAGCATAGCCAGTTGCCTCGCCCGCTTGATGGCCAGGGTCAGCTGCCTTTGATGGCGTGCGCAATTCCCCGAGATACGACGCGGAAGGATCTTCCCGCGCTCAGTCAGAAAACGGCGCAACCGCCCTACCTCCTTGTAATCAATCTTTTCGATTTTATCCACACAGAAGCTGCAGACCTTCCTGCGTCTTCTGCCGCGCTCTCTTGCCATAGTGAGCCCTCCTCATGACAGAGCCGGATGGACCTCTACGATCACATCAGAAGGGGACATCGTCCGCTCCCGGACCCTCCGGAAACGCCGGCGAATCCGGCAACTGTGGCGACTCCATAGAATCTGACGAACCCGAGAAATAGTCAGATTCACGTGACGGCTGTGGCGGCGGCGGTGCCGAACCGGCGAAATCGCGCTTGCTGTCGAGAAAACGGACCGTGTCCGCATAGACCTCCGCAGCTTGACGCCTCTGGCCTTCCCACTCGTATTGCCTGATCTGAAGCCGCCCGTCGACTGCAATCAACCGTCCCTTGCTGAGATTGTTGGCCACAGTCTCTGCCAACCCGCGCCAGCAGACGATATCGATAAAGTCGGTTTCGCGTTGCCCCTGTTGATTCGTATAAGGCCTGTCCACGGCTATTCGCATATTCGCAACCGGTATGCCGCTGCTGGTATAACGCATCTGCGGATCTGAAACCAGTCGCCCGATAAGGACTATCCTGTTTAGCATACCATATCACACTCCCCGTGTTAGTCACGCCCGGGGCCTAGTTATCCTCCAACCGAATCAACAGGTGCCGGACCACTGTGTCGGTGATCTTCAGGACACGTTCCAACTCGCTTGCCACAGCCGGCTCAGCGTTGAACTGCATCACCACATAGTAGCCCTCGGTTAGTCCGTTAATCTCGTAGGCGAGTCTCCGCCTACCCCATTTCTCCACATTGACGATCTCTCCGCCGTGGTCAGTGACAAGAGAGACGAAACGCCCGATTTGAGCGTCATAGGCCTCTTCACTTTCCAAACCGGGGTTGAATATGGTCACTAATTCGTAAGGACGCACCGCTGGCACACCTCCTCCCTCTGGACATACGGCCCCAGGCATCATCCTGGAGCAGGGTTGCACTCGAGTATAACACGATTGGAGTATCCGGGCAACCGTTCTGAGCCAGCTGCCATAAAAACTATGAATAATAATCACTTCAGGTGTGATCCCACGATTCCTTTGTATTCGGGAAACATGCAAGCGGATCCATCGTCTCGCCTCTCACAGTGACCGAGTTGTTACAAAGAAAGGACACCTGTGCTAAACCGGGAACTGTTAAGACATAGGTTCCCTCTGATGAAAGCATGTCAGGAGGCTGGCCGATGGAGCGAAAAGACGTCCCCGGCGCGCCGTGGACGGTATGGGGCACAGCCGAACTGTGTTGCTGGATCGGCCACTTCCCCTATGCCATGCCCACGGGCAATGATGCCGCCGAATGCCTCGAAGCACACCTGAAGGCCGGCATCCGCCATGTGGTGTGGGCGCTCGGACGCGGTGTCGTTGAATTTCACAGTTCATCGCCCGATGTCACTGTCCGCGGTTTCAACTCCCACGATGAACCTCTGACCGTCCAACAGCGTGCGGTGAACCGCATGTTTCGCGAGAAGTGTCAACTCCGGGCAGCCCTATCGTATGCAGATGAGCATGGCATAACTCTCTACGGTCGTCTGACGATGAATCGGCATTATTCGCCCGGAAGCATCCACCGCTCACGCTTTGCGACGCTGAATCCACAGTGGTGTGAAATCCGCAAAGACGGCTGGCTCGATCCGTCACGATTGAGCTATGCCGTGCCTCAGTATCGGGAGGAACGCCTCAATATCACTATGGAAGCGGTTCGCATCGGCTGTCACGGTATCCAGCTTGATTTCTGCCGCCAACCGCCTATAGCCCGCTATCATCCGACGTATGTGAACGTCTTTGAGAAAGAGCGTGGGGTCGATCCCCGACGTTTAGGGCTTGAGGACGGCGAGCTCTTTTTGGAATGGTGTCGCTTCCGTGCCGCATCGATCACGCAGTTTGTCCGCCGCCTTAAAGATGAGCTAAACGCTTATGAGCTGTGGTTCGACCGCCGAGTGCCCCTGCAAGTCAGAGTGCCCAACGACGGATTTGTCTCAAACCTGATCGCCGGGCTCGATGTTGTCGGCTGGGTGGAAGAAGGCCTCGTCGACGAACTGGCCCTAAGTGAGCTGCAATGGTTGGCCGAGTTCAATGACTTCAGCGACGTTCCGTACGTAGAGCTCGGAGGAAAGCACGGAATACCCGTCTTTGCCAGCAGCAACTGCCTGCCCGTGCAACAAGACGGGTGGTCGGGTCAAGTCAATCCCAAAGGAGTAAACCCTCTCGTATTGGCCCGCCGGGCCCTGCAATCGGCCAAAGACGGGGCACAGGGGATTGCTCTGTATCAGAGCGACACGGGAGTCAGATGGCCCGATCTGGCCCCGTTTCTGCCGTCTTTTCACGACCCCGATGGTCTGGCCCGACTTATAGAGGATTTGGAGGCGGATGAGCGCTATGCAGTCACGGAAGAGAATGCACGGTATGGCATTGACAACCATTCAAGGCCCGGAGCGTTTTTCGCCTCAAAGACGGCGGACCCAAGATCAGGTGTATAGAGGCGACACGTCCTGTTGAAGGAGAGTGACAGAAGATGCGCCTACTCCGTTCGCTTTTCACCGCGCAGGCCAATGAAAGAAATGTTCCCACCCGAACTCTTGAGCTTCCGCCGAGTCCCGGTAACCCGCGCAACAGCGAGGGAGCCTTTGTATCACTCAGAGACGGACGCATTCTATTCATCTACTCGCATTACACCGCCGGTCGCGGCAGTGATCATGATCCGGCGCAATTGTGCGGGCGCTATTCGTCCGACGGGGGCCGAACGTGGAGCGCGCTTGATCGCCTCGTTGTGGAAAATGAAGGCGGTATGAATGTCATGTCAGTGAGCCTGGTGCGTTTGCAGAACGGGAAAATCGCTCTTTTTTATCTGCGAAAAAACAGTGAACGGGACTGTCGACCGGTGATGCGTATTTCGAGCGACGAAGGAGAGAGTTGGGGCCCGCCGGTAATGTGCATCACCGACGAAGTTGGCTATTACGTGCTCAATAACGACCGCGTCGTGCAACTCAGCAACGGACGGCTGGTGGCCCCGGTCTGCCTTCATGCGAGCAAAGACTCCCCGCATACGGATCGCTTGGGAACGGTGATGTGCTATCTGTCAGATGACAACGGCAAAAACTGGCGAAGAAGTCGTTCGATGCACAAAGGATACGATGCGACAGGCAAGCGCATCACCGTCCAGGAACCGGGAGTTGTTGAGTTAATGGACGGACGTCTCATGATGTTCATGCGGACGGATCAGGGATGTCAGTACCTTTCCTTCTCCAAAGACGGCGGCGACACGTGGAGTCCGCCGCAGCCTTCGACCATTGCTTCGCCCTTGTCACCTGCCTCCGTCAAGCGTCTGCCGACCGGTGATCTGTTGCTGGCCTGGAATGACCACGACCGTATTCCGGATCATCTGCGCAACCGCCGTGTACCGCTGAGCGTGGCGATATCCAAGGACGACGGGCTAACATGGCAGCACACCAAGGCCCTCGAGGGCAATCCCGAAGGATGGTACTGCTATATCGCCATTCACCCTGTGGATGACAGCATTCTGTTGGGCTATTGCGCCCGCGGGCTGGCGCATCTGCGCATCACCCGGATCCCCGTCGCCTGGCTATATACCGACCGGCCCGACCGGCCTCAACCGATCGGACTGGGAGGTTTCTTCAACGACTAGACGGGAGGTGTCGGATTGCCATGCTGCGCTATCGTGACACGGGCGCTTTGCATCCCGACTTCCACGGCACCATGAATGCCACGCTGGAGTATTTGGGTTCCAATCACGGACAAGAAGCGCTGCGAGCGGTATTTGCGGCCACGGCGCAAAACGTGTACCGCTCGATCTACGAAAAACTCCGGCGCGGTGATCTGAGCGAACTGATCGAACACTGGCGATACTACCTCGAGCGCGAAAACGCCGATTACACACTGGATGCGGACGATTCGGGCGTCACTCTCACCGTAAAAGCCTGCCCTGCCGTAGCCCATGTGCGCCGATTGGGTTTGACTCCGTCCAGGTATTTTTGTGATCAAACGATCTTTCTCAACGAGGCCTGGTGCGAAGGTACGCCTTTTGAAGCCTCCACCACGATCATAGAAGAAGGTCACTGCATACAACGCATACTACGCCGCCCATGCGCGGATGGTGGTGAAGCCAATGATCCCCAGTGATCATTTCGTGCGCTTCTACAACGAGGTCTTCAAGTTCCTGGACAGCCAAGGCGATAAGGCCCTGGAAAGCTATTACCGCCTCGTATCCGAGCAACAAGAGATGCACTGCTTGGAGCTTTTTCGCAACCAAGGGCCGGCCGGAATGAAAGCATACTGGGATCACATAGCCTACGAAGAGAATTGCGACATGACCAATACGGCCTATCCTGATCGTTTTGAGTTGGTCATGCATCGTTGCCCCAGTCTCAGCAAGGTCTTGGACAATGATGCCCAACCCTTTGAGCGCTACTGCGAGCATTGTCCGGGATGGGTGGTCCCGTTGCTGCGCAAGGCCGGTTTCCATTGCGAGTATGACATCATGGATCCCACCGTGCCGCGATGCCGGATGACTGCCTATCCAATGAAGGACGATGAATCATAGCGCCAATTGCACCGCCCTTTGCGCATCACCCTCAGCCGCCTTTACCTCGAGAGGCGAGTGGCTCCAAGTAGTTGCGCACAACGCGTCCAAATCCAGTCATATACTCTTCTCTGC